>CAVBHN010000024.1:0-35357 GCA_963595425.1 Faecalibacterium sp. CAG:74 | reverse complement strand
AAACCACTTCACCAGTTGCTCATATAAAAAAATGGGAGTGTCGCATTATGCATTTAATGCGACACCCCCATTTTTATCTGCTGCAGTCCATATCCTCACTTCCCGAATAAATTTTTACAAGATTAACAAGAAGATCAACTGTTTTATTCATGCCTTCAACCGTTATATGCTCAAACGGTCCATGATACGCATATCCGCCCGTTCCGAGATTCGGGCACGGCAGACCCATATAGCTAAGTCTCGCACCGTCAGTTCCGCCTCTTATCGGCTTAACTATCGGTGTTACATTTGCTCTTACTGCAGCCATCTTTGCATTAATTATCAAATGGCTGTGTTTTTTTATTATCTCAGCCATATTCTCATACTGAAGCTTTATATTAGCCTTTACGGTACCTGTCGCATATTTTTTATTTAACATGGCTTCTATTTCAGCTATTTTATCTAATCTTTTGTTTAGCTTTTCCTTATCAAAATCTCTTATAATGTATTCAAGCTCTGCACCGGAGACATCTCCCTTCATTCCGGTAAGATGATAAAAGCCGTCATATCCGCTTGTATATCTCGGCTTTTCTTCTTTAGGAAGCATCATATTGAATTCTGAAGCTATATCAGATGCGTTTATCATAATATTTTTTGCATCGCCTGGATGTACATTTACTCCCTTAAATACTATCCTTGCCGATGCGGCATTAAAGTTTTCATATTCAATTTCCCCCTCGGCACCACCGTCAACTGTATATGCAAAGTCTGCGCCAAAGCCTTTAATGTCAAAATAATCAGCCCCTCTGCCTATCTCCTCATCCGGAGTAAACGCAATTGAAATTCTTCCGTGAGCAATATCTTCATTTAAAATTCTCTCTGCCATAGTCATTATTTCGGCAATACCTGCTTTATCATCTGCTCCAAGAATCGTATTTCCGTCACTTGTTATAAGTGTCCTGTATGAAAGAGAAGCCAAATGCGGGAACTCCTTATTGGAAAGTATTATCCCGCCTTCCTTAAGCTCAACATCTGCGCCGTCATATTTTTCGTGAATAATCGGCTTTATCTCTTTATCCGTAAAATCAAGAACCGTATCCATATGAGCTATAAAGCCAATGGACGGTGCATTTTGAAAGCCCTTAGTTGCAGGAATGTGTGCATATACATAGCATCTGTCATCCCTTTGTGCTTCTATTTTGATTTTTTTCAGCTCCTCCACCAGCATATCAGCCAATTTAAACTGTCTGCTCGTTGATGGTGTTTTGTCACTTTTTTCATCACTTGATGTATTGAGCCGAACATATCGCAAAAATCTTTCCTGTATATTTTCAGTGCTCATTGTCTGTCCTCATCTGATTATATTACTTTAGTATTCTGATTCTTCCAAAAATCGGAAGCGGTTTTACGCTTCCCTTGCACGCTCTTATAAGATCTATCAGCCAACATACAAATGTATATATTATTACAGCCAGTCCTAAAAGTGTAAGTATGACTCCCGCAACATATATTCCGGATATACGATAAGTATAAATATTATAATAATGTCCGCTATTCAGCATAATTGAACCTATGAAATACAATACTGCCGAGATACTAAACATAATATTCATAATCAAGGCTTGACCAAGATGATATCTGGCATACCCTTCTTTTCTGTCTCCGCCTACCATCCCTATCAAGAATCCAAGCCATCCAAGATATCCGATAATAGCCGTAAGCCCACGATTGATAACAGGTCTGTCTATTGTCGTATATTGATCCTTATAATACTGAGCACCTGTATTTATCTGTCTTGAATTTATACTGCTGTCTTTTTGATTTGCAGCGTTCATCTTAACACCTGCATTTAACGGCTTTCCGCACCTGCTACAAAATGCATTTCCGTCTTCAATCTGATTACCGCAATTCGAACAAAACATAATATGTCCTCCTTTTAAGAAATTACTTTTTATAAACAATGGTATAAGTCTTCTGCATTCCTTATACCTTTTTAACTTTGATATCAGTGTATGTAAAAGTCAAGAATTTCTTTATTAAAAAAAGCATTGACAAAACACATTAACAATAATATTATATATAAGTGTGCGTATGGAAGTCCGTGTCAATCCCTGCGCATGATATTAAAAAATTTAAGGAGGTGCGCAGTTTGGCTAACATTAAATCAGCTAAGAAGAGAGTTATCGTTTCTCAGACAAAGGCAGAAAGAAACAAATCAATTAAATCTTCTGTTAAAACATCTATAAAAAAGGTTGAGGCTGCTGTTGCTGCTAAGGATGTTGAAACTGCTAAGGCTGCATTAGTTGAGGCTGCTTCAGTTATCGACAAGGCAGAAAGCAAGGGCATTTATCATAAGAACAATGCTTCAAGAAAAGTTTCTCGCTTAAGCAAAGCTGTCAACTCTATAGCATAATATTTAAATAATATAACTCGGCTGAACCGTCCTATCAGCCGAGTTTTTTTCTGTAAATATCTTATTGTAGCTGCACAGCTATCCGGCATCCGATCATATTTTATCATTTACTTAATGAAATCAGCATCATTTCTACACTGACCGCATCCGCAAGCCTTCCCGATTTTACATCCTCCTCTGCTCTTACAATTTGTTCAACGGCATTTTTCAGTTCCTCCATTGAATATTTTTTCGCAATCGGCAGGTTCTTTTTTACTGCATATGGATGTATTTTTAATTTCTCCGCTATAAGTTTTTCTCCGAATCCGTCTCCTGAAAGCTCTTTCATTCTAAGCATCTGATCATATTGTCTTTCTATAAGTGACAGTATCTTCATCGGAGCCTCCTTTAAAAGAAGCAGATCATGATAATTTCTAAGTGCCTGCGCTCTTCTGCTGGATGCAACATCATTTATCATATCAAATATCCTGTTTTCTGTTTGCTTCGAGCATATATCATCTATATCCTTTGCTGTTATCTCATTTCTGTCTCCTATATATGCAATAAGCTTCTCCAGCTCGCAGGATATAAGGTTCAAATTTGAACCTGCACCATTCATAAATTTTTCAAGTGTTGATTTTTTTATCTGTTTTTTATTTCTTTTAAGCTCAACCAGAATCCAATTCACAAGCTCCTTGTCAGACAACGGTATGCATTCGCATACTCCTTTATATTTCTCAGCTGCCTTATATAGCTTACTGCGCTTATCTATCTCCTTTTCAACAAATATAACTATAATGTACTCAGGAAGCTTTTTTAAATAGTCGCTTAGCGCATCCGCTTTTTCCTTAAAAAGTCCGGAATCCTCAATCAAAATAACCCTGTGGTCAGCAAAAAAAGGCATTGTTTCACTTTTTTCGATTATTTTTTCGGCAGTAGACTGTTTACCTTCAAATTTTGTGAAATTCATCTGATTTGCGTTTATTGATTCTATAAGCTTTTTTTTATAGGTCTGGCACATATAGGCCTCTTCGCCATATATAATATATACTTGTCTGTATTCTCCCTTTTTTATATCATCGGCAATAATATTCATTTAATCAATCCTATTGAAATTTCATATCTAATCTTTTAAATCGTACCAAGGCAGCAAATCCAATTTTTGAGATCTTAGCAATATCCAGTGAATTCTTTCCTCCCTGTCTCGGCCTAAAGGTTATATCCTTGTATAAAATTCTTCTTCTTTCCTTTGAAAATATTGCTGTTATCATGATATTCGTAAGCACTTCCTTATTGTCAATATATGATATTGCCTCTCTTAATGCCTCTCTTTTCATCAGTCTGTACGGGCAATTCGCATCATCCATACGACGTCTGAAAACAAATGCAAGAATTATCTTTAATACCTTTGTGACAATAACTCTCTGAAGTCCATCCTGTCTTGCGTATCTTCGCCCTATGATTGCATCAAATCGGTTTCTTTGGATCCAAAAGCCTTCAAATTCAGATGGTAAAGTCTGTCTGTCACTGTCTGTTTGAAATATATAATCCGCTTTGTTTTTGATTGCATATATATATCCTGCCATAACCGCAGAGCCATGACCTCCGTTTTTCTTATTCAAAATCCTAAGCAATGGCCTTGCTTTTATCTCCGACTCGACAATTGCCGCGGTTTCATCCTTACTGCCATCATTTACAATAACAATTCTTGACATTCCATCTCCGTTATGCTTCTCAATAACGGGATACCATTCATCTATCAGCATTTTGATATTGCTTTGCTCATTATAAGCAGGAATTACTATATAAAGGACATCCATATCCATTCTCCAATCATAATTATGTGTCAAGTATATCTCATGTTATAGCTAAAATCAAACCCTGGTTGCTGTCAGGTAATCGTTTGCAAAACACCTTTTGCTCCCAACTGATACCGGAGTCATTTCTTAATTTTTATATGTTGTAAGTACTATTTTATTTTCCTTCACCGTAACCGTCACAGCACCGGTTATTCCTGTCTGATACCATTTTGCACCTGACTGCTCAATTCTTTCAATTGTTTCTTCATGCGGATGTCCATATAAGCTTTTCTTAGGTGCCGAAATTACACAAACAGCAGGCGATACCTTTTTCAAAAATTCCTCTGATGTGGAATTTCTCGAACCATGATGTGCCACCTTCAGATAGTCATAGTGCCCTATTGTCCGCGTAAGCATTTCCTCGCCATCACCCTCTATATCACCAGTAAGCAGCGCCTTAAAGTTTCCGTATTTTAAGGCAATTACCATTGAGCCCTCATTATCCTTCAGACCATCATACCTCTTAGGACTAAGAATACTGAAGCTCCCTCTGCCCGCTTTTACCGTATCACCTGCGCAGGTATACATTATCTTAATATTCGCCATTGCCGCATAGCTTTTTATTTTTTCAAACTCCTCTTCATTTGAGTTTCTTAGCCAATAGGGCATTATAAGCTTTTTGATTTTGATCTGCAGCTCTCCATCTGCCAGTTTTTTTAGCATTTCCTCTATACCGCTTATATGATCGGAATCCAAGTGACTTAAAAACACTCCCTCTATGCTGCTTATTCCTTCATACTTCAAATATGGTATAAGACAGTTTTCCGATATATTTTTTTCGCTGCTGCTTCCGCCGTCTATCAAAAAACATCCCGTATCCGTATTTATAACTATTCCATCGCCCTGCCCTACATCAAGTGCAGTAATAAAAAATCCCTTGGGAAGTTTAATAAACACAACACATATCAAACATGCGGAAAAAGCCTTAAAAAAGAATTTTTTCTTTTTATATATGAAATAAATCAGCAAAAAAATCCCTGCTGCTGAAGCAATCAGCTGCCACATATGAGGCCTGCCGATTATAAGCATAGCCCCCGGAAACCTGCTTATAATATCAGCCGCAAATGACATAGCCATTATAATAAGCCTCGGAATCAAAAATAATATACCCGCAATAGCCCCTGATATAAATGCGCTTAGGGCTCCTAATATTCCAAGCAATAAAACAATGCTCATAAACGGAACAAATATTATGTTTGAAAGCACCGAATATAACGGAAACTCATAATAATGAAAAAGAATGACCGGCAGCAGAGTTAAATTCACCGTCAGCCAAAGTATTGCAGAGGAAGCTGCATTGTTGATCCGCTTATGTTTTTTTAAAAGCTTTTTATTTCTTATATTTTTTATAAGCTCCGGATATATGCATGCTGCAGCGAAGGCTGCCAAAAAGCTCATCTGAAATCCGGCTCGAAATAAGCTCAGTGGCCGCATAACAAGAACAATACTGCCCGCTAAAGAAAGCGAGCTGACAGGATCATAGCTTCTCAAAAATATCTTCGCGCCAAATAATACCGTAAACATAATTCCGGCTCTTATTGCAGATTCACTGTTTCCTATAAACATTACATACAAAGCAACAAACAAAATCGCTCCCAGCGACGAAGCCCTTATATTAATGATGATTTTAAGCAGAGCCTTATATATAAGCATACCTATTATTCCGACATGAAGTCCTGATACCGCCAGAATATGACTTATTCCAAGCAATGAATAGTCATTTTTTATATCACTACTTATATCAGCTTTGTCTCCTGCTACCATTGCCTCAAGTACGGCTGCTGTATTATAGTCTGCATTGACCGAAATATTTTTCTTTATTTGCTCCTTAAAGCTCCAAAGTGCATTGTCAAAATTAAAGCCTGCTTTCTTTTTAATTGTAATTTTTGATGCATACATATGGTAAAAGCAATCCTCTGCCTGATAATATTCAAGCTGATCAAAGCCTCCGGGATTTGATGCATGCTCATATTTTTCAAGAGTACCATATGCGGTTATTATTGTTCCTGGTTTTAATATCGAATTGGTTTTTGATGTGTAAACTCTTACTGTATGAAGATTATCTGAAATGCTGTTTTTTGACGATTCTGTTTTAGAATCATTTAGAATATATAAAATACTGTTTGTTTTCTCGACTCCGCAGGACACTCTGCCCTGTATCAGAATCGGCTCCCCGCTGCTTATTCTGCTTTGCGTATCCTTGCTGATATCCGGTGCCTTAAAATAAAGCCCGGATACCTTAAGGATAATAATTGTAATTATGAGTACAAGAAAAACAATACACAAAGGTCTTTGCCTCATGAATTGCTTCCCTCCGACTTATCTAAGCTTCATAAATCTTGCTTATGTCTATACCATTTATTTTTGTTGCCGTATCTCCATTTACAGAAAACTGCACCTTATCTATATGGCACGCTGCTGACAGTGTTTTTACCATTGCTTTTAAGGCCTTATCCGCATCATAGCCTGACATAGCCTGTGATATACTTTCATCAAAATTGACATAACATATATCCTCCTGGATATTTACATTTAAAAATGTCGCATTTGGCGCAACAATGGCATTATGGCTTCCTTCATACGGTCCCTTTATCAGTTCCTGAATAACAAGCTGCTCTATCGGAACACTGCTGCTGTAATAAACAGTCCTTTCCTCGGGAACAAGCTTTCCTGTGACATCCGTAAAATACAATGTAAGCTCTATATTCGAGTATGTATTTATTTCATCTCCCATATGGATTACAAAATCATCTGCTGTAAGTGTTCCAACCTCTTTTCCTTCAAGATCAAGAAGCGGTTCCTTCTCTATTGTGAAATTAACTCCGTCAATTCCTTCTATTTGCACAAAAGTCTTTGTAAGTCCTGCTGTAAGAAGCAATTTATCTGTTATGTCCATAGAGCCATAGTCCCCTGAAAGATCAATATCCATTATATTGTCATCTACAGAACATGCTTCTATTGATATATCGGACTGCAGTACTGATTTCGTACCCTCAGGTAAATCATCTGTATTCTGCAGAGCCTTTATAAGCTCCTTTGCTGCACTGACCGGACTTTCATCCGTAAGCTGAACCTTTTTTGATTCCAGACCGTTTCCATCCTTATTTATGTAATAAACATTCATACCTGATTCATCGTCATGAGCACAGCCTGAAAGCAGCAGCATAAATACAGCCAAGCCTGCAACTGTTTTTTTCAAATTCATCCTCCTATACCATATGTACGAGCGGAATTCTTATAGAGAAGGTAGTTCCTTCATTTTCGGTACTGCTGACACGTATAGCACCCTTGTGAAGATTAATTGCACTCTTTGTAATTGCAAGCCCAAGTCCGGTGCCTCCGATTTCCCTGGAATGACTCTTGTCTACTCTATAGAATCTGTCGAAAATTCTCTCTAATGATTTCTCCGGTATTCCTATACCCGAATCTGAAATAGTCAGATAAAAATATTTATTATCGGCATTAAGAGATATGTTAACCCATCCGCCCTCAGGCTTATTGTATTTAATTGCATTCTCCACGATATTCGATACAACAAGTGTTATTTTTGTAGGATCGATCTCTGCCTCAACATTTCTGAAGCTTTCCATCTTAAGCTCTACATTTTTCTGCTCTGCTATAGGCTTTAATCTCTTAATTACGAGCTCTATAAGCTCGTTTATGTTTGTAGTCTCTATATTCAGATCTGTTACGTCCTTGTCCATCGAAACAAGCGATAATAGATCCGTTATAATGGCATTTTCCCTATTTATTTCTGCCGAAATATCCTCCATAAATTCCTTATATTGCTCTAAGGTAGCATCAGGATTCATATTCAGCGAATCGGCAAGCACTTTCATCGATGCGAGAGGTGTTTTTAATTCATGAGATACATTTGAAACAAATTCCTGCCTGTTGTCATCCATCTCACGGACCTGTTTGATAAGTCTGTTAAATGCATCTGTAATCTGCTTGGTCTCCTGATAATCATTTACAGACAACGGCTCCTCCTTATAGCCTACCGCCATTGCCTCGATCGCATTAGTGATCTTTTTAAATGGTTTAACAAGAATTCCCGAAAAGAGCAGGCCGAAAATAATTATAAGAAGAATGATTATGCCAAGGACAAGCATTCCGTTTTTTTCAAGTATCAATCTGGTATTATTGATTTCCTTTGTTGTAAAGCTGATAAGCATTACTCCGACAACACCCTTATCCACATCATTGGTATCGGCAACCTTTATTGCCATTTCAACAATGTCATTGTCAGAATCGTAATTATTGCTTTCTATGCCATTAAAGCAATCAATAACAACCGATGAAAGCATATATTTGCCTGTATCGATGTTGAATGTATCCTTTAAAATCTTATAATCCTTATCAATAATCTGTATACGACCGCTGTAAATGCTTGTAAGCATATTTATCTTGCTGTTTATGGCTACGTCAGTCGGATTGTTCATGTAGTCTGCTGCTATAAGCTGGTTGCACAGCATATCACACTGATTTTTAACTATGGCCCTTCTGTTGGTTACGGCAAGATTTTCATAACCGCTCATCATAGCATTTGTAATTATTATTGAAGGAACAATTCCCAAAAGCAGCATAATAACAACTATGCGAAATCTCAGGGTTTTAAAAAAAGAATATTTAACAGTATTTTTATGCCTGGAAATAGTAACCAACTCCCCACTTGGTATGAACGTATTTCGGTTCACCCGGTGTTTTTTCTATTTTTTCTCTAAGTCTTCTGATATGAACATCAACTGTTCGCACATCTCCCGGATATTCGCTTCCCCATATCATTTCAAGAAGCTTTTCCCTGCTGTATACTTTGTTTTGATGAAGCGCCATAAGCTCAAGAACATCAAATTCCTTGGCTGTAAGATTAATTTCTTTATCGGAAATAAATACCCTTCTTGAATCTCTGTCTATTTTCATATCAGAAAATTCAAGTGTATTTAACTCCGGCTCCTTTACTATTGTATTTCTTGTTCTGCGTATGATAGCCTTTATTCTTGCCTTAACCTCGAGAATATTAAACGGCTTTGTTATATAGTCATCTGCTCCATACTCAAGGCCAAGGATTTTATCCATATCCTCACCCTTAGCTGTCAGCATTATAATCGGTACATTCGAGAATTCTCTTACCTGCTGACAAACTGTAAATCCATCCATTTTGGGTAGCATAAGATCAAGCAAAATGATATCATATTGATTTTGCCTGGCCTTTTCAAGCGCTTCCTCGCCATCGTATGCGCAATCGACATTCATACCATCCTGCTCAAGAGAAAAACGTATTCCCTTTACAATAAGCTTTTCATCATCGACTACAAGAACCTTACTCGCCATATTTTTCTCCAATCAGATTTCTATATAATCCTTAATCTTTTCAAACATTTTATCTTTAATCCCAGAGATATTTTTTATATCTTCTATTGATGAAAAAAGGCCATGCTCATCTCTGTATTTTATTATGTCTCCTGCCCTTGATTCTCCTATGCCGGGCAAAGTCATAAGCAGAGTCTTATCTGCAGTATTTATATTTACCTTTCCGGATGAAGCGGATGTATTGTTTTCATTATTTGAAATATTATTTGACATTTCTTCCTTCGAATAAATCTTTATTTGCTGTCCGTCAGTAAGAAGTGCAGCCTGATTTACAGAGTCGAGATCCGCTCCCTCAAGAGCTCCCCCTGCTGCTTCTATAGCTTCGAACACTCTGCTGCCCTCTTCAAGCTCATATACACCCGGAGAATTGACCTCACCGCATACATATACAAAAATATCAGTATCAGCATTGCTGCTTATTTCATTATCCGAATTAGCTTCTGTCTCATATGAATTGCTGCTTATAGCTGTATCTTTCTCATTAAGCTCAAAAACTGTCTCTTTATCCGTAGCACATCCCTGCAGAAAAAGTAATATTACTGCTATGATCATTAATTTTTTCATCCTGTTCCTTTTCCTTTCCCGGTAAAGAAACGATCATCTTAATTATTTTAACTAATCTTAACAAAACTTTCAAGGATATGAAATAAGTTTGTTACTTTTTATTTTATGCATAAAGATTCATATTTTGCATATTTATGCGTTTATTTTCTAATTTTTATAGAAAATTCAAATTATATCTTGCATATCTATGAATTTAAGAGTATAGTATGTCATTGTTTAGAACATAAATAAATTATAATATGAAAGTTTCAATCAGGAGGACATATATTATGAAAGAAAAAGTTGTACTTGCTTATTCAGGCGGTCTTGATACTACAGCCATTATTCCATGGCTTAAGGAAACATATGACTATGATGTAATCTGCTGCTGTATCGATTGCGGCCAGGGAAATGAGCTTGACGGACTTGAAGAAAGAGCGGCTCTCTCAGGTGCAACAAAGCTTTATATCGAAAATATTATTGATGATTTCAGCGACAACTACATCATGCCCTGTGTAAAGGCTGGTGCAGTATATGAGCATAAATATCTTCTCGGAACCTCAATGGCACGTCCGGCAATTGCTAAAAAGCTTGTTGAGATCGCACGTAAAGAAGGTGCTACAGCCATCTGCCATGGTGCAACCGGAAAAGGAAACGATCAGATTCGTTTCGAGCTTGGAATCAAGGCTCTTGCTCCTGATCTTAAGATCATTGCTCCTTGGCGTTTACCTGAATTATGGAAAATGAACTCTCGTGAAGAGGAAATGGAATATTGTGAGGCTCACGGAATCCATCTTCCTTTCAAAGCAGACAGCAGCTATAGCCGTGACAGAAACCTTTGGCATATAAGCCATGAAGGCCTTGAGCTCGAGGATCCTGCAAACGAGCCAAACTTCGATCATATGCTTGTACTCGGTGTAACTCCTCAGAAGGCGCCTGATAAGGCTACCGATGTTTCTATGAAGTTTGAAAAGGGTGTACCGGTTGAGCTTAACGGAAAGAAAATGAAGATTTCCGAGATTATAGCAGAGCTTAACAAGCTTGGCGGAGCAAACGGAATCGGAATCGTTGATATCGTTGAAAACCGTGTCGTTGGTATGAAATCACGTGGCGTTTACGAGACTCCCGGCGGAACAATCCTTATGGAAGCTCACGATCAGCTTGAGGAGCTTATCCTTGATCGTGAAACTCTTGAAACAAAGAAAAAGCTCGGAAGTCAATTCGCTCAGATTGTATATGAAGGAAAATGGTTTACTCCTCTTCGTGAAGCTATACAGGCATTTGTCGATAAAACACAGGAATATGTTACCGGTGAGGTTAAATTCAAGCTTTATAAAGGAAATATCATTAAAGCAGGAACAACCTCTCCATACTCACTTTACAATGAATCTCTTGCTTCCTTTACAACAGGTGATCTTTATGACCATCAGGATGCTTCAGGCTTCATCACATTGTTCGGACTTCCGCTTAAGGTTCGCGCAATGAAGATGCAGGAAGTAGAAGGAAAATAATTTCTATGCTGCAAGAATCAAAACTTCTTTGATTCCAATATATTTTATCAGCTAACCAAAAAAGGTGTGAAGCATTTAAATGCCTCACACCTTATATATATATCTCTTTAAAATCCCAGCTCTTCTCCGACAAGTATAATCTTTATCCTTCCCTTATCCCGTGAAAATCTGGTTACCAGAAGCTGACAGCATATCGTATCAGGTGATTTGCAATTGATGCAATATCCAGTTTTTGTACACGGTGTCTTTTGAAATCTCATGGCATTTATAGGCGATGCTTCATTTCTTGCTCTTTTTATTGCACTGTCAAGATCTGATGTCACCTTATTCATCCCTACTATCATCAAAACATTCTCGGGTCCATAGCAGATAGCCGCAACTCTGTTTGATCTTCCGTCTATATTTACAATAATTCCATCCTGGGTTATGGCATTCGCACTGCATAAGAAATAATCTGCATTCATACAAAAATTCTTAGATTCCTTAGCCGACTCCACAGTAGATGAATCAAAAGGTCTGAAGTCATAATCTCCATCTCTTAAAGCCTTAACAAGCCCTATTTCAGAGACTGACAATGTACCGCCCTTACTTACCGTGCTTCCCTTCGGAATAAGCTCTAAGGCCTTTTTCAATGCTTCAGCCTTTGTTGCTGCATAATAGCCCTCCATATTCCTTGCTTCAATATTCTTGATCATATGCTGAGCCAAAAGCTCATTTCGCTCTCCTCTGTGATCTGACATTTTTCTCTCCTTTAATGTGCAAACTGACTTTGATACAAATTATAATAGAAGCCCTTCTTAGCAAGCAGCTCATTGTGTGTTCCCTGTTCTACTATATGTCCTGCATTCATAACCAATATAAGGTCAGAATTAATGATTGTAGACAATCTGTGAGCAACTATAAAGCTTGTATGTCCTGCCATAAGTCTTTCAAACGCCTTTGTTATCCTTATTTCTGTCATCGAGTCTACGCTTGATGTAGCCTCGTCAAGTATAAGCATTAAAGGATCATCAAGCATTACCCTTGCTATACATAAGAGCTGTTTTTGTCCCTGTGACAGGCTTCCTCCATCCTCACCTATTATGGTATCATAGCCCTTCGGCATTTTTTCAATAAAGTCATGTGCATATGCATTCTTTGCTGCAGCAATAATTTCCTCCATTGTTGCATCCGGTCTTCCATATGCTATATTTTCCTTAATAGTCGCATTTTTCAGCCATATATCCTGCAAAACCATTCCGTAATGTCCGCGCATTTCCTTATATGACATATCATTGATATTTTTGCCGTCTATCTTTATGACTCCGCTGTCAACATCATAAAATCTCATTAAAAGATTTATAAGTGTGGTTTTTCCGCATCCCGTCGGTCCGACTATTGCTATTCTTTGACCCGGATTTACCTCAAGATTAAAATCCTCTATAAGAGGTTTATCCTTCGTATATGAGAAGAATACATGCTCTATCGAAACCCTTCCCTTGGCATCTGATTTAGGTTTATATGCACTGTCATCTGCCTCCTTTGACTGAGTATCAATCACCTCAAATACACGTGCTGCCGAGGCAAGTGCATTTTGAAATTCTGTTATTGTTCCTGTAATTTCATTAAACGGCTTTGAGTACTGATTTGTATATCCTAAGAAGGCTGACAGACTTCCTATTGTCATTCCTCCCGATATTACAATAAAGCTTCCGGATATAGTTATCAGTGCATATAAAACCGCATATATAAGTCTTGTTGATGGATTTACGAGAGATGAAAAAAATGTTGCCTTAAGACTGTAATCCGATAAAATTTTATTTTTCTCATCAAAATCCTTTTTTATTTCATCCTGATGGTCAAATGCCAGGATAAGCTTCATATTTTCGAGTGCTTCATCAGTTAGTGCTGTCATGTTTCCTCTGCTTATCGACTGATGAGTGAACATATTATGTGTTCTTGATGCAATAAATTTTGTTAGAGCAAATGACAATGGACTGAGAGCTACTACAACAGCTGTTATAATAGGATTAATTCTCAGCATAAAAATTATAGTACAGGTAATAGTCAATATCCCGTTAAACACCTGGGAAAATCCCATCAAAAGTCCGTCTGATATCTGTTCAATATCCGTAACACATCTGCTGAGCATTTCACCGCTCTGCTTTGAATCAAGATAAGATAACGGGAGCTCCTGTATCTTTTTAAATATTTGCTCTCTTATGTCCCTTATTATCTTAAATGTTATCATGTTATTTATATATCCGGTAAGCCACTGACATATAGCACCTATCACTATTATTATTCCCATTTTTATGAGAATATCAAATACCTGTTCAAATTCCACAAGGCCCTTGTCAACTATATAATCTATAGCCTGACCTGACATTACCGGTACAAAAAGCGAGCAAACAACAGATAATACTGTCAGAAGCAATGAAACCGTAAATATAAAGCTATATGGTTTTATATATGAAAGCAGCTTTGTGATTGTAGATTTCTTTTTCATTTTATACTGCCTCCGCTTTAAAATTCTGAGATTTGCAAATTTCCTGATATACAGAACAGCTCCTTAGCAAATCATTATGGGTCCCGATTCCGGCAATCCGGCCATTATCCATTACAATGATCATATCCGAGCTGTGAATAGATGATACTCTCTGTGATACTGTAAGCACTGTGCAATTTCCCTTGTTTGTAAATACAGACTTTTTAATATGTGATTCGGTAGCAAAATCAAGAGCCGAATAGCTGTCATCCAATATCAGCAAGCCGCATCTTTTTATCAGCGCTCTTGCGATTGTAAGCCTCTGCTTTTGTCCTCCCGAAAAATTTTTACCGTTTTGAGAAACCGGAAGGTCAAGACCGTTTCCCTTTTCATTCACAAAATCTATCGCACATGAATCCTCAAGTGCCGCATAGCAGTCTGCATCTGATGCATTTTTTTCTCCCCACTTGAGATTTGCTCTAAGTGTACCCTTAAACAGCACTGCCTTTTGCGGTACTACCGATATTCCGTCTGTCAATGAAGCTATTTTATAGCTTTCTATAGGCTTATCATTTATCAAAATGCTTCCTGCGGTCCTTTCATAGAATCTGCATATAAGATTAATAAGCGTTGATTTTCCTGCACCTGTTGCTCCGATTATTCCTACGTGTGAGCCTGCTTTTATATGGCATGTAATATTTTCTACTGCATTTCCCGAATCAGCTTCATAAGAAAAGCATACATTTTGAAGCTTTATATCAACCGCTTTATTTTTGTCGAGAATATCCTCTCCGTTAATCAAAGACGGCTTAATTGCAATTATACTCATTATTCTCTTATAGCTTGCAATAGCCTTTGAAAGCATGATTATAACATTGGCAAATTTTATTATTTCGACCAAAATCTGCGACATATAATTTATAAGAGCTATTACCTGTCCCTGAGTTAATATACCTGTATTTACCTGAAAAGCACCGCAGTACAATATAAGCACCGTTGCAAAATTAATAGCTGCAAAGGTTAGCGGATTGAAAAGTGCTGATATTCGTCCTGCTTTAATTTGACGTGTATAAAGCTCATCATGCTCTGCTGCAAACTCATTCTTTTCTGCCTGCTGTCTGTTAAATGCTCTTACTACACGAACGCCCAGCAAATTTTCCCTAAATGAACGCGTTACTCTCTCCAGCTGCTTTTGCACATTAACATTCATAGGTGTTGTTATACTCATTATTGTAAAAACAATTAATACAAGCACTATTATCGTACCCCAGAAAATAAATGAAGCATTCAAGCTTATAAAGGAAGCCATAATAGCCGCTCCGAGTATAATAAACGGAGAACGCATAAAAAGCCTCAGAACCCAATTTATGCCGTTTTGAACCTGATTAATATCGCTTGTCATACCGGTGATAAGTGCTGATGTTCCTGTTTTATCAAGCTCACTGTAATTGAGTTCATTTATATGATAAAAAAGATCCTGCCTAAGCGCACTGCTCGCACCTATGGCACTTTTTGCCGAAAAATACTGCGATACAACAGTAAACGAGAAACCTATAACTCCAAAGAGAATCATTAGAATTCCTCGCAATATAATATATGATGTGTTTCTGCCTGATATTCCCTTATCTATAATATCTGCAACAATAAGCGGAATAGTAAGTTCAAATGCCGCCTCCAGCATTTTGAATATCGGTGCAAGTATGGTTTCCTTTTTATTCAAAAAAAGATATGACCATATAGTTTTACTTTTCATAGCCTCCTCTTTCCTGATACATAGGCTGCATCATAAAGTCAGATAAAATATCTAAGCTTCAATCCGGCCTCTGTATAATTATAATTTGCTCCGGTACAATTATTACCGGCATAAGAAGGTCAGAAAGCCGATGCAGGCTTGCTTGCAATAAAATTTCCGACCCACACATCATTATATACAACAAGACTAGATCATGCAATAAAAGCTGTCTTCAGAACATCTTCATGTCCTAAAGACAGCTTTAAATGCTGTATGATTATTTGATTATCAATTTATTTATGACGAAGCCTGCTAAAGAAGCCTTT
Source organism: Faecalibacterium sp. CAG:74 (assembly GCA_963595425.1). Lineage (GTDB taxonomy): Bacteria > Bacillota > Clostridia > Lachnospirales > Lachnospiraceae > Alectryocaccobium. The sequence continues at coordinate 19,178 of CAVBHN010000024.1, read as the reverse complement.
TTTCTCCTTTTCGGGCTCTGCACACTCAGCCGCAGAAAGAGACAATAATTTGTATCCTATGCTATCAAGCTTAGCCTTGAGCTCGTGCTTTAAAACCGGAATCGGTAGATTTTCCTGTATAACAAATTCCAAATCTCCGCTTGAGGCCGATGCTGAAATTTTCTTTGCATTTGGAAATGCCTGCCTTACCGCATCTTTACAATGCGCTTCACACATTCCGCACATCATACCATCAATTTTAGCATTTACCTGAAGCATTTATATCTCCCTTCTTCTTAGAGCCATGCAAAACATCCGCATCACTGCCGCAATGTCCGCCACAGCCGGCACAGCCTGCGCATCCGCAGCTGCATCCGCCGCCATTTTTATGCCCTTTGATCAATGACCTGATACATAATATACAGATCAAAGCAATTATTGAAATAATAATAATATCAGCAAACATCGTATTTTACCTCCAAAAGGTCCAATACATCAATCAATCTGAACCTTTCTCTTATTCGGATCACGTCTGACAAGTAAATAGATAACTATTACAAGCAGGATATATGCAACTACTGTTGCAGGTCCGAATACAATCTGTCCTGTCCAAGTACCGAAAAGCTGGTAAACAATCAATGCAACGCAATAAGCTGATACATTCTGGAAGATAATTGACATCCAGAAATATTTTCTGTTGCCCATTTCCTTAGCAGTTGTTGAAATAGCTGCAAGGCACGGTGAATCGAAGCAGTTAAAGAACATAAATGAAACTGCAGCGATCGATGTTGGGAAGAATGCTGCAAATGCTGCATGCATTGACATCTCATATTCCTCCACAGCAACGCCAAGTGATGAAAGCTGTGACATTGTTGATACAATTCCTTCTTTTGCAACAAAACCGGAAAGTGAAGAAGCAACAGCCTGCCATGTACCAAATCCAAGAGGCTGGAATATAGGAGCAATTGCACCGCCGATTGCTGCAAGTATAGAATTAGCTGTATCATCTACAAGTCCGAATACTCCGTCAACAACACCAAACGATCCAAGGAACCACATAACTGTACAGCAAAGGAAGAGGATTGTACCGGCCTTTTTGATGAATGCCCAAACTCTTTCCCATACATGTAAGAGAACACTTTTTACACCCGGAAGATGATATGCAGGAAGCTCCATAACAAAAGGAACAGGATCACCGGCAAACATCTTTGTCTTTTTAAGAATTATACAATAGATAACAACAAGACCGATACCTGCAAAATACATAACAGGTGCCATCCACCATGCTCCTCCCATAAGGAAGCCGGCAATAAGTGCAATGACCGGAAGCTTAGCACCGCATGGGATCATCGTAGTTGTGATCATTGTCATTCGTCTGTCTTTTTCAGACTCAATGGTTCTTGTCGACATGATACCCGGAACACCGCATCCGGATGAAATAAGGAACGGAATAAAGCTCTTTCCCGATAAACCGAATTTACGGAAAATTCTGTCCATAATAAATGCAACACGAGCCATGTATCCGCAATCCTCAAGGAAGCTCAGGAAAAGGAATACGATAGCCATCTGAGGAACAAATCCGATAGGTGCGCCTATACCTGCTATTATTCCGTCTACAACAAGTGATCTTACCCAGTCAGATGCACCAAGTGTATCCATAAGAGCGGTTGCACCATTTGTTATCCATTCTCCAAAGAGAACATCATTTGTCCAGTCTGTAACGACAGTACCTACAGTTGTTACCGCGATATAATAAACCAAGAACATTACACCGGCAAATATAGGAAGTGCAAGAAATCTGTTTGTAACGATTCTGTCAATCTTATCAGAAACCGATAACTCTCCGTGCTGTCTTTTCTTTTTAACTGTTTTTGAAATTATATCTGTAATATAATCATATCTCTGGTTTGTAATAATGGATTCGGAATCATCATCCATTTCCTTCTCGCATGCAACGATATGCTCCTCTAGATGCGTCTTTAATTCGCTTGAAATTTTTACATTTTCAAGAGCTTTTTCATCTCTTTCGAAAACTTTTATTGCATACCAACGAAGCTCTGCCTTGTCTACAAAAGGTTCAATTGACTCTTCAATATGCGCAATTGCATGCTCTACAGGTCCATGGAATACATGAGGCAGTTCCTGCTTTTTCTTAGACTTTGCTATTTCAATACAGGCGTTTGCTGCAGCCATGACATTTTCTCCCTTTAAGGCAGAAATCTCAATAACCTTGCATCCAAGCTCCTTGCTAAGCTCTGAAATATTAATGTTGTCTCCGTTTTTCCGAACAACATCCATCATATTGATGGCTAAAACAACAGGTAAACCAATCTCAACAAGCTGTGTTGTAAGATAAAGGTTACGCTCTATATTTGTACCGTCAACTATATTAAGAATAACATCCGGTTTTTCATTAACCAAATAATTACGTGTAACAACCTCTTCAAGAGTATATGGACTAAGAGAATATATTCCGGGCAAATCCTGGATGATAACATCCTTGTTGTCCTTAAGCTTTCCTTCCTTTTTCTCTACAGTAACACCGGGCCAGTTGCCTACATATTGATTACTGCCGGTTAATGCATTGAACAATGTTGTTTTGCCGCAGTTTGGGTTACCTGCCAAGGCAATCTTGATACTCATGAAATTAAATCCCCCTTCTAAAATTATTTCATCTCGAGAATATCAGCATCTTCTTTTCTAAGTGACAATTCATATCCACGTACTGTTATTTCAACAGGATCTCCAAGGGGAGCAACCTTGCGAACATATATCTGAGTTCCCTTTGTTATTCCCATATCCATGATTCGGCGTTTAAGAGCACCAGTTCCATGAATTTTCAAAACCTCTGCGGTCTCACCGACCTTAACATCTCTAAGTGTCTTCATTGAATTCCCTTTCTTTTATTATTTCATATCTACCATTATTTTCCGAGCCATCTCCTGCGTAATTGCAAGCCTTGAACCCTTCAAATTAACGATAACATTTCCGTCTCCGGCGGCACTTACGATCTCAGCCTGTGTTCCTACAACAAATCCAAGATCCTCTAAATGCTTTTTCATATCCGGTGTTCCCGATATTCTGGCAACTAAAATACTATTGCCTGTTTTTGCAAATGTTAAAGGTAACATTTCTTCCCCCTCTCTGCAAATTACATATTACGGTCACATAAAGTTTGACACTGCTAACTATACCATTTATTTATTAAAAGTCAATAAAAAAAAGTTAAACATTGCTAACTAAAAAAGACCAATAATTGTGCAAAACAGCAATTATTGATCCTTTTTTTATGTTACCATTGTCAAAAGGTTTTTTCTTATTAAAGATTACTTAAGAGCCTCCACCAGCTTCTGCATCTCATCTGCGGATACCGCATCCGAAAGACTTATAGAATATGAATAATCTCCCGATGTCCAGACTGCAAGACTAACCGAATCCTTATCCTCACCCTTAAATGTCGCTGTGACGTCTCCTACTGTAACCTTCTCTTCCGAAGCATATTCATTGTAGTCACCGCTGATATCCCCATCATCCTTTGCTTTTCTTACAAGATCTTCTCCGTCGTTGATCTGAACCTCAATTTCATTTAAACCGGCACACACTCTGTAAACAGCATCATCTGCATCAGACCAAGCCTCTGGAAGAGTTATTTCAAAGCCGACAGCCTCCTTTGCCTCATCGAGTGTTTTATATTCCTCCCATGGATTTGCCATAGCAACACTGCTTGATATCTTTGTACTTGTATTACTTGCACAGCCTGTAAATGTAGCAATTATTGCAACTGCACACGCTGCTATGATTATTTTCTTCTTCATGTGTTAAATCTCCTTTTTCGTATTACCTTAAAACAGTTTTATTCGACATTTATTTCTTTAATATTCCGGCACTGCATTAGTCAATAATAAACAACCGATATTATTTTGTCAAACAAAATGCCATACCGAAATTGCTATATAAAAAAGCCTAAAGGCCCATTATCGAACCCTTAAGCTTTTTTCTTATCCCATGAAATGAATTGTAGTAAACAGAACCTGAAGTGTATTTGCCACTGTTGACATGCTTTTTATAAAAATATCAAGCGCAACTCCTACAACATCCTTTCTTGTATCACCTACCGTATCTCCGGTAACGGCAGCCTTATGCGCTTCCGATCCCTTTCCATGTCCCTCTATAGCTTCACTTTCAATATATTTTTTCGCATTATCAAAGGCGCCTCCCGAATTTCCCATAAAGAGTGCTCTCGGTATTGCAACAATTGTTGCTCCGATAAGAATTCCGCCTACAAAATATGCTCCGAAAATAAATCCTCCAATTACAGGAATACAAAGTGCAAGCACTGAAGGCAGCAGCATTTTTTTCAGTGCCTGATTCGCTGCCATATGTATAAGCTTGTTATAATCAGGCTTTACTGTACCTTCAAGAACTCCGGGTATAGACAACAGCCTGTCACCCTCATCCGCCATAAGCTTTGCCGATTCTATAGTATTGTCTGTAAGAATAGCCGAAAAATATTCAATCAAAGCGCCGCCTATAAGAGCACCGGCAATAACGGTAAATGCTGCAATATTTAAAACCGGAACATCCGCACCTGTAATGCCGGGCTGAAGATCAAGATTTCCGACATATGACACAATAAGCGATACTGCTGCAAAGGCGGCAGAGCCTATTGCAAAGCCCTTTCCGATAGCTGCTGTCGTATTTCCGACAGAATCGAGCTTATCCGTGATAATCCTGACCTCGTGATCAAGATGACATGACTCAGCTAAGCCTCCCGCATTATCCGCTATCGGTCCAAATGCATCAATCGAAACCGTAGCGCCAACAAATGAAAGCATTCCCAGTGCTGAGATCGCAATTCCATATGTTCCCGAAATCTCTCCAGAAACAAAAAGGGCAATACCGATTATAAGTATAGGAAGAAGGCACGATCTGGAGCCTATAGCATCACCCTTTGTGATAACAAAGGCTTCTCCCTCAGTTGCCATTTGCGCAAGCTGTCTGGTAGGCTTATATTTATCACTTGTATAATATTCCGTAATGCTTCCTATTGCTATGCCGCTTGCAATACCAAGCACGCTTGAAATCCAAGGTGAAAGCCATCCGCATTTAAGATCCGAATAAAGTGTCTCACCATTTCCAAAAAGGAAATAAGCTACTATAAGGCTTAGAATAATTGTAATCCCTGCCGAAAGCCAGGTCGCAATATTAAGCTCCTTAGACGGGTCATTTCCCATTTTCTTTATTGCTGCATAGCTCATTCCAAGAAGGCATCCGATAAGCCCTACACCCGAAAGAATTACCGGGAACAAAACCATTTTATTAAATAATTCCTGAGAAATCGGAACACTTGTATTTATAAATAGTGTAACCGCAATCATAATAGATGCTGCTATAGTTGCAACAAAGCTTTCAAGAAGATCCGAACAATTGCCTGCAATATCGTTTACATTGTCACCTATAAAATCAGCTATTACATTAGGTACACGGCTGTCATCCTCAGGCATATCGTGACGTATTTTCGCAAGTATATCCGAGGATATATCTGCCGCCTTTGTATAATTGCCTCCCGCTACTCTGTTGAACATTGCTACAATCGAACAGCCCAATGAATATGTAGTAACCCTCATTATTGATGGATTACATTCAAGATTAGCTATCAGGCCATGACCTGTCGCATTTGCATCAACGCCCCAAATAATCAAAACAATTATAAGGCCAAGAATTCCAAATGCCTGCACGGAAATACCGCTTACACTTCCTCCGCAAAGAGCAACCTTTACAGTTTCTCCTATCGAAAGCGATTCTCTGGCTTTATTTGCCGTGCGGACATTCGCATATGTTGCGCTCTTCATTCCTATAACACATACCAGGCTGCTCATCAAACCGCCCAGAAGAAACGTTATTCCGCTCGTTGTCTCGACAAATAAACTGAAAACAACCGCTATTATAATAGCGACCAAAATAATAACCTTAAACTCTGCCTTCAAAAAAGTATTGGCTCCGCTTCTGATGATAGCCGCCATCTCTACCATCTCCTCATTGCCCTCGTCCATTTTTTTAACCTTAAAAAAATTAAACAGGACATAAATTAATGCTACTACTACCACTGCCAAGACAGCATACCATATTACAGAATTATCCATTAGCACGTACCCCCGATAAAACCTCTTTTTGCCTTACCATTACCTATATTCGCGCGTGTTTTAGGCTATGATTCAAAATCAGTTTAAGCTTATCATACACATTATCCATTCTCAAGCTGTCAGTAAATGTATTTTAGTATATATTGTAGACTAAATATTTGAATTTACAATACTTTTCCGTCATTGTAACTATAATTTACAAATTTTTTCTATATTTTTCAGATATATTGTTATTCGTTTTTTATTTCTTAAGTTTAAAAATATATCTATAGTATATGTTGTCTTTTTTACAAAGATAAAAAGGGTGTTCGCATACAAATGCGAGACACCCTTTTTACTCAAGCCTCTACGATGAGATATGTTCCATCCGGAAGTGCAAATACTTCTGCTTGTTCTTCAATCTCATCATCGCTCATACCATCAACATCCATTCCGTTTTCATCGAAATATTCTCTTACCTCGGATATTGATTTTACGATTACCGCCATACAATCCTCTAGGAATTCCTCAGCCTGCTCCAAAGTTTCTGCAACAGGTTCGTCAAAAAGCTGTGATTGATTTTCAAGAAAACACTTTAAACATTCCTCTGAATATTCTCCCATGAGCATACCTCCGGTATTAAATTTATATCTTTTATTATAATATCTGCATGATTTTCTTCAAGCTCTTCTCTGCTTCGATAGCCCCAAAGTACACCTACCGTATAAAAGCCTGCATTCTTACCCATTTGCATATCTGTATTTGAATCACCAAAATATCCGCATTCCTCAGGCTTTACGTTAAATTCCTTTAAAATATCATTCGCACAGGCAGGATCGGGCTTGAACGGCTTACCATCTATTTGCCCTCTTATAAAGTCAAAGGTTTCCTTTCCAAAGAAATGCTCTACCACGGTTATTGCCGATTCATGCGGCTTATTGGTTAAAACCGCCAGCTTGATTTTATTCTGCTTTAGCTTTAAAAGAGCCTCATTCATTCCGTCAAACGGTTTCACCTCATACATCGGATTTTCGTCATAAAGGCGTTTTCCGTATGCATAGACCTCATCCTCTTTTAAAAGCTCCGTATCTCCTGCTGCAATAAGCGCGCGTTTAACGCAATTTCTGTAGCCGTCACCTACAAACTGCTTATAGGCTTCTATCGGCTGTCCCTCAAAGCCATACTCCTTTAATGCTGCATTCGTAGGCGCTGCTATTGAATCGAGTGTATACAGAAGTGTTCCGTCAAGGTCAAATATGCATGCTCTAAGCTTCCTTGTCTTTATCATTGCCTTTGTACATATACAAAAGAATACAACTCCGGCAACAACAATAAATATCGAAATAAACTGCGATGTAGACAATGCCCCTACATTTCCTCTAATAAGGTCTCCTCTGAAAAATTCGAGTATAAACCGCCCGATACCGTAGCAAATAAGATATAGTCCCGTGCATTGACCCGGCTTATATTTTTTTCTTTTGCTTATCAATATAAGGAAAAAAGCAAGTAAAAAATCCAGTGCACTTGATATAAGCTGAGTCGGAACAAGCGAAACATTATTCGGTGCAAAATCCGAATGCGTAAATGTTATAGAAAATGAACTCTTAGTTTCTACTCCGTAGCAACAGCCCGCAAGGAAGCAGCCTATACGTCCAAAACCCTGCGCAAGCGCTACGCTTGAAAGGCCTATATCAAAAAATCTAAGTGACGGCAATTTATATTTTCTGCAGTACAAAAAACCGCCAAGTATTCCACCGATTATTCCGCCATAAACCACCCATCCGTCTGCAAGCGACCGTATCATTATTGACGGATCAATTATAATCTGATCGAATATCGTAATAAAATATAATATTTTAGATCCAAGAAATCCAAATATCACACACCATATAACAAGTCCAAATACTCTTTCATAATCAAGTCCCTGCTTTTTGGCACGATATTCCGCAGTAAAGTAAGCTGCAAGAATTCCTATGGCTACCATAAGTCCATAGCTGTGTATGGTCAATTTTCCTATAGTAAAAAGATTATTATACATATTAAATCCTTAATTTGCCATTATTCGCTTTTAGATGCTGATGAAGCCGTGACCTCTGTCGATGCACTTTCGGCAGATGTCGAAGATGCACTCTTGGATGTTGTATCTGCAGCTTCGGATGTTGTTGACGTTGTTGATGTTGTCGTCTGCTGCATTGTATATACATCCTTATCATTTACCGTAAGATTATTCCAGCAGCTCTTAGCTTCTGCTGTTGCTTCATCCTGCCAGCTTGAAAGCGTATCATTTATTGCTGTTGTTTTTCTTTCGGAAATTATACTTTCCTTTTTCTGATCGGTTGCCTCTCTATCAAATGTAGAAACCATTTTTACAATATAATAGTAGCTGTCATCATCTATTACCTGATCATATACCTGACCGTCGGAAAGTGTAGCTGCTGCCTCCTTTACACTTGATGAAAATGAGGTATCGTCAGAGCCGTATGAATATGACATTGCATAGAAATCCTCATCTACACTGTCCGCAAGCTCATTTGCCGCGTCACCGTCTATATCTCCTGCTTCCTGGAATTTTGCAAGAACCTGTTCTGCTTCTGCATATAATTGATCATTTGTCTTTGTATCATCCTCGCTGCTTGATGCTGCAGATGAAACCTCAGATGTGCTGTCATCAGTTGTTTCATCCGAATTCTTTTTTATACGTGCATAAATGATCTTGCATTGTGCTGCCTCATCATCTGATACGTCTGTGTCTACATCCTGTATAAGATATGGCTTAACGTCATTCAGGTATGTATACATGCTGAGTACATCCTTCAGCTGCTCCAATGTTATTCCCAACTCTTCCTCTGCATTTGGATTCGCATCCATAAAGCTCTGAGCTGTTTCATCTATCGTAGACTGCTCATCCTCTGTCAGTGTTATTCCATACTCATCCTTTGCCTTTTGTCTTGCAATAACAGTCTGTACGATATCATCATAAACACTTTCCTTCAGTGAGTCTCCATAGGTTTTGCCATCATCAGCTTCACCGCTCCACAATGAACCCGATGACAATCCCATCATCTGCATATAATAATATGTCTGTGACTGCTGATGTCTTAAAATAAAATTGGCCTCTCCGAGCGGGATTTCTTCGTCGTTAACAACAATGGCCGTTTCCTCTGAATTTATCTTTTCATCACCTGCGCATCCTGCAAGTGAAGCTGCAGCTGCCGCAAATGCAACTGCGATGCTCAGTGTTTTTATTATTCCTTTTTTCATTTGTTCCTCCAAAATTTCAGGGTAAAATCAACTTTAGTATTATATCCTTTTTTGTATCTGTGTACAATGTAAAAATTCGCTATGACCGATGCTTAAAGCTCATCTATAGGCTTGTTCAGCTCCTCGCATCCCTTTAATACAAATCTTCCGTTATCAATTATATAAATTTCTTTTCCGTTTTTATCCTCTGCATAAATATAATCAAGCTCGTTATACGGGATAGTTATATCTGTATGACAATTAAAATACGCCTTTGAAGGATCTGTCTTTCTAAGCATTGAGCATTCATTTTCTCTTGCCACAATAGCCTTACCGTCGGGATTATATGTCACAATATCCTCCTCCCAACTGTAGCAGGTATCTCCAAAAGCAAAATGCGGTCCCATTTTTTCCGCAATAAGTATAGGCAGCTTTTCCGCAATCTTATATTTTTTAGCCATGGCATATGCCGTGGTATTTGTGCCAATCGCAAATTCCCCAATCGGAAGTGACGGATGTCTGAAAAGAATATTCTCCTCAATATAACGTTTTCCTTCAGCCGGATCTTCAAAATTATCGCATGAATAATCCGTTGTCATTCCGTTTTCGATCCAAATGCGAAGATTTTTATACAAGAGTCCGTTCAAATATACCTCAGAAACATGAAGAATTCCATTTGTCCCCTTAAGTACAGGTGAAGTAAATACCTCTCCAACCGGAATATTTACATCAGCAACGCAATTTTCGAAATTTGTTTCAGTTAACGGATCGGCAAGCTTATTAAGCTCAACTTTCAAATCCGTTTCATTGCCATTTCTTCCCTTTATATGTACCATCTCGCCTTTATCTAAGGCATCAATGATTTTCTGCTGAATACTCTGATAGGTTCTGTAATCCAAGGTATTGATCCTGACTATCTCTTTAAATATTTCAGAATAAAGCTTATTATCTCCGTCAGCTATCTTTGGGATCGGATATGCAATGATTGTAAAGCTTCTCTCCTCGCCGATGATATATCTGTTTGTAAGCTGTGCAGCCTGAGTATTATATTTTACCTTTAATTCCTGCTGCTCATTGCTAAGCTTAAAGCAGGTTTTTTTTACCTCGGGAACAAATGGTTTTTCTCCGAAAATTTCAATACATGCCGGGCCTCCGTGGCAATTGCTGAGCTCCTTTCGCTTTTCGAAAGCCTCATGCATTGCCGAAAGCTTTTTCGTAACAAATTTTTCGTCCAAAAATAAAGCCTCGTCATTTCGATGATCAAAGCTAAACTGAGGATTAGGATCAGCTCCGAAATATCCGACCCGCACTGATTTTTTGTTTACCTGATGGCTTGCTGCCCTATATATAACAGGTTTAAGTCCCATCTCATTAAACTGCTTAATCGCACTTTTTACCATTCTTTCAAATCCGAGGGAGTACCTGATATTTACAGTTTTCTTTTTTGATATATCTTTTCCTGTTGTAATAAATCCTATACGATAGCCTTCTGTATATGTAGAAGCCATTTTGTCAATTTCTTCCTGCGGCATCGTATTCAAAAATTTTGCGGTCTCAATCTCATCAGAAGAAATATATTCTCCAAATGAATAAAGATATCGAATATCGCTAAGATCCGACTCCATAATAATCTTTGCCGCAAAATCAAGTGAAGGGTCAACCATTTCGGCAATCCTGTGATCTATAAATTCACTGCAGTAATCCTTAAAATAATTCTCAAGGATAAGTCTCAAGCTTCTTATGCTTACTTCTTCATCCTCAAAGGCTACATAGCATTCCAAAAAAAGCTCTAACGAAATAACAAGATCCCATATTCTGCCTTCATATATATATACTATGACTCCTCTCAGCTCACTGTATAACAAACTGAAAAGCCTTCCGTATTCATCTCCCATTACATGGCAGCAATAATCCGGATTTCCATAGCATACAGAATAATTTTCCTCAAAAAGCTCATTATACATGCTGTAATTTATGTCACAAAGACTTTCAAGTGACTTCTCACCTTCATTCTCCAGCCATTCCTTTATATCCAGCATTTTAATTAAAAAGCATGCCTCTTTTTGAAAAAAATCGTCAAATGGAGCTTTTATATTCTTTTCCCTGGGAATCTGCCTCAATCTATAGCAGCACAATTCCAATCTTTCTTCTAACTCATCAAATTGCATTTTTACTCCTTCAGACTGCCGTCTTGTACATGCTTATCTATAACCGTTTGCATAAATTCCCAGATTTCTCTTGAGCCTGTACCGGTCTTTTCATTCCTTTTTTCAACCTGAGCTCTGGCAATTCCATGAGTTTTCCAGTCATTTCCGTCATTGCTGTCATTTAAAAGCATTGGCTGAAAATTATCCATTGTATGTGCAAATCGTGCTTCCGGGCTCTCATAGGCTTCAAATTCCTCCCATAATGCCCTAAGCTTATTCCCTTGATCCTTGGGAAGCATTGAATATATTTTTTCTGCAGCCTTGTTTTCTCTTTCCTTCTCGCTTTCCTTTCCCTTTTGATCGTATGCATATGTATCGCCTGCATAAATCTCTACCAAATCATGGGTCAGTATCATCATTATCGTTTTTAAAAGGTCAATATCTGTATTTGAATATTCCGAAAGAATCCATGCCATTATAGCCATATGCCATGCATGCTCAGAATCATTTTCTCTTCTGTCTGTACAGCTTAAATGTGTCTGCCTGAAAATTTCCTTTTCCTTATCTATTTCTAATATAAAATTCTTCTGTTTTTCAAACCGTTCCAGATCCATTTTTACCTCATTTCCTGCACTTTTATTGCATCATTTTAATCAAATATACCGACTTGCTTTAAGCTTCCTTGTTTCATCCCTTTATTCCGGCGATAAATGCAGCAGCCCAAACCATAAACAAAACTCCACATAAAATAGCTCCTGCAAAAAGCATTTTATTGCCCTTCTTTTTTCTTGACATTTCCTTAAAGCTTAATACACAGCCGTAAAGAGCAATAAGCATTGCCGCAAGACCTATTGCACCTATATACGTCTGGCCCTCACCGCCCATTATAGCGGAATCAAGTATGCAAAAAACAAATGCGGCTGCAGATATCAATGCTAATATCACAGAAAACCTTCCTGTTTTTGAAACAGGCTTTTTTACCACAGAATATCTATGTGCTCTTTTCATTTCTTTTCCTTTCGTAGCTTGCTATTTTCTTTGCAGCCCTATACAATCCGTAGCCCGAAATCGTACCTAATGTATTCAATATAAGATCATCCACATCAAAAACGCCCACATCAAATATCAGCTGAATTGTCTCGATCGTAAGACTTGATAAAAATCCTATCAGCAGAAGCTTAAATAAGCTATCGGTTCTTGCAAAAAGTATAGGAATAAAAATTCCATAAGGAATAAATCCGATAACATTTCCGATTGTGTTTAATAAAGCACTTAAAGCTCCTACACTTTTCCATTTTATTATAAATCTTTGTATTTCTCTAAACGGAATAAGATTTACCCTGTCATAGCCATCAGGTATATGTCCGCGTCCAAAGCTCTCAGCAAAAAAAAGTAAATAGCAAAGCAATAAAACATATATTATAAAAGCCGCCAAAAGCAAAGCATACAATACCCTGTTCTTGTTTTTATCTGCCATCATGCAGTAATTACCTCTTAATATGTTCTTTTTGACTCTGGCATTTTATTATAATGATATAATAAAAAAAACTCAAGTTTGAACAGCAACGAATCTGCATATATATGTTCACATGACCAAATAAAATCTTGACAGTCATTTATTTAAATGTTATCTTAAAGCAAATCGAATAATTTAAAAGCAATGACAAGGAATAGTAATTATATTTTCTGAGCAAAGAGAGCTGTCGGTCGGTGTAAGACAGCGGACGATATGTGATGAACTCGCCTTCGAGCTTCTGGCTGAACCTTAAGTAGGCACAGACGGAGCCTCACCGTTATAAGAGGAGGATATTTATTGATATATCAAAGTATCCAATGAGTGCACGATAATTCGTGAATTAGAGTGGTACCGCGCAGAGTTGATTTTCAGCCCTTCGTCTCTAAACAGGGACGAGGGTTTTTTTGTGTCAATCAACAAACTTCAATAATTACACTCTTATCCCATAAACGTTAGGAGGACAAATATATGATGAATTACAAGAAGTATCAAAAGCAGTATTACCCGGCTCCGTCAGGAAACAATGACTGGGTAAATAAGGATTCTATAGACAAGGCTCCTGTATGGTGCAGCGTTGACTTAAGAGATGGAAATCAGGCTCTTATCATTCCTATGTCTCTTGAACAAAAGCTTCATTTCTTTAAATTACTTGTTGATGTCGGATTCAAGGAAATCGAAGTCGGATTCCCTGCTGCCTCCGAGACAGAATATGAATTCTTAAGAACTCTTATTGAAAAGGATCTTATACCTGATGATGTAACCGTTCAGGTCTTAACTCAGGCAAGAGAGCATATAATAAAGAAAACCTTTGAGGCATTACGTGGCTGTAAAAATGCAATCGTACATGTATATAATTCAACCTCTTTTGCTCAAAGACAGCAGGTTTTTCGTAAATCAAAGGATGAAATTAAAAAAATCGCTGTAGAAGGTGCACTCCTTCTTCAAAAGCTTACAAACGAATGCGGAGAAAAATACCGCTTTGAATACAGTCCTGAAAGCTTTACAGGAACTGAGCCGGAATATGCTCTTGAGGTTTGTAATGCTGTTCTCGATGTATGGAAGCCTACCTCAGACAGAAAGGCAATTATCAACCTTCCAAGCACGGTTCAGCTTTCCATGCCGCATGTATATGCAAGCCAGATCGAATACTTTGATAAAAATCTAAAATACAGAGAAAATGTAGTTATTTCCCTTCATCCGCACAATGACAGAGGAACCGGAATAGCTGATGCAGAGCTCGGCATTCTCGCCGGCGCAGACAGAATAGAGGGTACACTCTTCGGAAATGGCGAAAGAACAGGAAACGTAGATATCGTTACACTGGGAATGAATCTTTACTGTCAGGGTACAGATCCTAAGCTTGATTTTTCAAATATGCCGGAGCTTTGTGAAAAATTCGAAGAATTTACCGGGATGCACATTCCTGACAGAGAGCCATATTGCGGCTCACTGGTATTTGCTGCATTTTCAGGCTCACATCAGGATGCGATTGCAAAGGGTATGCAATATCGTGTTGAAAATGAGCTTGATACATGGACAGTTCCTTACCTTCCGCTTGATCCGACAGATATCGGCCGAAACTACGATGCAGACGTTATCCGTATTAACAGTCAGTCAGGTAAGGGCGGCGTAGGCTATATACTTGAACACAATTTCGGACTCAGTCTTCCGCCTAAAATGCGTGAGCACATGAGCTATACTGCCAAATCGGTATCCGACCATCTTCACAAGGAGCTTAAGCCTGATGAAATATTCGACCTTTACAGACAAACCTATGAAAATAAGACTAAGCCGTTTAATGTAGAGGATGCACATTTTACAAGACCGGCCGATGGCAAATTTGAAGCTACCATTACTACAGTGATGAATGACGAGCCTTCAAAAATTACTATTGCAGAGGGCAACGGACGTCTTGATGCTGTTGCTAATGCTATAAAAAAGGCACTTGGCATTCAGTTTACACTCACCACATATCAGGAGCATGCACTTGCAAAGAGCTCAAGCTCACGAGCTATTGCCTATGTTGGTATAGAAGATCCTAATGGTAAGAAATCATGGGGATCTGGAGTTAATTCCGATATTATCCAAGCCTCAATAGTAGCTCTTGTAAATGCTATAAACAATGGCTTTACATCTTAAAATTAAATTCAAAATTTTTTTAGCCATATTAAAAGACCGTTATATCTTATCCATCTAAGATACAACGGTCTTTTTCTTCACTATCAAATAAAGTATAATCCCCGGCTTTATTAATCTGTATAATTTTTATATAAATCGAAATCCTTTAATATAGCTTCGCTTGGTTTTTCTGTTGCAAGACTTACAACAATAATAAATATAATGCTTACAACAAAGCCAACGAGAAGAGAATATAATCCTGTTACGTTTCCTATTGTTGATCCGTTTATAAACGGTACATAATCCCAGCAGATTACAGTTGCTGCTCCGGATATCATTCCTGCAAGAGCTCCCTTGAAATTTGTTCTTCTCCAGAAAAGGCTCATAACAACCAAAGGACCAAATGATGCTCCAAGTCCGGCCCAGGCATCGGATACAAGTGTCATAACCGAGCTGTCAGGATCCCATGCAATAACAACCGCAGCCAATGCTATAACAACAGTTGTAATTCGGCCAATGTTGAGTACTTTGTCATCTGTTGCATTCTTATTTATAAGTCCCTTGTAGATATCCTGAGATATTGAAGATGAGCACATAATAAGCTGCGAATCAGCTGTAGACATTATTGCCGCAAGAATACCGCAGAGGAAAAGTCCTCCTATAAACGCAAGCGGAAGGTAATCCATAAATACCTTCTGTATCATTTCAATAAATACCGATTCGCTGCTGGCAGCACCTGCTGTCTCTCCGAGAACCACAGGAGCAAGAAATGCTCTGCCTATAAGTGCAAGCGCAATAGCCATAACGCTTGCAATAATATCCCATATAATAGCTATTCTGGCTGCCTGTTTAACTGTCTTTTGATCTTTAATTGCAAAAAATCTTATAATTATGTGCGGCATACCGCAATAGCCAAGTCCCCATGCAAGATTTGAAATAATTTCAACCGCTTTAATCGGATGATCTCCATTATAGAAAAAGCTCATATAATGTTCACTGTTGATTCCGGTTGAGGTAATTAATGCTGAAAAATCCCCTGCAACAAATGCATATGCAACTATCGGAACAACCAATAAACCTACAAGCATAAGAATTCCCTGTACAAAATCGGTTGTACAAACGGCAAGAAAACCTCCCATAAGTGTATATACAAGAATTACTACTGCTCCGACTATAAGTGAAACATGATAATCCCAGCCAAGCACAGTCGTAAACAGCTTTCCGCCTGCCGCAAGTGCCGAAGCTGTATATACCAAAAAGAAAACCATAATAACAATAGCTGCTATTGCCTTTAATATACTTTTATCATCATGATATCTGTTAGATAAAAATTCAGGTAGTGTAAGTGAATTTTTAGCAACAATCGTATATGCTCTGAGCGGCTTTGCTATTACTACCCAATTTATAATAGTTCCGATAAGAAGTCCTACAGCAATCCATGCCTGTCCTGTACCCAGTGCATATATAGAACCCGGAAGTCCCATGAGAAGCCATCCTGACATATCTGATGCCTGTGCCGAAAGAGCCGCAACAGGTCCCGATAGCTTTCTGCCTCCCAAAAAATAGTCGTCTGCACCATTAGTCTGTTTACTTGTAATAATACCGATTATAACCATTATTGCAAAATAGCAGATAAGTGCTATAACAACCGCGAGTAAATTTGCGTTCATTAATCTCCTCCTACCCTCATTATTAATATAACTTTAATAGTTTATCATAATAGAGAATTTTTACAAGCTAAAGAAGCGCAAAAATGCATAATTTTACTTTACATACTTTATTTATAATGATAAAATAATAAAGATATTTCGGGGTATGGCTCAGTTTGGCTAGAGCGTACGGCTGGGGGCCGTGAGGTCGCAGGTTCGAATCCTGTTACCCCGATTTCTCTACTGTAAAATTTCAGATATCACCTGTATAGTTAGGCCTGATTTTCTTGCCTAGCTATGTTTATTTATTTTGTAAGGTCACCTCTTGGTGACTTTTTTATTGGCTTTTTTGTCAATAGTAAAGAAGCCTGTGCTGGATTTTAATTTAATAATAATTTTTATTAAAAGGGTCTGTCGCATTAAATGCATAATGCGACAGACCCTTTTATTTTAATCCCTGCTAAGCCTTCTAAGCTGTGGATAAACCGCAGTCTGGAAAGCCATATAAATCACAAGATTTGCTGCATATTCTGCAATGAGCCCCGGCACCTGGGCAAGTCCTGCATAAAAGCTTCCATATAATATCATTCCTGTTATCGTATATCCGATTAAAGGAATTAACGTAGCTATTGCTGCTGATACAAATCCCCTCAAATGATTATTTTTAATTCCTGTTTTATATATAACATAAAAAACAGCAGGCATTAATGCCTTAATAACAAGTGTAGGAAATGCATATGCAGGAAATGATGTAAGATCGGCTAATGCCGAGCCTAAGCTTCCGACTGCAATTCCATATGGGCTTGGAACTAATAGACAACCAAGCAAAATGACGCTGTTTCCAATATTAAAATATCCCAAAGGAATCGGTATCTGTATAAATCTTGTAATAATAAAAACAAGTGCCGTAAAAACTGCTGCTATACATAATCTCTTTGTCTTCAAACCTACCTCTTTTCCGGCGTATTTACTTATTATGCCTTATCCAATCTCCTGTTATGAATAAATCTTATTATAACTGCTACAAATATTACCGCATATCCTAAAAAGCTGTAAACATCCGGTATCTGATCAAATAATAGAAATCCCCATACCGCTGCAAATATCACCTGAAGGTAATCATAAACAGAAATGTCCTTTGCGGCTGCATGTGTATACGCTGCAGTTATTGACAGCTGTCCGCCTGCAGCAGACAAACCAATACATAAAAGAAAAATTCCCTGTAATAATGTGAATGGCTTGAAATCTATGATAAATGACGGTAAAAGAACAATTGTAGAAAATGTTGAGAAAAACATTACTATTATTGGTCCCTGAACATTCTTTTTTCCGAGCTTTCTTACAAAGGTATATGCAACTCCTGCCCCAAAGCCGCCTATTAAGCCTGCAATAGACGGAAAAATATCCATATTAAATCCCGGCTTTATAACAAGCAATGCACCCAAAAAGGCAATAATAACAGCTATCCAATCCCATTTATGAGCCTTCTCCTTTAATATAAATATACTCATCAAAATAGCAAAGAAGGGCGACAGCTTATTTAACAGATTAGCATCTGAAATATTCAAATGTCCGACTGCATAAAAATTGCATATGAGCCCGGTAGTTCCGAATACAGATCTTAGTAATAAATCTCCGATGTTGTTTTTTTTAATCTCAATCTTAACATGATTTTTGAAAATTATTCCCCAAGCAACTATAGCTGCTATAAGATTACGAAATAAGGCCTTTTCCATAACAGGCAAATCACCTGACAATCGTATAAATACGGTCATAAGCGAGAAAAAAACTCCTGCCAGAATTATAAAAAATATCCCTTTATTTCTCTCTGATATAAGATTTTTATCTTTCATTTGTATATCTCTTTCTTAGATAAGAATTTTTTGCAATGCAAAAGACTTCAGAAACTATCAAAGATCCTGAAGTCTTTTAAGAGGCGTCGACCGGATTTGAACCGGTGGATACTGGTGTTGCAGACCATTGCCTTACCACTTGGCTACGACGCCATAAATAAAAAAATGACTCCGACGGGAATCGAACCCGTGTTACCGCCGTGAAAGGGCGATGTCTTAACCGCTTGACCATGGAGCCAGTTATTTTAAAACTCCCCAAGTAGGACTTGAACCTACGACACTTCGGTTAACAGCCGAATGCTCTACCGACTGAGCTATTGAGGATTATTTAAGGTTTATATACCTTCAAAACTTCATACATTTCCGCAAGTAAGTTCGTCTCGCTCTTTATTTCTTGGTTAAGCCTTCGACCTATTAGTAACAGTCAGCTCCATGCATTACTGCACTTCCACCTCTGCCCTATCTACCTCGTCGTCTTCAAGGGGTCTTACTTCTTAACGAATGGGATATCTCATCTTGAGGGGGGCTTCACGCTTAGATGCCTTCAGCGTTTA
>CAVBHN010000023.1:0-36880 GCA_963595425.1 Faecalibacterium sp. CAG:74 | reverse complement strand
GGATCCGGTAAACTTTTACCATTCTCCCACTTGGAAATGGCCCGGTCTGTGATACCCAGTTTATCAGCTAAAGCTGCCTGGGTAAATCCATTTTCTTTTCTACATGCTGTGATGAAGCTTCCGATTTTTTCCTGATTCATCCGGGAACCCTCCTTTCATGAGATAGCATAGCTTTTATATAAGGAAATGAACACGAACCAGTGGTTGAGTTGGGGAAAATAGCACTATTTATATCTGTATCTTAAATGCCCCATCATTGTCAATCACACTAAATTTTGTACATTTTTTATGCTGAAAAATTGTACAGATGTTATTGTCTATTGCTTGTTAAATATTCATTCCGCTCTCTTAATCTCCTATTATCTTAACAACCTTGGAATGATGTGGAATTCTATCTAATATCACTGCAGAAATCATATTATCCTGAAAGACATCTTGCCATTCTCCAAAGTTTTTATTCGTAGTGAAGATTGTTGAATTCTTTTCATATCTGCGTGCTATAAGGCCATGCGCTTCTATCTTTCTTTAAGCTATCTAAGACTGCAGCCTTACTGATATCCGGAGCAAATATTTGTTATTGTCTTCCTCCGTAAGCTCGTCTGTCAGATATTCCTCAAAGGCAATATCCTCTGTCTTTAAATTGTTCTCTTCTATATATTTAAAAAGACGTTCATATATCGGCTTTGTATTGTTGTACGGAGCATATGCGGTGCAAATAAGATAATCTCCCGCTGTTTTTTTCTTGATTGCATTATTCTTTCTCCCTTTTTGGGATTGCAAAATACAGTAAAAATAGCTTGGAAAAAGACATTCTCTTTTATTTATATCCGTGATTGCATTTACGGGAAGTCCAAGCGGAATATTGTTTTGTTTGCATGTGTTAAAAAATTCTATCGTCTCTCTCCAAATCAGATCATAATCAAAGATCTTGGGAATCCTATGTCCTATAAATATTGTTTCCTCATGGCAATATTTTATATAAATCATATCCGGCTTTGAAAGCATCCCTATATCGGTATGTCTTTTTCTGGCCATTATCATTTCTTTTATGTTATTCAGTTGTCTTATCTGCTCTTCTATTTTTTTCTCCTGCACATCCAATAGATTATACAGCCGCATCGGAGATTTTTTGTTCAGATAATTTTTAATGTCATCCAGTGACATTCCTGCCTGTCTTAAGGAGACAATTACACTGGCTGTTTCAAATTGCTTTGCCGAATAATATCTGTATCCGTTATTCGTATCAGTATATGCAGGATGCAGAATTCCGTATTTATCATAATATATGAGCAGCTTTCTTGAAATTCCTGACAGCAGCGAAAATTCACTGATTTTCATTAAATTATTCATAAATACTCCTTGACTGTATAACTGTTATACACCTTACATTATTCAAGTGCACTTGTCAATATAACGAGGAGATTATTATGAATACTGTATCCGACCTTACAAGCGGGAATTACAAAACTAAATTATTAAAATTTGCACTTCCGTATATCGGTGCTTATTTTCTGCAGGCTTTTTACGGTGCGACCGACTTATTTGTTGTCGGAAAATTCAACGGAACCTCTGCCATTTCGGCAGTAACCATAGGAAGTCAAATAATGCTCATAATCACAAGCTTTATTGTAGGCTGCGCAATGGGAAGCACTGTTTTGATAGGAAGAACCCTTGGTGCAAATGATAAGCGCGGTGCTGCGGCGGCTCTTGGCAATACAATTATTTTCTTTACAATTGTTGCCGCTGTTTTGACACCTGTTATGATTTTCTTCACACCAAACCTTATAAGCATACTGCAAACACCCACGGAAGCCGTAAACGAAGCCTTAAGCTATACACTGATCTGCTCTATAGGCATTCCGTTTATTACCGTATTCAATGTTGTTGCAGCAGTTTTTCGCGGTATGGGCGATTCGAAAACCCCGCTTAAAATAGTTGCAGTAGCATGTGTTGTAAATATATTTGGCGATCTTCTTTTGACAGGCTATTTTAAAATGGATACTGTCGGCGTAGGTATAGCTACTACCGCTGCACAGCTTATAAGCTCTGTATTCGGAATAATCATACTGTTTAAGAAGGGGCTGCCATTTGAATTTTCAAGAAAAAGCATTAAATTTAACAAGCGTTCCATTGGCAAGATTGCTACTACCGGTCTCCCGGTTGCAGCTCAGGATACACTTATTAATATATCCTTTATTATCCTAACTGTAATTGCCAACAGACGCGGTCTTGTAGTTTCATCTGCTGTCGGAGTTGTTGAAAAGGTTGCAAGCTTTATTTTTATAGTTCCATCCTCTATGCTTTCATCCATCTCGACTCTTACAGCCCAAAACAGAGGCGCCGGAAATATGGAACGTGCTGTAAAAACAACAAAATTCGGAATTTTTATAACCGCAGTCTTCGGACTTTTAATGCTTCTGCTATCTGAATTTATGCCCCAATTATTTAACGGTATATTTACAAGTGATCCAGAGGTTTTAAAGCAGGCAAACGATTATATAAAAACCTATGCCATAGATTTTGTACTTGTCGCATTTGCCTTCTGCATAAACGGCTATCTGTGCGGCTGTGAAAAATCCATCGTTACATTTATTCACAATGTACTTTCGATCTTCTGCGTCAGAATTCCTGTTGCCTGGGTTCTAAGTAATGCATTTCCAAATTCTCTCAAACCAATGGGACTTGCCTCTCCGTTAGGAAGTGTTTTATCACTTATAATCCTCGGCATTTATTTTGCGATAAAAAAGCATCGTTCAAAAAAAACATATGTGCGTCAAGCCATATAAAGCATTGCCTGAAGCATATTTTATGATATAATGATTCGTAATAAATTTTGAGGCTGACTTGCTGTCCGATACAAAAGCATCGCGCATCAACGATATATTAGGAGGGAAATATGCCAAAGGATCCTGTAATGCTTTTAAGCTATATAAATACCATGCTTCGTGATAAATATTCTTCACTTAATGATTTATGCGCATCCGAAAATGCAGATATCGAGCATATAAAATCAAAGCTTAAAAGTATCGATTATAAATATGACAAGGCCCTGAACAGATTTGTATAAGCTCTTCAGGGCTTTTTACTGATATGTATTAATGATGTGATACCATAGTCAAAAGATAATATTTTGTTTGGAATTCGGTATTAATGAAGAGAAATTTTTACGTTTCTGAACATTTTGAATAATTTAAAGAGGAATATAATGCAAAAGGTTGATTTTGAAAACGGAAAAGTATGGAAAAATATTTTACAGACAGCACTGCCTATGCTCGTGGCTCAGGTCATAACTCTTTTGTATAATATAGTAGATAGGATATACATCGGCAGAATTCCAAATATAGGTACAAAGGCCTTAGGAGCAGTCGGCATAACCTTTCCGGTTATTATACTTATAACCGGTTTTACAAATATGTTCGGCTTAGGCGGCTCTCCGTTGTTTTCCATCGAACTTGGAAGGCAAAATAAGCTTAAGGCTGCGGCTATACTAAATTCTGTTTTTCGTCTTTTAATTATATCATCCCTTATAATTACCGTAATCGGAGAGGTTTTTGCTACGCCCATACTGCTTATATTCGGTGCAACAAATTCCGAGCTGATATACGCTATGCCTTATATGAGGCTTTATCTGATAGGCACTGTATTTACAATGCTTTCAACCGGATTAAACCCGTTTATAAATGCACAGGGCTATTCTTCCATCGGAATGATAATGGTCATTGTCGGTGCAGCCACAAATATTATACTTGATCCTATTTTTATGTTTTCCCTTAATATGGGAGTAAACGGAGCCGCTGCTGCAACGGTTATATCTCAGTTCATATCATGTGTTTTAGTCCTGAGATTTTTCAAGGGCTCTAAAAACGAATATCCTATAAAAAAAGAAAAATTCCTGCCGACAGGCGATGGTTCGTTACCATCTGTTTTGCCTCAGGCAGGAAAAATAATCGGTCTCGGACTGACACCTTTTGTTATGCAGGCCACAAATTCGCTTGTTTCTATATGCTGCAACAATGTACTTATGAGTACAGGTGGCCTGACCTATGTTTCGGTAATGACAGTGATCTCATCCGTACGCCAGATAGTTGACACTCCGGCTCTTGCCGTAACAGAAGGCTCATCACCTGTGATAAGCTATAATTACGGTGCCGGAAAATATAAAAATGTCCTTTCCGCAATTTTTATAATGTCATGCATTGCTATAGGCTATACGGCCGTTATGTGGTTTTTCATTGAACATTTCCCAAGGTTTTTTGTTGGGATATTCACATCGGATGATACCCTAGCTCAGGCTGCCATTTATCCTATGCATCTGTATTTCTTTACGTTTATATGTCAGGCATTGCAATTCTCGGGTCAAACAGTATTTAAGGCACTCGGTGAGAAAAATTATGCCATATTCTTCAGTCTCTTCAGAAAGGTTATACTTGTCGTACCGCTTACCTTTATGCTGCCTTATTTATTTAATATGGGACCAAACGGGGTATTTATCGCCGAACCTATCTCCAATCTTTTAGGAGGACTTGCAAGCTTTATTACAATGCTTATCGTAATAGTCCCAAGACTTAAAAGAGGCATTCATGCTTAACAGTTCTCAGCTCTCTATGGCAGAATATATAGCCCTTACAGCTGTTTCATAGAAATCATTTTTTACACCGATTATAAGATTAAGATCACCGGCGCCCTGATTAATGGTTCTTATCAGCACTCCGGCATTTGCAACCGCACTCAAAATTTTAACGGTTGCATCGTCTGAGCTTGGCTTATCCTCACCTACAACAGCTATCATCGAAAGATTTTCCTTTACATTAAGGATATCCGGTCTTAGCTGTTCTTTTATTGTTTCCAGAATTTCTTCTCTTCTGGGATCAAAAAGATCATTTCTTATTACAAGCGATACCGTATCTATCCCCGTAAGGCACTGCTCAAACGGTATCCCCTTGTCCTTTAATATCTCAAGAATATCTGCGGTAAAGCCCGCCTCATCACTCACCTTCATCTTTTCGACCTGAATGACACACATCCCGCGTCGTCCGGCAACACCCGTGATCACGGCTCTCTCTCTGTCCTTCGGAAGCTGATTTACTATCATTGTTCCTGCATCAGAGGGTCTGTTTGTGTTTCTTATATTGATAGCTATTCCCTGCTGCAGCGCCGGAAGCACAGAGTCGGCATGCAATACCGATGCTCCCATATACGACAATGTTCGAAGCTCATGAAATGTCAGATAATCTACGGTTTTAGGATTTTCAACTATAGACGGATCTGCCGCAAGAAGGCCCGAAACATCAGTCCAATTTTCATAAAGCTCCGCACATACTGCCTTTGCGGCAATGCTTCCTGTAATATCCGAGCCTCCTCTTGGGAACGTATGAACTGTTCCGTTTGCATCTGCCCCGTAAAAGCCTGCAACCACGGCATAATCAAGCGGATACAGTGCTGCCGCCATTGTTCTTTGCGTAAGCTTTGAATCATATACTCCGTCCGTATCAAAGCATACTGCCCATCTTGGATCTACAAATGTAAATCCAAGATATTTCGCAAGTATACGCGAATTCAAATACTCTCCGCGGCTTTCCGTATATTCCTGCTGTGGATCGTTTGCAAGATGCCTTCTTATAATATCAATTTCGGTATCCAGATCAAAATCTATATTCAGTTCTGTAATTATGTCCAAGAACCGCTGTCTTATTTTCTGAAGTTCATTTTCAAAATCCTTTTTGTCAGCGGCTTTTTTATAGCATTGGATCAAAAGATCCGTAACCTTTACATCTCCCTTAAAACGCTTACCGGGTGCTGATGCAACGACTATATGTCTGTCTCTGTTCGATAATACTATATCCCTTACCTTCCTGAACTGTCCAGCATCTGCAAGGGATGTTCCTCCGAACTTTGCAACTATTTTCTTATTCATTTTCTTAGTTGCTGCCTTTCTTTTTTACATTCTTAAGAGAAATGTCCACCTTTTCTCCGCGCTTCATTCTGTCATGATATTCCGCCGTTGCGGTAAAAATAACATCTCCGCTTGAATTAAGCGCCGTCTCGAGCGAATCCTGTATAACACCGATAATAAATCCTACCGCAACCACCTGCATGGAGATGTCCGAGCTTATTCCGAAAAGAGAGCATGCCATCGGGATAAGCAAAAGTGAACCGCCTGCTACGCCTGATGATCCGCATGCACCAAGAGTTGCCAATATACTGAGTACTATTGCTGTAGGTATATCTACCGTAATTCCCATTGTCAGAGCTGTCGCCAGAGTCATTACAGTTATGGTGACCGCTGCTCCGTCCATATTGATAGTCGCTCCCAATGGAATTGATACCGAATAAAAATCCTTATCCAGACCCAATCTGTCGCAAAGCTCCATGTTTACGGGAATATTGGCTGCCGAGCTTCTTGTAAAGAAGGCAGTGACTCCGCTTTCCCTTAAGCATTTAAGCACAAGCGGATATGCATTTCCCTTGAGGAAAATCGATGAGACGACAGGATCTACAATCAATGCCACAACAAGCATGCTTCCGACTAAAACTGCCAAAAGCTTTCCATAGGTTGTAAATATTCCGACACCGCTTTCCGATACCGCCGAATATATAAGTCCCAATATTCCTATAGGAGCAAACTGGATTATTCCTCCTACAACCTTTGTAATGACATCGGATAAATCCGCGATGACATTTATCGTATTTTCGCTTGCTGTTTTCTTCATGACAAGCCCGACAACAACCGCCCAAAATAATACGCCGAGATAATTTCCTGATGCGACAGCATCTATCGGGTTGGCAACCATGCTGGTCAAAAGATTGGTAAATACATCTCCTATACCGCTTGGAGGCGTTCCCTCAGCGGTACCGCTAAGAACAAGTGTCAGCGGAAACAAATAGCTTGCTATAACCGCTACGATTGCCGCAAGAAATGTACTTAGCATATAAAGAATAATTACCGTACGAAAACGTGCTCCGAGTCCGCTTTTTGATTTGGCAAGTGCACTCATTACAAGAAATGCAACAAGTACCGGTGCTATTGCCTTAAGTGCACCTACAAATACAGTTCCGAGAATTCCCACTGCTGTGGCTCCCGGTGCGAAAATTCCGATCAGGGCTCCTATCACAAGGCCTATGACAATTTTCAGCACCAGACTGGTAGAGGTCCATTTTTTTGCTATTGATTTCAATTTTTTTCCATCCTTTAAACGTATTTAAACACACTAGCTCAATATTTTATCATATTAACTATATATAAACAACTTTGTAATAATAGTATTTTTCAATTTGCAAAATTTACAAAAAAGGAATATATTTTTTATATGCATTTCTCCCAAAATATCAGAGAAATACAACTAATAAAATATGAAAGGGGAACATATGGAAGTACAGATTCAAGATTTGGTTTCATCAATCCGCAAAGAGGGAATTGATGCTGCCAACACTGAAGCAGAGGCTATCATCGCTGAAGCAAAGAAAAAAGCCGATTCCATCATTTCCGATGCAAGGGCTGAGGCTGAAAGCATCAAAGCTGCTTCCGAAAAGGAAATCAGTACAATGAAGGACCGTGCCTTGATTTCTGCCGAGCAGGCAAAAAGAGACGCCGTTCTTGCATTTAAGGCTGCAATCAAAGAGGAATTCGAAAAGCTTCTTTCTGCAGATGTTACTAAATGCCTTTCACAAGATGCGCTTGTCAAGCTTATACATGCAGCACTCAACGGAGAAAATGCAAATGATTATGTTGCAGAGGTTTCTGAGATTTCGGATACTTTGAAATCAGAGCTTGCTAAGGAAATAAATGACGGGCTTGAAATCAAGCCTACCAAGGGTATCAAGGCCGGCTTTAGGCTTGCCACAAAGGACGGCTCCGGTTACTTCGACTGCACAGACGAGGAAATCACACAGATGCTTATGCCTTATTTAAGAAATCTCGATTTCTAAAGGAGGGTATCATATGGCTTCATATTATTATTTAATATCAAGCCTGCCGGAGCTGAGATCAGACGCAGAAATGCCGATCTCCTACGATGAATTCTTAAGCTATTGCGAAACAACCGTAGAGAAATCAGTTTATGAGGAGCTGAAAAAGCTTTCTCTTTCCTCTGATAAAGGTCCACTTGTATCAAAATGGGCTTCCTTTTATAAGGAGCTTACAAAGGAGCTTAATTATCAGAGAAGTCAAAAGCTCGGGAAGCAATATACTCCCCCTTCCGACAAGGATCCTATCATAGCAAATGTAGCTGCTGCTGCAATTACTGCCAAGAATCCTTTGGAGGCAGAGAAAATTCTTCTTGCTTATGAATTCGAAAATTTAGATTCACTGGTAGGCATGCATATGTTCGATAAATATGTTTTATTCGGCTATGCGATCAAATTAAAGCTGTTAGAGCGTCAAGGCTGCTTCGAGCATGAAAAGGGCAAGGCTGAGTTCAAGTCCTTATTTGACGAGGTACAAAGGCGCGTATACAGCCTATAACAGGAGATATTCAATGAACAAAGAATTAGGACATGTAATAGGGGTCAACGGAAACCTTATAAAGGTCCGGTTTGAAGGCTCTGTTCGTAAAAATGAGGTTGGATATGTTCTTGTTGACGGAAAACGTCTGAAGGGCGAAATAATCCGTATCAACAACGGCGAGGCCAGCATGCAGATTTACGAAATATCCGACGGAATAAAGGTCGGTGACCCTGTTGAATTTACCGGAGAGCTTATGAGTATTGAGCTCGGACCGGGACTTCTGACACAGGTATTTGACGGACTTCAAAACCCTCTGCCTAAGCTGGCCGAGCAATGTGGCTTTTTTCTTGACAGAGGAGTTTATCTTGACCCTATTCCAAACAGGGAATGGGATTTCACACCTTGCGTAAGCGTAGGTGATAAGGTAGAAGCCGGAAGTACCGTAGGAACAGTTCCCGAGGGACTGTTTAAGCATCAGATAATGGTTCCGTTTACTTTAAAAGGCCATGACTGGACTGTTAAAGAGATAAAGGAACCGGGCTCTTATAATGTAAGAGCCACAATCTGCATTATTGAGGATGCGGATCACAATGAAAAGGAGCTCAGCATGGTATTTACGCAGCCTATCAAGCATGCGGTTAAATGCTATGACGAAAGACTTCGTCCTGATGAGCCTCTTATCACTCAGATACGCTGTATCGATACATTCCTGCCTGTTTCAAAGGGCGGTACCTTCTGTACACCGGGACCGTTCGGCGCAGGCAAAACAGTACTTCAGCATATGGAAGCAAAGCATGCCGATGCCGATATTGTTATTGTTGCAGCCTGCGGAGAGCGTGCCGGCGAGGTTGTTGAGGTTCTTAAGGAATTCCCTGAGCTTACAGACCCAAAGACAGGCCGTTCACTTATGGAAAGAACAATAATCATCTGTAATACATCTTCGATGCCTGTTGCAGCCCGTGAGGCTTCCTGCTACACAGCCGTTACACTGGCAGAATATTACAGACAAATGGGACTCGACGTCCTTCTTCTTGCGGATTCTACCAGCCGTTGGGCTCAGGCAATGCGTGAGATGAGCGGACGACTCGAAGAGATTCCCGGTGAGGAGGCCTTTCCTGCATACCTTGAGTCTACTATTGCCGCATTCTATGAAAGAGCCGGCAAGGTTCGTCTCTCAGACGGCAAGATAGGCTCTATAACAATAGGCGGTGCCGTATCACCTGCCGGCGGAAACTTTGAGGAGCCGGTAACACAGGCTACTCTTAAGGTTGTAGGTGCCTTTCACGGACTTTCAAGAGAGCGTTCGGATGCACGTAAATATCCTGCAATCCATCCTATGGATTCATGGTCAAAATACAACGGCGTTGTAGATATGAAGCTTGTTGAAAATGCGAGAAGCATTCTTCACAAGAGTGTTGAAGTAAATCAGATGATGAAGGTGCTCGGCGAGGAAGGAACCTCTCTTGAGGATTATATTACCTATCAAAAGGGTGAGCTTCTTGATTCCGTATACCTTCAGCAGAATTCCTTCGATGAAATCGATGCTGCCTGCCCGCCTGAAAGACAGCGCATCGAATTTGCAAGAATATATGATGCCTTGACACATAACTACGATCTTAAGGACAAAAAGGAAATCCGTGCTTTCTTCAACAACCTAAGGCAGGCCTTCCTTGACTGGCATGGTACCGAATTCAAAAGTGATGCCTTCCATGATCAGGAAGAAAAGATCGCTGAATTATACCATTCTAAGGTCATAGATTAGGAGGTCATTCATGCAAAAAGTATATACTAAAATTGATTCAATTATAGGCAACGTTGTTACCGTAAAGGCATCAAACGTACGAAGCGGTGACCTTGCACTTGTCGGTGACAGCTATGCCACAGTTATTAAGCTTGATAAGGAAAATGTTTCCTTACAGGTCTTTGCAGGTGCCCAGGGTGTCAGCACAACTGACACTGTAAGATTTTTGGGACATCCGATGATGGTCTCATTCTCCGATCATCTTTTGGGACGTATCTTTAACGGTGCCGGTGTACCTATCGACAAGGGACCGGCTCTTACCGAAAATATGATTCCGATCGGCGGACCTTCATTTAACCCTGCAAAAAGAGTTTTGCCTAAAAATATGATTCGTACCGGAATTCCGATGATAGATGTTTTCAATACACTTGTTGAAAGCCAGAAGCTTCCTATTTTCTCTATTTCCGGTGAGCCATACAATGATTTGCTTTCCCGTATAGCCATGCAGGCCGAGGTAGATGTAATCGTTCTTGGCGGAATGGGTCTTAAATATGATGATTATCTTTCATTCAGGGACACTCTTGAAAAGGGCGGTGCAATGAGCCATACCGTTATGTTCATCCATACAGCATCCGACCCTATCGTTGAATGTACGCTTGTACCTGATCTGTCTCTTGCGGTTGCCGAGCAGTTTGCACTTGCCGGAAAGAAGGTTCTTGTTCTTCTGACAGATATGACAAACTTTGCCGATGCTCAAAAAGAAATGGCAATCACGATGGAGCAGGTTCCTTCAAACCGTGGTTACCCGGGAGATCTTTACAGCTCTCTTGCTTCACGATATGAAAAGGCTGTTGATATTGAAGGTGCAGGCTCTATTACAATCCTTGGCGTTACAACAATGCCGGGTGATGATGTAACTCATCCTGTTCCCGACAATACCGGATATATTACTGAAGGTCAGTATTATCTGAAAAACGGAAGAATCGAACCGTTTGGTTCTCTTTCACGACTTAAGCAGAATGTCAACGGCAATACCAGAGATGATCATCGAGCATTAATGGATGGTATGATCCGTCTTTACGCTCAGTACAAGGAAAGTCTTGAAAAGAAATCAATGGGCTTTTTAATGTCTGAGTGGGATGATAAGCTTTTGAAATACGGTGAGCTTTTCGAAGCAAGAATGATGGATCTGAGTGTTAACATTCCTCTTGAGTCAGCTCTTGATCTTGGCTGGGAAATTCTTGCAGAATGCTTTGAGCCAAACGAGACCGGTCTGAAAACCAGTCTTATAAATGAAAGATGGCCAAAGAAGGAAGCACTTAACTAAAAGGAGCATTTGATGGCAATCAAACTTACAAAAAATGAACAAAAGGTTCAAAAAGACAAGCTGAAACAGTATCAGCGATATCTTCCTACTTTGCAGCTCAAAAAGCAGCAGCTCCAGTCAGTTATTACAAGGATCGTGGCTGAGCTGGCACAAAAGGAGATTGAACGTGTTCAGATGATCGGGGACCTGGATGACTGGGTATCTGTATTTGCCGAGAACAGACTCTTTGACGAAGACAAGAAACTTAATAACCTCGTGCTCCCGGATACAGTAATATGTACTGACGAAAATATTGCCGGTGTTACTGTTCCGTCATTTAAGGAACTTACGTTTAAGGATATCGTCTATGATGTGGATGATTATCCGTTGTGGGTTGATACTGCGATCATAAAGCTGCGTGAAATTGCTAAGCTGGATGCATTGGTTTCCACAATGCGCAAGCAAAAGGAGCTTCTTGAAAAGGAGCTTCGCTCCACCTCCCAGAGAGTTAACCTCTTTGAAAAGGTTAAAATACCGGAGGCTAAGGAAAATATACGCATCATAGGCGTATATCTAGGTGACCAGCAAACAGCTGCGGTAGTACGCGGCAAGATATCAAAGAAAAAATTAACGGGGGCTGAAGCATGATAGAAAAAATGCAAATGGTTTACGTAGTCACTTCTGTCTCCAAAAAGAAAGAGATGCTTCAGGGCTTAAGAGACCTTGAAATAATGCATCTTATGGAAAAGAAGGGCGCGGATAAGAAAACTGTCGATAAGTTTTCAACTCTTTCCAGAACTGCCTCTATACTTAAGGATTACCTTCCTAAGAAGGCAGTACCTTCCGATGAAATTTTAAATGCTGAAGACTTCAACAGGATGTATACCGAGGTTCTGTCGGCAATTGATAAAAAAGCCGAGCTTGCACTTATTCGTTCGCAGGCCGGTACCGAGCTTGACCGAATCCGTTCCTGGGGTGATTTTGATCCTAAGGCAGTCGATGAGCTAAGAGCTCTTGGCTATGATCTTCACTTTTATCATTTTGAAAAAAAGCAGTTTGAGGCAGCAGCTGCTTCAAAGGATGTAAAGCTTATACGTCTGGGGATTGTAGATAAACAGATTGCTGCAGCGGTACTCGGAACGCTTCCTTGTGATATTTCAGGAACCGAGTTTACTCTTCCCGAAAAGGGCATAAGTGAATTATCCAAGATAATGGCTGACTGCGACGCAGAAGACAAACAGTGCAACGAACTGCTTAAAAAGGCATCTTACTATGAGAAAAGCTTTACGGCACAGCTGCTTAAGGTTCAAAACGAAGAAATATTTTCTTCGGCAAATGCAACTGCCGATTCAGACGAAAGCTTTGTATGGCTATCAGGCTATATACCTGAGGTTGATATAGAAGCCTTCAAGCAAAAAGCAGATGCATGCAACTGGGCATATGCCATACAGGATGTAGATGATGATGACGAGGCAGTTCCTACAAAGCTTCGTTTCAACAAGGTATCAAAGCTCATCAAGCCTGTATTTGATATTTTGGGAGTTCTTCCCGGATATCGTGAACAGGATATCTCGCTTTGGTTCCTGCTGTTCTTCGTATTATTCTTTTCAATGATAATAGGTGATGCGGGCTACGGCTCTTTGCTGCTTATTATAACCATAGTTTTAATGGTCAAATCAAAGAAAAAAGAAAAGAAAAGCGATGCTGTATTTCTGCTTCTTGTGCTTTCAATCGCAACGATTTGCTGGGGTTCGATAACCGGTACCTGGTTCGGAATGGAGGGCGCTATGGATATACCTTTCCTAAAGGCTCTTGTAATTCCAAGCTTCGCAAATTATCCGGAATACTTCGGAGTTGCGGCAAAGGCACAGCAAAATACAATTATAAAGTTTTCATTCTCAATAGGTGCTATCCAGATGGCTCTTGGTTCTATACTCAGCATCAAGAATAAGCTTCCCAAAAAGGATTTAAGCTGGGTTGCGGATGCCGGCTGGGCTGTATCTGTTGTAGCTATGTATCTTCTGTCTCTATACCTTGTTGTTGGCGAACAGATAGATATAAAGCCGGTATTTGTGCTTGTTCTTGCAGCATTTGTACTGGTACTCCTGTTTGGCGGTATGTCACCTGACAAATCCTTTGCAAAGGGACTCCTTGCAGGCGTCGGAAACGGCTTTACTGTTTTTCTTGATACAATAAGCTGTTTCGGAAATGTAATGAGCTATATTCGACTTTTCGCTGTTGGTATGGCCGGTCTTGCAATCGCACAGAGCTTCAACGCTCTTGCAGAGGGCTTCAGCGGACCGCTTATCATAATGGGAATATTTGTGCTCGTTATAGGACATCTGTTAAATATCATCATGGCATTTCTTTCCGTTGTAGTTCACGGAATCAGACTTAACGTGCTTGAATTCTCAGGACAGGTCGGACTGGAATGGACAGGAATTGCATATGAACCGTTTAAAAAGCAGGATAAGCTCAGTAAATAAGAAATTTTTAAATACAAATAAAATAAATTAAGCAATAGCTAAGAAAAGGAGATTTTATTATGGATATTGCATATATTGGTATGGCAGCAGCTCTTGGTATATCTGCTCTTGGATCAGCTTTCGGTGCAGGCTTTGCCGGAATGTCAGCAATAGGCTCATGGAAAAAATGTTATGCAAGCGGTAAACCGGCTCCGTTCATCATGATCGCATTCTCGGGTGCTCCGCTTACACAGACCATCTACGGATTCCTTCTTATGAACTTTATCAAATCCGCATATAATGCCGGCTCAGGCATCAGCTCATCACTTGCTTTAGGTGTAGGACTGTTCGGAGGACTTGCAATCGGTCTTTCAGCTCTTTTCCAGGGTAAATGTGCAGCCGCAGCCTCTGATGCACTCGGAGCTACCGGAAAGGGTACCGCAAACTACTTTATCGTAATCGGTATTATCGAGACAGTTGCTCTGTTTACTCTTGTATTCGGACTGCTTCTGCTTCAGGGCTAAATTAATAAAGTCATTTCTCAATTTTAAGCAAAACGGCGTGATCACATCTGTGCTCACGCCGTTTTGTTTAATATGTTATTTAACTAAAATTTTTGTAATCTCTGCTATATACATATCATGGAAATCCTTATCCGGGTAACACTCATCTAAGATCTTCTGAGAATGGAAGTCCTCCTCCTTAAGTGTCGTGCTGTAAAGCTTACGGCATACAAATACCATATTAGCCTCTCCTAAATATGTAGTTCCGTCAGTAAACTCTGGAGTAAAGCCCACCTTTGCTATCTTATCCTCATCTCTGCCAGAATGTGTTCCGAGATAAGTCATCTCTTTTTTATATTTTTCATCAAAAAATGAAAGTGTGAAGAAATCCTCTCTGTCTACAAATTCCTTTGTATAACGTGATGGACGTATATATATAACAACACTCGGAAGTCCTCCGCCATTTTGCCATATAGCTCCCATATGACCCCAGCTGCAAAGCATTGCATTGTAGCCGTTTTCCTTTGTTCCCGCACTTAGGACCATCCAATCCTTAGAGATTTTTGTAAAAGGATTAATATTAAGCTCTTCTGCTTTTATTTCTCTCATATATATTCTCCTATATTTATAATTTTTCTTTATCATATCCAAGCTTGCAATATTCGTCAAATATCGATTTACGGAATTTGAATATCAGAGCTTCCGAGCAGTAATAATCAATGCTATTATTCTCTGTTTTATTTCGCATTTATTTTGTTTATATTGTATATGTTTAATTGTATTTTCTTGTATATTCTCACAAATCATACATCCGCTATCATTTATATCCATTTTTTTGCACGGATTCATTATTTTTTTTGTAGTTCTCGCGCTTCTATAGTGCATTTTTTTGTATAAAAAATCGCAAGACACAAAATACTGCAAAATTTCTTTTAAAAAGCTTCATTTATATGGCTTTTGCCGCAAATTAATGCAAATTTAATTATGCATCTGCATATATAATCTTAGCATAACAAAGAGGACAAGTCCCAATAAAAGAGAATCGGCCAATTCTAAACGGAAACAAATTTCAACTCAGTCATTAGACTGCATTTATTTAAGAGGAGAATAATCGTGTCAGATAACACTAAAGCAACAACTATGTCATCGAGCGATATCAAACTTTCTGTTTCAGAAAAAATCTGCTATGGTCTCGGCAATACCTCAGCCTATATCATATATACGCTTATGGGCTCTTTGCTCACCTTCTTCTATACGGACTATGTCGGTATAAGCGCAGGCATTGTAGGAACCATTTTCCTTATCTCTCGTGTATTTGACGGAATCAGTGATGTAATTATGGGTCACATAACCGACCATACACATTCAAAATACGGAAAAGCAAGAGCCTGGCTTTTGTGGATGGCAGTTCCGTATTTCGTTACCGGAATTGCACTTTTCCTGATTCCTGCAAATGCACCCGAAAACATACAA
Organism: Faecalibacterium sp. CAG:74; assembly: GCA_963595425.1. Classification (GTDB taxonomy): domain Bacteria; phylum Bacillota; class Clostridia; order Lachnospirales; family Lachnospiraceae; genus Alectryocaccobium. The sequence goes on along the minus strand of CAVBHN010000023.1, from coordinate 20,949 downwards.
TATGTATATATTTTCGTAACCTATAACCTTGCAAATACCGTTGTTTATACAGCTACAAACCTTCCTTACGGAACACTTGCAACACTTATGACCAGAGGTCAGCACGAACGAGAGGTTTTGAATGTATTCAGAATGGCACTTGGACCATTCGGTGGTCTGCTTATTACAGCCTGCACTCTTCCTCTTGTAAGACGCTTAGGCGACAATCAGTCAGCATGGATACTCGTAATGGGTATATGGATGGCACTCGGAACTATTCTTCAGCTGATTACCTTCTTCAAATGTAAGGAGCGCGTTCAAATTCAGGCTGCAAAAAAAAGCGACGTACCCTTCCTTAAAAGCCTGAAGGCTCTGGTGATGAACAAATACTGGCTGATATCTATGCTTCTTTGGTGCGTACTTTCAGTTTATGGAACCTTTAACGGAACATCTCTTCCGTATTATTGCAAAAATATTCTCGGCGATTCTGTTATAAGCAGTCCTATCAGCACCTGTGAAACTCTGATTCAGATAGTTGTAATCGCATGTATGCCAAAATTCCTTCAGAAATTCGGAAAAAGGAATTGTGCACTTGCCGGAGCAATCCTGGTACTTATAGCTCAGGTTCCGCTTCTTATCGCACCGACCTCTATTCCATGTCTTATAGCCTCTGCTGTTATACGAGGAATCGGAGTATCTCCGCTATTTGCAGTTGTATTCTCATTCCTTGCTGATTCCGTAGAATACGGACAGTGGAGAACACACCTTAGAACAGAAGGTATGGTCATGAGTGCGGCATCACTCGGATCAAAGGTCGGAGGCGGCTTTGCAAGTGCAATTGTCGGAAAAATACTTACCTCATCGGGCTATGACGGTATGGCCGCTACTCAAAGTGCAGCAGCAAATGCAGCAGTATCAGGCATGTACCGTTTTGCTCCAATCATCATCTGGGGTATTGCAGTAATTCTTCTTCTTTGCTATCAGCTTGACAAGAGATATCCGCAGATCATGGCTGAGCTCAAAGAAAGAGAACAGAATGGAGAGCTTTAAAATTTTTACATAAAAGGAGATGTTAGATATGCATTTGGGTGTATATACAGATTGTCTTGGTTTTGAATCGACAGATGAATTGTTAGAGACCTGCAATAAGCTTGGTCTTACAGGCGTTGAGCTCGGTGTAGGCGGCTGGTCATCGACACCTCATATAGATGTCCCGGCTCTTATCAACAATAAAGAAAAGCAGCATGCTTATATAGCAAAGCTTGCAGATCACGGTATAAAGATCGACGCCTTCAATGTTTCAGGAAATCCGCTTGATCCGTCACTACAGGGACAGAAGCACGCAAAGGATATTTATAACTGCTTCGAGCTCGCAGAACAGATGGGTATAAAAAAGGTTGTGGCAATGAGCGGGCTTCCAGCAGGCTGCAAGGATGACGTAACTCCAACCTGGATAATAACCAGCTGGCCTCCGGAAACGGCAACTATACTTGAATACCAGTGGGAAACAACCATTAAATTCTGGGAAAAGGCTGTAAAAGCCGCAAAGGAGCATGGCATTGAGAAAATTGCGCTTGAGCCTCATGGCTGGCAGCTTGTATACAATGTAGAAAATCTCATGCATCTGAAATCAGCTCTTGGCAGTGACGGCGACATACTCGGTATGAACCTTGATCCAAGTCATCCATTTTGGATGGGCGGTGATCCGATCGAAATGGCAAGAACATTAGGTCCGCTTGTATATCATTGTCATGTTAAGGATGTCCTGGTTCGTCCTTCACAATCTGCAGTAAATACGCTTCTTGATGCAAAGGATGTTCATAAAATTGCAGAGCGTTCATGGAACTTTGCAGTTCCCGGAGCAGGTCACGATGAGCATTGGTGGAACAGCTTTGTTCGCGAGCTGACTCTTGCCGGCTATGACGATGTCCTTTCATTTGAAATGGAGGATTATATCGGAGAACCGCTCGATCAGCTATTCTACGGCGTAAGAGTAATGGAAAACATAATAAGGAAATACTAATCTTTAATTACATGAAAAGAGGACATAACTATGAAAGAAATTAAAATCGGACTTATCGGCGCAGGTTTCATCGGAACATTCATCTCCGGCGGATTTTACAACATAAGAAAAGCATACGGAACAGAAGTAGTTCCTGTTTTTGAAGCAGTTGCAGAGCCGGTTGAGACATTAGCAAAAAAAGCACAGGATACCTTTGGTTACAAAAAGATTTATAATGACTGGCACGATCTTATAAATGACAAAGAGGTAAATATTGTCATAGTTGCAACACCAAATAACACACATAAGGATATAGCGATCGCAGCTGCCAAAGCCGGAAAAAATATTTTCTGCGAAAAACCGCTTTCAATAAGTGTTGATGACAGCCGTGAAATTGCCGAAGCAGTTGAAAAAGCAGGCGTCATATCTCTTACTGACTTCATCTATACAAAATGTCCTGTTCAGGAATATGCAAAGGATATGATCGATAACGGCAAACTCGGAGAAATCATATCATTCAGAGCGGAATTTGACTGTCTGTACTGTGCAGACCCCAAAACACCTATGACCTGGAGACAATATTCCAAGCTCGCAGGTACCGGTGCTCTCGGCGATCTTACATCACACCTTGTAGCCTTATCGGATATGCTTGTCGGCAGCAAGCTTGGCAAAATCAAAGAGGTTTGTGCCGTTTGGGATACTCCTTATACACAAAGAATCGAGCCTAAAACCGGTGAAATGGCTGACGTCGATACCGATGATCAGATCTATATACTTCTTAAATATGAAAACGGAAGAATCGGTCAGATGTCATCAAGCCGTATTGTTCATGGAAAGGGCTGCTCAATGGGCTATGAGGTAGAAGGCAGCAAAGGAACAATCAAATATAATGTACAAAGGCTCAATGAGCTTCAGTATGCCGATGCAGATTCCGATGCGGCTCAGATAGGCTTCAAAACCATAGACGGCAATCCAAAGCATGGCGAATATGCAAACTTCTCAGCTATGGGTGCTCTCGGAGTTTCATATGCAGAGATCATGTGCATGCAGGCTCATAAGCTTCTTAAGGCTGTTGCCGAGAATAAGCCGGTAAATATTGACATTCCATATGGATATTATGTTGAAAGAGTCTGCGGTGCAATGGAAAAATCCGCCCGCGAAAAGAGATGGGTTGCCGTAGACGAAATCAGATAATCAGCTTTGGAGGAATTTTATATGTTAACAGGAAAAATCACAGGAAGCCACGGTGATATACCACTTTCAAGACTTATAATGGGTTCCTATACTCTCGGCTCCTATATCCCTGAGGATCAATCCTTCAAAATATTGGATAAATATTTTGAGCTTGGCGGCAGGACTCTCGATACCGCAAGAAGCTATAGCGGAGATTTAAAAAACGGAGACTCAAAGGGTGAACGAACCATCGGAAGATTTATCCGCAACAATAATATAAGAGATCAGATAACTCTTATCACAAAGGGCGGTTATCCCGAGCTTAGAGATATGTATACATCAAGAATGACTCCCGACTGCATACGCTATGATATCAATACAAGCCTTGCGGTTATGGATGTTGACTATGTAGATGTTTGGTTTTATCATCGAGATGATGAGACTATCCCTGTAGGAGAGCTTGTAGATGAAGCCAATGAGCTTATTGAGGATGGGCTTACAAGAGCTGTAGGCGTTTCCAACTGGACAGTTAAAAGAATCGCCGCAGCAAATGAATATGCCAAAAAGCATAACAAAATCCCATTTGTAACCTCCGAATTGCAATGGAATATGGCAAGCTTTACTCCTGATATGATGCAGGATAAAACAATGCTTGCTATGTACCCAGAAGAATATGCATGGTATAAAGAAAACCATTTTGCTGTTATGGCTTATACCTCTCAGGCTGTTGGCTTCTTTGCAAAATATCCGGTAAGCGGTATGGAAGGTCTCAATCCGAGAGCTCTTGCTTTTGCAACAGAGCAAAACAAAAAGCGTGCTCTGTATGCTGCCGAATGCGCAAAGAAGATCGGCTGTTCTCCTTCCGCATTTGCTTTGGCATATATAACAAATAATGATGTAGACGGCTACGCCGTTATCGCAAGCTCTAAGCTTTCTCAACTTGAGGATTCAATGAAGGCCTCTGACCTTATCATCGATAAGGAGCTTATAAAACAGATAGACGCCATTTAAGGAGATATATATTGGAACAATATAAGCCACAAAAAAGATTTTCTTCTGTTTTTTACGAAAATTCACAGCCGGGAATCCTGTATATTTACAGGATTTCCGGTGAGAAATCCGATGCTTTAAGAGCAATCCATTCCCATACGGATATGACTGAAATCATATATGTTCTCAAAGGAACCGGAATATATCTGATCGGTACAAGGCGCTATATCGTAGGTGAGGGAGACATTATAATCCTCAACTCAAATGTTATTCATGAAGAATATCTTGGCGAAAAAAAACTTCATGTTATCAGCCTTGGCATAAGCAATTTGAGACTTAAAAATCTCCCGTCAAATACCCTGCTTCGAAATGATCAGCTTCCTATTTTGCGTAAAAGCGAAACCTCTCTGTACTGCGGAAAGCTGATAGAAATGATATATTGGTCAAATGCAGAAAAAATCGAAGGCCGTGATGAAAGCTGCCACTATCTTCTTCGTGCACTTATCGCCACTCTGTCTAATAACGCGCTCAAAAAAAGCAGTGAAACGATCCAAGGTCAAAGTCATGCGCTGACCGACAGTATTTGTCTCTACATAAATAACAATTTTGATAAGGAGCTGTCTCTAAATACCCTGGCAAAGCTTTTTCATGTAAACAAATATCATCTGTCACATATTTTTAAGGATAATATGCAGATATCAATTACAGATTATATTTTGCACAGACGCATAGGCGAGGCTCAGTCCAAGCTCCTTGAAACCGATTATTCAATATCTCAAATTTCCGATTATGTAGGCTTTTCAAATATCGGCTATTTTGACAGACAGTTCAAAAAAATAGTCGGCATGACTCCGAATGAATACAAAAATTCCAAAAAATTATAATGCCTAAAAGTCAAATCTCATAATCTGACAGTTTTTAATGGTAAATGCGGCATATTCCTCATTTGTCATATCATGAAAATACGAATATACAACACGCGCTATACCATTGTGAGCTACAAGTATATATACCTTATCGGGTTCTTTTTTTATTTCGTCTATCACATTGTATACTCTCTGAGCCAGATGCAGCATGGATTCTCCGCTCTCGAAGCTCGATACAAACTGTGACTTTGCTTCTATAAAGTCTTTTGCGTCCCTTGGAGATGTTCCCTCCCATTTTCCGAAATTCTGCTCTCTTAAGCGCTCATCGCATCTTTTTGGTATTCCCGTGATCTCTGATATATGTCTTGCTGTTTCTGCAGCTCTTATAAGAGGTGAATAAAGGATTTCATCTGCCTTTATTTTCTCCTCGACCATAAGTCTTCCTGCCTCTATTGCCTGACTGTGACCCTTTTTTGTTAACTCGCTGTCTGTATTTCCACAAATTTTATTTTCGGAATTCCATACTGTCTGACCATGTCTGACAAAATAAAAATGTCCCATATTATCCCCTTCTTTTTTTATTTTCTTTTGATTTTCAATATTTTATCAGATAATCCCCTATGCTGCATCATTCTTTTTGATTTTGCCCTTTATCTCATTGCATATATCTTTTTTCTGAAGTAGAATTTCTATCGGAATAAAGGATATGAGCAATCCTATACCGAAAAATCAAAACAAGAGGTTTTTAAGCTTATATGAAATCAAAACAAATCAAAGAGCCTATACGACTGTCCGAGCATTTTGGATATCGCAAGCTTCTGCGCTTCTGTCTTCCTACAATGATTATGATGGCATTCACATCAATTTACGGTGTCGTAGACGGTCTGTTTGTATCTAACTTTGTAGGCAAAAACGCATTTGCCGCTATAAATATCGCAATCCCGGCTCTTATGATCTGCGGCGCAGTCGGAACAATGTTTGGCACAGGCGGAACAGCTCTTATATCGAAAACACTCGGCGAAGGCAATAAAAAAAGAGCAAATGAATATTTTTCGATGATTCTCGAAATGACTGCCATTCTCGGAGCAATAGTAACTATTGTCGGCTTTCTTCTTATGCCTCAGATTGTACAGCTCCTCGGAGCAACCGGCGAATTGTATGATGATGCCCTGCTATACGGACGTATCTGCATTGTCTTTATTATGGCAATGCAGTTCCAATATATGTTCCAGGCTCTTATAAATGCCGCCGAAAAACCCAAGCTTGGACTTTTTTTTACTATAGCAGCCGGACTTACAAACATGCTTCTTGATGCAGTCTTTGTGGCAGGTCTTAACATGGGTATCGCAGGCGCTGCCATTGCAACCGGTATAAGCGAATGCATAGGCGGCATCCTTCCGCTTATATATTTTATAGGTCCAAACAGCAGCCTTCTTAGATTCAGGCCTGTAAAAATCATTCCAAGACCTGTTCTTCTAGCTGCATACAATGGTGTATCTGAGCTTATGAGCAATATTTCCATGTCTGTTGTCAGCATGGTTTACAATCTTCAGCTTATTAAATATTCGGGAGCTGACGGCGTTGCTGCCTACGGAGTTATAATGTATGTACAGTTCATATTTATATCTCTTATGTTCGGATATACCTTGGGCGCTGCTCCTATAATCGGCTTTCACTTTGGAGCAGGTCATCATAAGGAGCTCAATAATCTGCTGAAAAAAAGCATGAAGCTCGAATACGGAGGCGGCATTCTTCTTTTTATTGTTGCACAGCTTTGCGTATATCCGATATCGGCTTTGTTTGTCGGCTACGATGCAGATCTTCTTTTACTTACTGTACATGCCTTTAGAATTTTCCTTATGGCATTCCTGTTGTCTGGCGGAAACATCTTTGCATCGGCATTTTTTACTGCGCTGAGCAACGGAACAATTTCAGCTATCATATCCTTTGTACGATCTCTGGTCTTTGAGCTGATATCTGTATTGGTGCTGCCTTTGTTCTTCGGCATTGACGGAATCTGGTGTGCGGTCTTTGTTGCTGAAATCGGTTCTGCCATAATGTCATGGCTCTTTTTGTTCAGGCAAAACAAAAAATACAAATATTTCAAGGGCTCATTTGATCCTTCATCAAAATTTTAAACGTTGACCTTATATAATTTGAGTATTACTATAATATGATACTGGGTTCAAAGGTCCAAACCGATACCCGGTTCACAATATGTTTCAAAAAATTTTAAGAATTGGAGATTGCAATATGAAAACAATTGAGACTAAAAACGCACCTGCTGCAATAGGACCATATTCTCAGGCAAAGATCGCCGGCAGCCTTGTATTCGTTTCCGGACAGATCCCTGTAATTCCGAGCACAGGTGCTGTTGCAGGCAGTGACATCGAAGCTCAGGCTGAACAGTCATGCAAGAATGTCGGAGCTATTTTAGAGGCAGCCGGATCAGGCTTTGATAATGTACTGAAAACAGTTTGCTTCCTTGCAGATATAAATGATTTCGCAGCTTTTAATGCAGTATACGAAAAATATTTCACGAGTAAGCCGGCACGTTCATGTGTAGCGGTTAAGGATCTTCCAAAGGGCGTCCTTTGTGAGGTTGAGGCAATCGCTGAAATAAACTGATTCATAATTTGTGCAATAAATGGGCATTCCGATTGTGATTGCCCATTTTCTTAAAAAATATTTTTAATATTCCCGATTGCACCTGTTTCCTGAATCTTTATTTGTTTTATCTTAAGATGCCAAGGTTGAAATTTAAATATTTATTGAATTGCAGGAAGCCCTCCTGCAGTAGGATGTATTGAAATGATAAAAAAATTAAGCTTTAAAGAATCCATAGAAAAGCTCATTGCAGCTCAGCAGGCTGATGAGTACAAAAACAAAATGAACGCATCACTGAATCTTAGAGTTATAGACTGTGACGAACAAAACAGATCATGGGTAGATTATCGATACGATACAATAGAGCTTCATAAAAACCCCTATGGCTGTATACATGGCGGAATGGCCTGTACGCTCTTTGATACCTGCGCCGGCATATCAGGTACAGTACTTGCCGGCAAATTTCTTTCTACGACTGATCTGTCTGTCAGCTTTCTTAAGCCGATGAGCAGTGATTTCTTCAGAATACATGTCGAATATAACCTCGTTGCTCATAAAATGATAGGTGCTGAGGCCAAAATATTCGCAGGCGATACAAACGAGCTTTGTGCCGTAGGTATGATCAAATATCTTAAGCGCAATATAGCACCTGAATAGTAATCACATCTCCCATTCCGGATATTCTATTTCTACAAGGGTAAGTCCATGAGCAGGTGCTGTAGGCCCTGCCTTTTGTCTGTCCCTTGCCTCCATGATTTTCTTAATGCTCTCGGGTTTTATTTTTCCTTTTCCGACCTCTATCAAGGTTCCGGCTATTATCCTTACCATGTTGTAAAGGAAGCCGTTTCCGGTTATCTGAAATGTAATCATATCCTCTTCCTTATCAACAACAGCGGAATATATAGTTCTTACGGTTGTTTTTGCATCGTGATTTACTGCACAAAAGCTTTTAAAATCATGAGGTCCCACCAAATATGAGGCTGCTTCATTCATTGAATCCACATCAAGTCTTCCATAATAAAACAGACTGTCATTTCTTCTGGTAGGATCCGGAAATTTTCTGTTTAGTATCTTGTATTCATAGGTCTTTACCGTTTCCGTAAATCTCGGATGAAACTCCATCGGCACCTCAAATGACTCCTGTATACATATGTCACTCGGAAGTCTCGAATTTAAGCCAAATGCAAATTTATCTGCGGGAATCTGCGAATTTGTATCAAATACAGCCACATTTCCTCTTGCATGAACTCCGGCATCCGTTCTGCTGGCACCAATAGTATGTATTTCCTCCGAAAGCCACTCGCTTAATGCCTTGTCTATTGTTTCCTGAACAGAAACAGCATTGTTCTGAACCTGCCATCCACTGTAATTTGTTCCGTCATATGCTATTTCCAGAAAAATCCTTCTCATAAATCCTCCCGTTCAGAAATTAAATAAGATTTTAAGCACTATAAGCAGTGCCAAATATGCAAATAATACAATATATGCAATATAATCCCGTCCGCAATACATAAGCGGCTTCATATGCGTTCGTCCCTGTGCTCCGTGATAGGACCTTGCCTCCATTGCTAGTGCCAGATCAGAGGCCCTTCTGAATGCAGAAACGAAAAGAGGTATCAAAAGAGGTATCAATGCCTTAGCCTTATCTATCAGATTTCCGCTCTCGAAATCCGCACCTCTTGCCATCTGTGCCTTCATTATCTTATCGGTTTCCTCCAATAAAATAGGGATAAATCTGAGTGCGATCGACATCATCATAGCGATTTCATGAACAGGAACCTTTATTTTTGAAAGCGGTCCGAGTAGGCTTTCGAGACCGTCTGTCAGCTTATTAGGCGTTGTTGTAAGTGTCATAAGCGAGGCTCCCATAACAAGAAAAACAAAACGAATAGCCATAAGACAAGCCGTCCTTATGCCTTCCCTTGTTATCTTGAATATTCCTGCCTGCCATACAATTTCACCCTGCGTTAAAAAAAGATTTAATACAGCGGTAAAAATCAGCAGAAACAATATCGGCTTTAATCCTTTTATAAGATATCTAAGAGGTATGTTGGAAATGGCTATCATAAACACGAGAAATCCCGTACATATCAAATAGCCAAAATTCTCAACAAAAAAAAGCGATATTACAAATACAAGCGTACCTATGAATTTCACTCTGGGGTCAAGCCTGTGAAGTACCGAATCTGTCGGATAATATTGGCCTATTGTCATGTCCTTTAACATCTTTTCTTTTCAAACCTCTTATCTTCCCAGTGCCTTCAAAATGCTCTTTTTAGCTTCGTCGATTGTAATAGCGGATGTATCTACAGCAAGACCTCTGCTTTTTAATTCATTCATAATGTAAGTAACCTGAGGTGCCGCAAGTCCCATCTTTTCAAGCTCCTTATAATGCGAAAATACCTCTCTTACAGATCCGTCAAAAGCCTTTTCGCCATTATTCATTACAATGAGCCTGTCGGCATATCCCGCAACATCCTCCATACTGTGAGATACAAGTATTATCGTTATGTTCCTGTCTCTTCTGAGTCTTGAAAGCATACTCAGAATCTCTTCCTTACCTCTCGGATCAAGACCAGCACATGGCTCATCCAGTACAAGTACTTTAGGGTCCATAGCCAAAACTCCTGCTATTGCAACTCTTCGCTTCTGTCCGCCAGATATCTCAAGAGGTGATTTTTCATACATATCCTCCTTCATTCCGACGGCGGCAATAGCCTGTATTGCTCTTTCCCTGCATTCGTTCTCGCTAAGTCCCTTATTTCTCGGTCCGTAGCAGACATCCTTTAGAATAGTAGTTTCAAACAGCTGATATTCCGGATATTGAAATACAAGACCTACTTTAAACCGAAGTGCACGCCTATCGTAGCCGTTCTCCCATATATCCTCTTTATCATACAAAATTCTTCCGTCTGTCGGGCGAAGCAATGCATTGAACAGCTGAATGAGTGTTGATTTACCGCTTCCCGTATGTCCTATAATTCCGATAAATTCACCGTCATTTATCTCAAGTGAAATATTTTTCAATGCATTTGAGCTATATGCCGAGCCCTTTTCATATACATATGAAACATTTTCTAATTTAATCGACATATTTCCTCCGCCAATTCATTCACTGTTAAGATGGGCTCCTTTATATCAAGGCCCTCCATTTTAAGCTCATGAGCAAGCTCTGTGACATAAGGAACGTCAAGTCCTGCTTCCTTCAGCTTGTCAACCTTTGAAAATATAAACTCAGGCGTTCCCGACATAGAAACCCTTCCGTCCTCTACAACAAAGATAATATCCGCATCCGTTATCTCTTCCATGTAATGCGTAATGAGGATAATCGTTACGCCCTGCTGCTTATTCAGCTCCCGCATAGCCTTAAGCACTTCTTTTCGTCCCAGAGGATCAAGCATTGCCGTCGGTTCATCAAGTACAATACATTCAGGCTTCATAGCCATAACACCTGCTATTGCAACCCTTTGCTTCTGTCCGCCCGACAGCTTATTTGGCGACTTTTCCCTATATGCTGTCATTCCCGTAACTAAAAGAGCATTGTCTACTCTCTGCCAAATGTCATCTCTTGGGACTCCTATATTTTCGGGTCCAAAGGCTACATCCTCTTCAACGACAGATGCGATTATTTGATTGTCGGGATTTTGAAATACCATTCCGGCTTTTTGTCTTATATTCCAAACATTTTTATTATCCTTAGTATCCATCCTCTCAACAAATACGCTGCCCTCCGATGGAGTAAGCAGCGCATTTATATGTTTTGCAAAGGTTGATTTTCCGCATCCGTTCGGGCCTATTATCGCAATGAACTGACCCTTTTTCACCTCCAGATCAATTCCCTTTAATGCGTGATAAACCTCGGGCTTTTCATTTTCCTCTGTATATTGAAGATAGTCATAATGGACATTATTCGCTTTGATCATTGTCATTTTGCATCAACCCTTCGATCTTATCCCATATTTCAGCTGCTCCCTGCTTTGTTTGAGCAGAAAACAAAAGAATTTCGGATTCCTTAGGCATTCCAAGCTTATTCTTTACGAGTGCGCTTTGCTTTTGAAGCTGACTTCTTTTTATCTTGTCAGCCTTTGTCGCAATAACAATTGGTTCATAACCCTGACTTTTTATCCAATCATACATTATGCAGTCATTTTGACCCGGCTCATGTCTTATATCTATCAGAAGAAATACAGCCTGCAGATTCTTTGATTTATAGAGATATCTCTCTATCATCCTGCCCCATTTAGCCTTTATTTCTGCAGATGCTTTAGCATAGCCATATCCCGGAAGATCCACAAGGTAAAATTCTTCATTTATATGATAAAAATTTATAGTTTGCGTCTTTCCCGGCTGTGAGCTTGTCCTTGCCAGATTTCTTCTGTTCATAAGAGCATTTATCAAAGACGATTTTCCGACATTGGATTTTCCGGCAAATGCCACCTCGAACTGCTTTGTATCCGGAAGCTTGCTTGTAATTCCGCAAACTATATCAAGTGATGCCGATTTAATTATCATAAATTCCTCTTTCCATACTCATCATATGTGTCATGAAGGTAATTTTGAAGGCTTAATTTCAATGCTTTTCAGCATCAGGAAGCTTAAATGCTTCTTTAATGACCTGATTCATATTCTCAACGAATATGATATCAAGACCACCGGTAATTTCCTCGCTCATCTCCTGAACATCAATGCGATTTTCCAAAGGAACAAGCACCTTGTGCATTCCTGCCTTCTTTGCTGCCAAAAGCTTCTCCTTAAGTCCTCCTATAGGAAGCACTCTTCCCCTTAGAGTTATCTCACCGGTCATTGCAATGTCTGCATAAACAGGCGTATTTGTAATCGCGGAAAGCATAGCGGTCGCCATAGTTATACCTGCTGACGGTCCATCCTTAGGCACTGCGCCCTCAGGTATATGTATATGTATATCGTTCTTTACAAAGAATTCGTCTTTTATATGATATTTTTTTGCAACCGAACGGATATAGCTTATTCCGGCCATGGCAGATTCCTTCATTACATCGCCAAGCTGACCTGTCAATCTAAGTTCACCCTTTCCGGACATTATATTTACTTCGATCTGAAGAGTATCTCCGCCTACACTTGTCCAGGCCAGACCTCTTACAATACCGACCTCCGGCTTTAAATTTGCCTTCTGGAATGAGAATTTCTTTTTGCCAAGGAAATCCTGAAGATTCTTTGTTGACAATGAAACTCTCTTTTTGCCCTCCTCCTGCATGATAAGAGCTGTCTTTCGGCATATCTTTCCGATAATTCTTTCAAGCTGGCGAACGCCGGCCTCCTTAGTATATGCACTGATTATTTCTTCAAGTGCCTTATCCGAAACAGAAAGCTCGCTCCTCGTAAGTCCGTTTGCTTTAAGCTGCTTTGGAATAAGATGCTCCTTTGCTATATGCTCCTTCTCGTTTTCAGTATAGCTTGTAACCTCGATAAGCTCCATACGATCAAGCAAAGGTCTCGGTATACTTGCAGCATCGTTTGCGGTTGCTATAAAAAGCACCTCTGATAAGTCAATCGGAATTTCAATATAGTGATCCGCAAATCTGACATTTTGCTCAGGATCAAGCACCTCTAAAAGTGCAGAGGATGTATCACCTCTGTAATCACTGCTGACCTTGTCAATTTCATCAAGCAAAAACAGCGGGTTCTTGACTCCGGCCTGTTTCATTCCTTCGGCAATTCGTCCCGGCATAGCTCCTATATATGTACGTCTGTGTCCTCTAATCTCTGCCTCATCTCTGATACCGCCAAGACTCATGCGTATATATTTCTTATCAAGAGCTCTTGCTATTGATTTGGCTATGGATGTCTTTCCTGTTCCGGGAGGTCCTACAAGGCAAAGGATCGGACTGTCACCCTTTTTCTTTAAGGTTCTTACGGCAAGGAATTCGAGCACACGCTCCTTGATCTTTTCGAGGCCGTAATGATCCTCCTCAAGAATCTGCCTTGCTCTTTGAATATCATCATTATCTGTTGACATTTTGTCCCACGGAAGCGCAAGCAATGTCTCTACATAGCCCCTAATAACTCCGCCCTCTGCAGGGTTATTTGCACCAAGGCTTGAAAGTCTTCCGATTTCCTTTAAAATCTTTTCCTTTACATCCTCAGAAGCCTCAAGAGTCTCAACCTTTTTTCTGTATTCCTCTATCTGACTTTCTGTATTATCATCGCCGAGCTCTTCTCTTATTATTTTTATCTGCTCTCGTAATATATATTCTCTCTGATTTTTATCAAGGCTTTCCTTGATCTTTTCCTGAAGCTCTCTTCTTATCTCGCAAATATCCACTTCCTTTGCGAGCATATTGCAAAGCTCACTATATCTTTCTTTAAGATCAATTGCCTCAAGAAGCCTTTGCTCCTGCTCCAGCTCACACGGCACCTGAACTATTATCTGATCTACAAGATGCTTGACATCGTCAATTTCAAGAATCTGATTTGTAAGCTCCTTGCCTATCTTCATTCCCGTATTGCAATAATCGATAAAAAGATCCTTGAGCTCACGAAGCATTGCTTCTTTTTCTTCCTCTGATGAAAATTCTATCTCCTCATCATAAAAAGGAATTACATCCGCCTCAAGATAGGGCTCTGTCATAGTGAATTCCGAAAGCTGCGCTCTTGTAATTCCCGACACAAGCACTCGTATAAGATTGTTAGGCAGCTTAATAACCTGCTTGATCGTTCCGATAGTTCCAATGCTGTAAATATCATCTATCCCCGGATCTTCTACACTGACATCCTTTTGAGCCACGAGAAAAATCTTCTGATCAAGCAGCATTGCCTTTTCTACTGCCTTTATAGAACGACTTCTGCTAATGTCAAAATGCATTATCATATCCGGCATAACAAGTGTGCCTCTTAGGGCAACTGCCGGCATTCTCATCATTGTATCTCTCATATATCTCCTGTAGTATTACCTGCCGCTGCTTTAAGCCTCCTTTTTCTTATCATCCTTACGGGTAATAAGCGGCTGCTTAGTTCCGTCAACGGCCTCTTTTGTTATCTCACAAATCTCAATTTTATCATCTGACGGTGTTTCATACATAACATCCATCATCGTTTTTTCCATAATCGCTCTTAAGCCTCTGGCACCTGTCTTTCTCTTAACAGCCTCCTTGGCAACCTCTCTTAGAGCCTCATCACTGAACTTAAGTGTAACTCCGTCAAGCTCAAAAAGCTTTTTGTACTGCTTAACCAGACTGTTCTTCGGCTCTGTAAGGATCCTGATCATAGCATCCTCATCTATTGCATCGAGGCTTACTACAACCGGAACACGTCCTATAAATTCAGGTATAAGTCCGAACTTGATAAAGTCCTCAGGCATAACCTCTTTTAAAAGGCCTCCGATTTCATTTCTGTCGACATGGCCGAGATCGGCATTGAAGCCCATGGACTTTGTGTCCTTTCTCTTCATTATGATCTTTTCAAGGCCTTCAAAGGCTCCGCCGCATATGAAAAGAATATTAGATGTATCTATCTGGATATATTCCTGCTGAGGATGCTTCCTTCCTCCCTTTGGCGGAACATTTGCAACAGTGCCCTCTATGATCTTCAGAAGTGCCTGCTGAACGCCCTCACCCGATACATCACGTGTAATTGAAGCATTCTCGGATTTTCTGGTGATCTTGTCAATCTCATCTATGTAGATGATACCGTATTTTGCTCTGTCAACATCATAATCGGCAGCCTGTATAAGTCTGAGAAGGATATTTTCAACATCCTCTCCGACATATCCTGCTTCAGTGAGATTAGTTGCATCTGTGATAGCAAACGGTACATTTAACAGTCTTGCAAGCGTTTGAGCAAGAAGAGTTTTTCCGGAGCCTGTAGGTCCGAGCATAAGAATATTACTCTTTTGCAGCTCTACATCCGACTTATCCTTGCTTAATACTCTCTTGTAGTGATTGTAAACCGATACAGCAAGGACCTTCTTTGCATCATCCTGCCCGATAACATATTCATCGAGAACAGCCTTTATTTCCTTCGGCTTCATAAGCTTAATTTCATTGCTTTGGCCCTCGATCTCGTCCTCGTAAAGATCCTCTTCATCTATAATTTCTTTGCAAAGTTCAACGCATTCATTGCATATATAAAGTCCTGACGGACCTGCTATCATTTTTGCTACCTGACCCTCTGATTTTCCACAGAAGGAGCATCTTGCTACGGATATACCCTTACCAGCCATTGTGTTCTCCATTTCATATAAATAATGTTCTGATTGCTGCGCGCTTCGTCTGTTGCTAAAAACGCGGAAAGGGATGAATCAAATTAAAGCATTAAACCTTATTTGAAACACCCCTGTAAGATCATCTTTTTGTGATAACCGAATCGATCAGGCCATAAGCCTTTGCCTCTTCAGCTGACATATAATTGTCTCTTTCCGTATCTACCTCTACGCGTTCAAGCGGCTGTCCTGTGTTTTCCGAAATTATCGCATTGAGTTTTTTACGAATCTTCAATATCTGCTCTGCAACTATCTTTATCTCTGTTGCCTGTCCCTGTGCTCCGCCTGATGGCTGATGTATCATTATTTCAGCATTCGGAAGTGCCATTCTCTTTCCCTTGGCTCCGCCCGCAAGAAGGAATGCTCCCATGCTTGCCGCCATTCCGATACAAATAGTCGAAACATCGCACTTTATATACTGCATTGTATCATAGATAGCCATTCCGGCAGTAACTGAGCCGCCCGGGCTGTTTATATACAGATGAATATCCTTATTGGGATCCTCAGCTTCAAGGAAAAGAAGCTGTGCTACAATAAGTGATGCTGTAACATCGTTTACTTCTTCACCTAAAAATATAATCCTATCCTTCAGAAGTCTTGAATAAATATCATAGCTTCTTTCACCGTTTCCTGTCTGTTCTATAACATATGGCACAAGACTCATATCTATGTTTTGTCTCCTTTTATAAAAGCAAATTATTCAGCTTCCTTGTCAGCCTCTTTTGCTGCTTCTTCAATGTTCTGCTTCATAGCTTCCTCGGCTGCCTTTGTAGCTGCTTCGGTCTCTATTGCATTTTCTCCGACAAACTCGGCTGCAAGCTCTGACTTCATTTCGCCCTTGAACTGCTCCATGTAGTCATCCGAGAAGATTTCCTTAAGCTTTGAAAGCTCCATATTGTAAGCCTTAGCCATCTCTGACAGCTTCTCTTCTACCTTCTCCTCTGTAGCCTCAAGCTTTTCCTCCTCAGCGATCTTGTCAAGTACAAACTGAGTACGAAGCTGACGTACTGCCTGTGGCTTCATAGGCTCCTTAGCCTGCTCCTCTGTCTGACCCATGATCATAAGATACTGCTGCATATCCATTCCCTGAGCCTTAAATCTGTTTGCCATGTTTTCGAACATGTTGTCAACCTGCTCATTAACAAGAATGTCTGAAAGCTCGATTGTAGCATTTTCTGTTGCTTTTTCGAGTGCAAGATTGATTCTGGCTTCCTTAGCCTCTTTTTCCTTGCGCTCTGCGATTGTCTTCTTGAGATCTTCCTTGTATTCATCAAGTGTATCAAACTCTGATACATCCTGTGCAAAATCATCATCAAGCTCCGGAAGTTCCTTCTTCTCGATGCGGTGTACTGTACAATGGAATACGGCTTCCTTACCCTTAAGATCCTCTGCATGATAATTCTCTGGGAAAGTTACAACAACATCCTTGTCCTCGTCTGCTCCTACGCCGACAAGCTGTTCCTCAAAGCCAGGAATGAACTGTCCTGATCCGAGTTCAAGAGAATGATCCTTTCCTTCACCGCCGTCAAACGGAACGCCATCGATTTCTCCCAAGAAATCAATAACTACTGTATCACCCATCTGAGCTGCTCTGTCATCAACTGTTACTGTTCTGCTGTTCTTTTCCTGCTCTGCCTTAAGCTCTGCATCAAGATCCGCATCTGTAACCTCTGTCTTCTGAATCGGTATTTCTATTCCTTTATACTGACCGAGAACAACCTCAGGATATACACCTACCTCTGCTGTAAAGATGAATTCCTTTCCTTTTTCGATCTGTGAAATATCTATAACCGGACGAGTAATGATCTTGAGTCCGCTTTCGTTTGCTGCATCAGGATAATTATTCTGAAGAAGGAAATTAGCTGCATCCTCATAGAAAATTTCCGGACCATACATTTTCTCTATAATCTGCTTCGGAACCTTGCCTTTTCTGAATCCCGGCATAGAAAAGTTCTTTTTCTGCTTCATATATGCCTGCTGGATTGCCTTGTCAAGCTCCTCAGCCGGTACAGTAACCGTAAGTTTTGCTGTGCTTTTCTCTAAATTTTCTACCTGAACGCTCATTATTAATTCGTCCTCCTTATATTTAACATTTACCTATAATCAATCTTTCGCAATGTATATTAAACCTGTAAAATCGGACAGACTTTCCCCATCGCAACCATTTCGAAATTATATCATGTGAATATTAAATACGCAAGCAAAATATACTATAAAAGCCTGGACAGCGGCTGTGCAACCTGGCAAGCTTGCTTGCATGGTTGTGCAGACCTGCACCTCTCCTTTAAATTATTTCTCCCTTTATTCTTCTCAATGTGATATTATTTAATTTATTAACAGGATATTTTATGTCCTCTTCTCTTAAAGAGTTATACAAAATAACGAGGTTTAGATTATGAATATATGTATTTACGGCTCATCGAGCAACCATATCGATAAATCATTTTTGGATGAATCCGAGGCATTGGGAGCTGACATCGCCTTAAACGGACATACACTCGTATACGGTGCCGGAGGCGAAGGCATAATGGGCGCCGTTGCAAGAGGTGCCGCAAGCTGTCACGGAAATATCATAGGCATTGTACCTGGATTTCTTGATTTTGGCGGCAATCTTTTTCCAAACTGCAGCGAGCTTATCAAAACAAAGGATATGCACGAAAGAAAACAGCTTCTTGAAGACAGATCTGACGCCTTTATCATAATGCCGGGTGGTGTCGGAACCTTTGATGAATTTTTCGAAACCTTGACACTCAAGCAGCTTGGACAGCATAATAAGGCTATCGTCATCTACAATATAAACGGCTACTTCGATGAAATCGAGGCTGCTCTCGAGAAAGCCATCAATCAGCGCTTCATGACCGAAAGCTGTCATGAAATTTATAAATTTTTTAATGATCGCTCTGAACTTTTTGACTATCTGTCAAATTATCATTCTCAGAGCATAAATATTCATGAAATGAAATATGTTGACAATCACAGATAAATAAGACATTTCGGCCTATACATATAAAATAAAGCCGCAGGTGTACCTATCCTATGACATTTTAAATGTCCGGATAAGTCTGCCTGCGGCTGTGCTTTTACATATGAAAAATATCTATCAAAAGAATCCATGCCAATCCATAATATGTTACAACCGCAACCAAATCATTAACTGTAGTAATGAGCGGTCCCGATGCAACTGCCGGATCTACCTTTATAGCGTGGAAGAACATCGGTATTATAGTTCCTACAAGACTTGATATAGTCATTGCAACAAGAAGCGAAACAGCAACACATCCTGCTATTATAAATGCCTGCTGAGCGGGATATCCCTTCACCAATATTGTATAAACTCCAACAAAGCCTAAAGCAATCGCTCCTAATATAAGACCGTTTGAGAATCCGACCTTCATTTCCTTAGCCATAAGCTTTCTTTTATTTTCGCCTGTAAGATTTTCATCTATAAGAACCCTGATCGTTACGGCAAGCGACTGTGTTCCGACATTTCCTGCCATATCAAGTATAAGCGACTGGAAGCTCATGATAACAGGTATAAGGGCAACTATTGTTTCAAATACACCTATAACACTTGAAACAGCCATTCCAAGGAACAAAAGAATGATAAGCCACGGAAGTCTTTTCTTCATGCTTTCGATATTTGTTTCCTTGAGATCCTCCTCTGCGGTAAGACCTGCCAGCTTTGCATAATCATCGCCCATCTCATCATCAACAACCTCAACAATATCCTGTGCCGTGATGATTCCTACTATATGCATATTTTCAGAAAGCACCGGTATGGAATCCTCTGCATAATCCTTGATTCGTTCGATACAATCGCTTATCTTTTCGTGATCCATTACATATGGATACGATGTAGTGACCAGCTCCTCAAGCTTCTGATAATCTCTTGCAATAATCAGATCCTTGAGATCAAGAGCTCCGTAAAACCTTTCTTCATCGTCTACGGTATATATCGTTGATATATTGTCATTTTCTCCTGCCTGTCTTACAAGCTCACGCATTGCCTGCCTTATAGACAGTGTATATTTGATGACGATATAGTTGGTAGTCATCTTACTTCCTATTTCGTCATCCTCATAGGATTGGATAAGCTGAATATCCCTGCTTGCCTCGTCATCCATCATATTTACGAGCTTTTCCTGAGTTTCCTCATCCATTCCCTCAAGAGCATCAACCGCATCATCCGAATCCATATGCGAAATAACCTCGGCTGCCCTTTCAAGCTCAAGCTCTTTGATATAATCTTCTACATTTTCAATGTACGTGAAGATTTCCGAGACCTTCTCCGGTCCCAAAATAACATATAATCTTTTTCTTTCCTCGGGAGTAAGCTGCTGCCATGCATCCGCAATATCGTTTTCATGATAATCAGATATTTTGTCCTCTATTTCTTCATTAGACAAACCGCTTCTGATTATAGAGAGCAGCTCCTCTACATAATTCGGTTCTTTCAATACATCCTTTTCCACCGTCATTGCCTCCTCATTTTTTTATTATCGGATTAACCCTTCCATGCAGCTTTTCGCATAAAAAAGCCGCATAGAAATTTCGAATCTGCGTTTCCCGGCATCTTCATCAGCATTTCTAAGCGGTGCAAAAAAAGATATATATAAAGAGAGCTATTGCGTAAATAACATAGACAACTGCTCTTCTTTGGTTCTTTTTTTGATGCCGCTTAGGCAACTTCGTCCGGTACTGTCGCAACTGTCCATGAAATTCACCTCCCGTTTTGTTGATATGATATTGAGTTCAAAAGCTTCTTTGACCTCATATCATTGATATTATTTTTAAATCCTTTTAGATTATAACGCTTGAATTTAAATAGTCAACCTTTCAAATCAGCTTTACATATTTATAGCAAATTCTTTACAGCCTATATATTAAAAAGCTTATTCATATATAAATAAAAATTTCCGTTATATGAAAACAGGGGGTGTCGCATTATGCATTTCAATGAATACTCTTCCAGAAACCGTTTGCACTTATCTACGTTCCACTTCGGTCGGTGCTAAACGAACGTCCACCGGACGTTCAGCACCCTCGCGTAGCGGTACTAACCCTTATGCAAGACTATCGTCTGCATTCGGGAAGTA
>CAVBHN010000022.1:0-37067 GCA_963595425.1 Faecalibacterium sp. CAG:74 | reverse complement strand
GGTCTGTCGCATTATGCATTTCAATGAATACTCTTCCAGAAACCGTTTGCACTTAGTCCTCGCGTAGCGGTACTAACCCTTATGCAAGACTATCGTCTGCATTCGGGAAGTACCGACGCTGTGGATGTTTCTTTCAGAGTATTCAATATTATGCATTTAATGCGACAGACCCTTTTAATAACAGATAGCCTTTATCTCCATATATTCATCAACACTTTGAATACAGCTTTCTCGTCCGTTTCCGGATTCCTTATAGCCTCCAAACGGTGCCCCCTTGCAAATTCCCGAGCCGTTTATGCAAATAACTCCAGTTTCCATTTTTCTTGCTGTGTCAATTGCCAAATCCTCATCTCCGAATACGGCACCGCAAAGTCCGTAAGGACTGTCATTTGCTATTTCAATTGCTTCCTCGATATTGTTGTAAGCAATAACACAGAGCACAGGTCCGAAAATCTCTTCCCTTGCGATTCTCATGTCATTTGTAACATCCATAAATACAACAGGCTTTACATAATAGCCATTATCACAGCTCTTGGGGATCTCGCCTATAATCATTCTGGCTCCCTCATTTAAGCCTATTTCTATATATTCCTTTACTTTTTTCCATGATTTTTCGTTTATCAGCGGTCCGATATCCACTGTTTCATCAAGCGGATCACCAACCTTAAGCCCTGCAGCTGCTTCTTTTATAAAAGCCTCTGCCTCTTTGCTTCTGTCTGCCGGAATCAGCATACGTGTAATCGCGTTGCAGGTCTGTCCCGTATTCATAAAGCAGTCTGTCACAACTGCTTCGGCAGCCTTTTTTAGATCTGCCCCTTCCAAAACAATAGCTGCGGATTTTCCTCCAAGCTCCAGTGTACACTTCTTTATATTGCTTAAGGCGAGTGTATTTACCTGTCTTCCGGCATCTGTTGAGCCAGTAAATGAAATCATTCTGATATCAGGATGTGATGCAAGGACATTTCCTACCTCTCCTCCACGGCCGGTAACAAGATTGAATACTCCGTCTGGAAGTCCTGCTGACTCCATTGCTCTTGCAAAATGATATGCTGTCAAGGGTGCCATCTGACTCGGCTTTAATATTACACAATTTCCTGCTGCAAGTGCCGGAAGGATCTTAAGCGTAATCTGATCTAAAGGGTAATTCCAAGGCGTGATGCCTGCTACTATACCATAGGGCTCTCTTCTTAGAATGTATCCCGTTTTCTTTTCTTCATATATAAACTGTTCGGCAAATTCTGCAAATTCTCTTGCCTCTCCTGCCGCAGCCGATACGTGCCAATCCTCTGACATACTTACAGGTGCGCCAAGCTCTGCGGTTATAGTATCTGCTATTTCCTTACTATGTGCTTCGAAATAATCAGCTGCCCTTCTAAGCGCTGCTCCTCTTTGCTCTCCTGTATAATTTTTCCAGATTTGAAAGCCCTTTTTTGCAGCCTCAACCGCAGCATCCACATCCTTTGCATTTCCGGCCGGAACTCTTCCTATTATTTTCCTTTGTGCCGGATTTTCCACATCTATGAATTCCTTACTGTGGCTCTCTACCCATTTGCCTCCTATATATAATTTCATCGTTTCCATAATGTCACCTCCTCTAAAAGGCTGCTTCATATATATCAAGCACATCCTGCTTTGTTAAAGGACAATATGCCTTATCAAGACCTTTTGAAGCTTTTTCCGCCATGATATCGAATTTATCCTTATCATTGATACCAAGCTCTCTTAAGGTCTTAGGTATGTTCATAGAATCGTACCATTTTCTTGTTTCTTTAATTGCAGCTTTTGCAATATCATACTTAGGAAGTGTCTTATCTATGCCAAAAACATTTACTCCATAGCTTACAAATACATCTACTATAGAATCATCCAGTATTTTTTCCATCCAATGAGGTATGATAACTGCCAGTCCCATTCCGTGAGTCACATCATAAAAGGCTGAAAGCTGATGCTCGATCGGATGGCATACCCAGGCTCCCAGCTTTCCGCAGGCTATCATTCCGTTTATAGCCCAGCTGGAAGCCCACATCAGATTTGCTCTTGCATCATAATTATCCGGCTCATCTATGGCAATCGGGCCGTATTTTACAACAGTACGCATAAGCCCTTCCATTATCTGATCCTGTATATAGGTATCTCCGCATTTCTGGAAATACACCTCAAAAATATGTGACATAATATCCGCTGCGCCAGAGGCTGTCTGATATGCCGACACTGTTTCTGTATATGATGGATCCATGATTGAATATTTAGGGAACAGCCACCTGCTGTCGATGCTGACCTTTGCATTTAAATCCTGATTGGTTATAACTGCATAAAAGTCCATCTCTGTTCCTGTTGCGGCAATTGTAAGAACCGTAATAACAGGCAATGCATCCCTGATCTTTTTTGTATCCTCGGCAAGCTCCCATGCATCACCGGGGTATTTTACCCCGGCTGCTATTATCTTTGCACAGTCTATTACACTGCCTCCTCCTATCGGTATCAAAACATCTATATCATGCTCCCTGCAATACTTAACACCGCTTCTTACACTTTCTATTCTTGGATTCGGATCTACTCCTCCGAATTCATGGCACTCCACGCCCTCTTTTTCCAAAAGGCCCTTTGCAGCATCAAAAAGCCCGTTTCTTTTAATACTGCCGCCTCCATAGACTATGAGTGCCCTTTTTCCTATACTGCCTGCAAGCTTCCCAAGCTTTTCTATCTGTCCCTTTCCGAAATATACGACTGTAGGAATATCATAAACAAAATTCTGCATATGCCACTCTCCTTTTATTTTGTAAATTCAGCGTACATATTGTTGTAAATCTTGTTTGTTGCATCATCCAGATTTGCTGCATATTCACTGTTATCCCAGCATTCCTTCGGAATATTAAGTGAATCCAGTCCGCTTATGCTTTCATCGACAAGTGCCCAGCCTGCTTCATTCGGAGATGTACTGCATACCTCTGTACGGATCTTGCAGTCAACATCGGCATCCAGGATATAATTTATAAATTCTGTTGCAAGTTCCTGCTTCTCACTATTAGCAGGTATGCAGAGGTTGTCTATCCAGCGATATGTTCCTTCCTCTGTTGGGAAATAAACCTCTATATCAGAATTTTCGGCCTGAGCCATGGCAATACTTCCGTTAAATGTATATCCTAAAGGACATTCGCCTGATATAAGAAGATCCTGTGTTCCTTCGAATTTCAGTGCATATACATTTTCCTTAAATGACATTAGCTTTTCCTTTGTCTTTTCAAGGTTAGCCTCATCGGATTCGTTAAGGCTGAAGCCTAAGCTTTTATTTACCATTCCGATAAGTATCTTTGTATCGTCAGGCACAAATACCGAACCTGCGTATTTTTCATCAAAAAGATCATTAAGACTGCTTATTCCGTCCGGATATACAGTCTTATCATATCCGACCGCAAAAACTCCCGGTGCAAACGGAACCGAATATGTATTATCCTTGTCGAAATCCTGACCAAGATACTGTTCATTCAGATTCTTATAATTAGTAAGTGCGCTCTTATCAAGCTCGGCGAGAAGGCCCTCGCCTGCCATATATTCAACCATATAATCACTTGGATTTAAGATGTCATAGGTTCCGTCTGCACTGTTCTGAAACTTTGAAAGCATCTCTTCATTGCTTGAATAGGTGCTTACATTTACAGTAACTCCATAAAGCTTCTCGAAATCCTCTATAACATCATCCGGAATATATTCGGGCCATAAAAAGACGTTTAATTCCTCGCCTTCATATTTGCCGTCTGCCGCAAGCTCTGCAGTTTCGCTGCTGCCTCCGCCACCGCAGCCTGCCAGGGCAATAACTGTTACCGCACTAAGTCCTAACGCAAAAATTTTCTTTTTCATAAGTTCTCCTCCTGATAAATAAAAAAGTATCTTTGATTATGATCCTCGTATTATCTCTTTTCGTTATAAAGTCTTTCAAACAATGCCTTAAAATCCTCCTGATACATCATAACCGGATTATCGGCTGTTTCCGGAGCGTTGGCTGCCGTCTTTGCCAATCTGTCGAAATCCTTAGGATCAACACATTCAAGATCACAAAAATGCGGAATTTTCAATGTATCTGCCATCTCCTGAATATAGTCAACTCCTGCATATGCCGCTTCTTCTGTACTCATGCCGCTTATATCAACTCCGAGTGCCTTTGCCACAGCTGCATATTTTTCGGGTGCTCCCGGTACAGAAATTCTTGAAACCTCCGGCAGCATCATTGCATTTGCAACTCCATGCGGTATGTCATAATAGCCTCCCAGTGCTTCGGCTATGGAATGGACAGAGGCTACATCGGAATTCCCAAATGCCGCGCCTGCCATACAGCTTGCTACAAGCATATTTTCAAGATCCTCTGTATTCTTTTCATTTACACCCTTTATAAGGCTTCTGCCTATCATGCTTATTGCACTTAACGCAAGTGCATCTGTAAGCGGATTGGATGCCTTGCCGACATATGCCTCTACCGCATGTGTCAGTGCGTCCATTCCTGTAGAACCCATGATATGTGCGGGAAGCTTTTCAAGCACATCGGGATCAAGAACGGCAACCTTAACACTGTTATTCGGTCCCCAAATGCAATCCTTTACCATTGTTGTTGTATTGTTTACGATAGATTCGTGAGTTACCTCGCTTCCCGTACCACAGGTCGTAGGTATTGCTATAAGCGGAGCAATCGGCTTTGTAAGCTTGTTTCCGTAAAGCTCGCTGCAGCAGCCGCCATTTGTCATGATAGCTCCTATGGCCTTAGCTGTATCGATAGCCGATCCTCCTCCCACTGCTATCAGATAATCTATTTTATTTTCAACTGCAAATTCTGCACCCTTTTCAATATCCTTGTCTCTGGGATTCGGTACTATATCTGACCAGATAAGGTAATTCATATTTTCCTTATCAAAACTCTTCCTTACCCTTTTGACAATGTCTGTTTCAAGCATCATTTTGTCTGTTATCAAAAGCCCGGTCTTTCCAAAATCCTTTGCATGCTCCGATACGGCATCAAGAGCACCCTTTTCAAATACTATTTTGGTGGGCATATAAAAAGAAAAGCCTTCCATATCAATCCCTCCTCTTTTTTAAGCTTAGCTTTTTGAATAGTTTCTTATAATCAAGCTGTCCAAAAATAGATATCAAAAGAACAACAATAATTATTATAGTTGAAAGCGCATATACATCGGGTGTTATACGCTTTTTGGTCATATTGTAAACAATAATCGGAAGTGTCTGCGAGCTTGGTCCGCTTGTAAAATAGCTGATGATCACATCATCTATCGACAATGTAAATGCCATAAATGCTCCGGATGTAATTCCCGGCATTATAAGCGGCAGTGTAATTCTGAAAAAGGTCTGCATCCTGTTGCGTCCAAGGTCAAGCGATGCCTCCTCAAGTGATGGATCGAAGCCTGCTATCGAAGCACGTACATTGAATACAACATATGGAATGCAGAAGGTTGTATGTGCTATGATAAGCGTAAGCATTCCCGTGCTTATATGACAGATTGAAAAAAGAACCATAAGAGAAATGCCAAGCACGATCTCCGGTATTACGATTGGGATATAGAACATTGTATCGAGCAATGCCTTTCCCTTGAATTTGAAGCGATACATGCCAAATGCTGCCAGTGTTCCGATAATAACCGAAAGAGCGGTGCTGCTTACGGCAAGTATTATGCTTTTTGCAAGTCCCTCTAAAAGAGTGTCGTTTTCCAAAAGCTCTCCGTACCATGCGAGCGTAAATCCGTCAAAGCTGTTGTTGTAGCTGTTGGTATTTACAGAGCCGATTATTATTGCTGCTATTGGCAAAAACAAAAATGTATATATAAGTACGAGATATATTCCCGATAAAATTCTTGATCTTTTTTTCTTCACGCAAATCCCCCCTACAGCGACATAGCGTCCATATCACCGCCGCTCTTTTTGTAAATGCCGACAAGAATAAGTGTTGCCAGAAGCAATACCACAGAAAATGCCGCGCCTACAGGCCAGTTATATGCTGATCCGCTGAACTGAGTCTGAATGACATTTCCTATCATCTTGTGCTTTGCACCTCCCATAACATCGGAAATAAAGAAATATGCCATTGTCGGAATAAATACCATTATCGATCCCGAAAATACACCTGGCATTGTAAGCGGAAGTGTTACATGAAAGAATGTCCTTACCTTGTTCATTCCGAGATCATTCGATGCCTCGAGCAATGAGGGATCCAGATTTCTTATAGAGGAAATAAGAGGCAATATCATAAACGGAAGCAATGAATAAACCATGCCCATAATGACCGCCGGCCTCGTATACATGATCTGAAGCGGCTGACTTATGATATTATTGTCCATCAAAAAGCTGTTGAGCCATCCTGTTTTATCAAGGATCGTCTTCCAGCCGTTAAGACGTATGATAAGATTTGTATAAAACGGCACCATCATCAATGTAGTATACAGATTCCGTCTTTTTTCCGGCGCCTTTGCGATAATATATGCCATCGGATACCCAAGAAGTATGCATATAACAGTGTTGAAAAATGCTATTATGAAGGATTCGGAATAATAAGAGGCATATAACGAGGAAAATATCTCCTTATAATTTG
Source organism: Faecalibacterium sp. CAG:74 (assembly GCA_963595425.1). Lineage (GTDB taxonomy): Bacteria > Bacillota > Clostridia > Lachnospirales > Lachnospiraceae > Alectryocaccobium. Next base: position 30,478 of record CAVBHN010000022.1, on the reverse strand, counting down.
CAAGTGTAAAATTGAATACCAGCTGCTTATTCTGCATCTGTATAAAGCTGATGACTAAAATAAATGCAATCGGAATAACTACGAATACCACCATCCAGGCAGCAGCCGGAGATACCGTCACAAGCTGAGGTATTTTTTTCTTTAGCTTTTTCATATAACGCCACCTCCTATTTCATCATCAGGCTTTCAAGTCCTTCTATACCGTCTCTTGATAAAAGCTCCTTCTGAATGATGATTTCTCCCTTTTCCAGCTCCCAATACAGATACAACAGACTTCCGATCTCTGGCAGCTCATTCTCCTGCATTCTCGTAATCTTGACTTCTTCTCCGTTTCGAAGCTGTACGATCATTTTAATAAGATTTCCGATATAGATTTTTTCCTTTACTCTGCCCTGTATTGAATAACCGTGCTGTCTTTCGGTCGTAAATTTTACATTCTCGGGACGAACCGAAACCGCAATATAGGCTCCCTCTGACAGTCCTTCCTTGTCTCTTATCGGATGATGTCCTGCCTCTGTTCCGATACGGAGTCCCTGACTGCTGTTTTTTACAATACCGTCAAAGATATTTGATTCTCCTATAAAGCCTGCTACAAATTTGGTTTTAGGATGCTCATAAAGCTCCTTTGGCGTTGCTATCTGTTCTAGAACACCCTGATTGATAACCGCTATTCTGTCACTCATGGTCAGCGCCTCCTCCTGATCATGTGTAACATAGACAAAGGTAATCTTTAGCTGCTTTTGCAATCTTTTCAGCTCAAGCTGCATCTGCTTGCGAAGCTTGAGATCAAGTGCTCCTAACGGTTCATCCAAAAGCAAAACCTTGGGCTGATTTATAAGTGCTCTTGCTATAGCAACTCGCTGCTTCTGTCCTCCGGACATCTGAGTAATCTTTCGTTTTCCAAAGCCCTCAAGCTGTACAAGCTTCAGCATTTCCTCAACCTTTTCCATACGTTCCTTTTTGGGAACCTTTTTTGCTGCGAGTCCGTAGGCAATGTTTTCGGCTACCGTCATATGAGGAAAGAGTGCATAATTCTGAAATACGGTATTAACCGGTCTCTGATAGGGCTCCTTCTTCTCAACATTTTCTCCCTGAACCTGTACGGTTCCGTCTGTAGGCTTTTCAAAGCCCGAGATCATTCGAAGGGTTGTTGTTTTTCCGCAGCCCGAGGGACCAAGGAGTGTTAAAAATTCTCCTTCTGCGATCTCTATATTCATATTTTTAACTACATGGTTGTTTCCGTACCATTTATTTACATTTTTTATGGATACGATTGATTCATTATTTGCACTCATATAAACACTTCCTCTCCTTTAGCCACCTTTTGTGCCTGCTGCTGTCAAAATCCCGGAAGAAGCTGTTACAGGCTGCTCTCACCTCTTTCATTTGTACGGATTCTTATCGAATCATATACATCGTAAACAAATATTTTTCCGTCACCGGGTTTTCCGGTTCCGACCGCACTTACAACATCTCCCAATATTTCCTCAAGCTTTGAATCCTCAACTACTACAAATACCATGACCTTCGGAAGAAGATTTATATCATCACTTGTCAAATTCATCTCATCTATATAGCCCTTCTGTCTGCCGCAGCCCATAACAGAATGTATTGTCATGCCCTGACATTTATGATCTGCCAAGGTTTCCTTAAGTGTTAAAAGCTTTTCCTGTCTTGTAATAATTTCAATTTTCTTCATAATAGCCTCTCCTCCTCATACTTAATAAATCCAGCTTCTCTGCAGACTGTTGGGGTTAAACGGATTGCGGTCTGTTTTTGTAAATACATCCATCTCCTTTGAAAATCTGTCATATCTTAGAGCACTGATATCACAGCCAACCTTTTGTTCTGATATCACCTCACTCATAACCTTTCCGACAGGTGCCGAAAGTCCGAAGCCGTGACCGCTGAAGCCACAGGCTATATATAAACCGGGGATTATATCAACCTTACCTATAACCATCGAATCATCCGGTGTTATTGACATCCACCCGCCCCATGAACGAACGATTTTTGCCTTTGCAAGACAAGGGAACAGGTCAACCAGGCCCTTTGCAAGACTTGCCATTCTCGCAGCGCTCTGATAATTTTGCGGATATCTTGTTCTGTCGGGATCTGTGCAATAGCCGTCGCTTGAGCCGTATACAAAGGTTCCGCAGGCTGTCTGCTGTCCGTAATATGAACCGACAAATATCTCATCAAGTATATGCGGCAGCTTTTCCGTTACCATTATCTCCTCATAAAAGGAATGCATCGGAAGATCAAGTCCTACTGTATTTAAAATGGCTCTTGTGCCATAATTTGCAGCCAGAAGAATCTTTGGCGCTTCATATCTGGTTCCGTCACAGGCAATAGCGGCATTTATCCTGCCTTGTTTCATCTCGAGTCTTGTAATCTCCTGTCCCGGATAATATCTGACGCCCCTTTTAAGTCCTGCCATATAAAATCCAAGTGTAACCTTGAGCGGATTGGCTCTTGATTCCTCCTCGCATCTAACGGCATATTTTATCTTATCCGAAAATGCCGGACACCTTTTTAGCAGCTCCTTCGTGGTCAGCTCCTCAAAATGAAGGCCTGCTTTTCTTCCGTATTCCTGATATTTTATTGTGCTTTCGATATCTGCATCATCCATCATAATGCGGTAGCCTCCGGTCTGCTTATATTCCACATCGATTCCGATATCCTCCGCTACCCTTGGCCATACCTCTCTTGCACCATAAACTCCTACCGGAAGCTCACCTATTCCTCTTCTTGTGAGCTTATTCATCGCTCCGTTTCTTACAGATGCAAATTCCGAAAGCTGGCCCTTCTCTACTACAATGACATCAAGTCCTGCCTTAGCCAGATAAAATGCGGTGGAGTTTCCAATGGCTCCGCTTCCTATTACGATGACATCTGCCCTTCTGATATTCTCCATATCTAATCCTCCTTTCCCGCCTTTACAGATCCTCTGCTCTTCTGCTTGCATCCTCAAGTGTTATCGGCCTCATAGGTGCTCTTGGAGTACATTCCTCCAGCTTGGACGGTGCTATATTAAGCTCCCTTGCCAAAATTCTTTTTACATGTATTGAGCAGCTCTGTCCCTGACAAAGTCCCATACCCGGTCTTAGAAATCTTTTTATTTCGTTCATTGTATACAGACCATCGTGTATTGCCTGTCTTATCTCTCCTTTTGTGATTTCTTCGCATCGGCAGATGATCATATCATCATCCTCCTCGGCCTGCATCGGAGGAAGCAAACCTTCTCTTTTCATATATAAAGCCATTCTTCTCACCAGCCTTCCTTCTATTTAAAGAACCTTACCGTATTTGCATATTCCTTAGGAACCTTTACAGTAAGCAGTGCGGTTTTATCAAATGCAGGTGAGGTTTTTACACTGTCAACAACTGCCTCACAAACTTCCCTGCCTGCTCTGTCAAGGCCCTTTCCCTTAGTTCCATTAGCAGGATAAGGTAAAAATTCATAAGGCATTGTAATTGATGCCATACCAGGCTCGCATTCCTCATCAACAAGGAATATAGCCTGTCCCGAACAGGAGGCAACGCACATACCGCAGTTTTTGCAGGCCGCTTCTTTTACAACAATCGGCAGTGAGGTGATTTTGTTTCCTATTGAAATACATCCGAATTTGCATGCGTCCTGACATGGATTACACGGAATATTCTGTGTACATTCGATCACAGGATGTATTCCAACCTTATGTGTAACACCCGGATATACCTCCGTCTCCGTCTGCTCAAGATGTCCTGTTTTTAAAAGGTTCTGTGATATCGGAAAGCCCTCTTCTGTTTCGGTAAGCTTTTTGCCTCTGTTTTCCACGGCGAACATTCCCTGTCTGAGCTGTGAAAGCGATTTCTTATATTTATCGACTGTTTCGTTAAAAATCTCTTCGGTTGTAAATCCGCCTCTGTAGGCTGCGGCAATTCCCGCAATAGATCCGCCTATCATCGCCGAACTTGCTTCCTCTATACCTGAGACATCTCCTGCCGCAAATATTCCCGGGATACTCGTTTCGCCGTATTCATCACATATAGGAACAAGTCCTCCGGCATCCTTCATCTTTGCTCCTGCCATTCTTATAAGCTGGCTCATCGGATTAAGTCCTACCGCTACACATATAAGGTCGACATCCAAATGCTTTTTTGTGCCTTCTATCTTTTTCCATTTTGAATCAACCTCTACGATATCTACTCCCTCTACATGATCCGTACCTACGGCACGCTCTATGGTATGTGAAAGATAAAACGGAATTCCGAGTCTTGCAAGCTTAGCAGCGTGGACTCCGTAGCCGCCTATTCTCGGTGCTCCGTCTATAATGGCTTCAACCTTGCAGCCTGCCTGCATAAGCTGGTAGCTTACAACAAGTCCTACATTTCCTGAGCCAACCATCAGCACCTTATTTCCCGGCTTAACACCATGAAGATTGATCATTGTCTGTGCTGCTCCTGCGCCTATGACACCCGGCAGCGTCCAACCCTCAAACGGAAGTGTTCTTTCGGATGCTCCGGTTGCTACAACAACATTGTTTGCATAATAGCTTCCCATTTCACCGTTGCTGAATACTCCGATAACATTATTTCTGAAAATACCTGTCACCTGAGAATTAAGTCGTACCTCAACTCCTGCTTCCCTGGCATCCTCTAAGAGTTTTTTTCCTATCTGTATTCCTCTGATCTTTGCTTTATGCTCCTTTGATCCGAAAAATTTGTGTATCTGCTTGAACAGCTGTCCACCCGGTCTGGAATTTTCATCAAAAACTATAGTTTTCATTCCCTTGCTGCTTCCTTCTATTGCAGCACTCAGTCCTGCCGGGCCGGCTCCAATGACTACCAAATCGTATCTTTTCACTGGATATCCCTCCTCTACTTAAAATTACTGCTAAATCTACTTTCCCAAACCTTCCTGAGTTTCTACTCTCATGCCTGCCTCAAGCGGTGTGATACAGGTCCTTACATTCACCTCTCCGTTGACCACCATAACGCAGTCCGTACATCTTCCGATCGCACAAAAGACACCTCTTGGTTCATGCCTTCTTGCCGTATGTCTGTGTACCTTGACTCCTGCTGCCATAAGAGCCGCGGCTATCGGCTCTCCTTCATAGCCCTCCATCGTCTGTCCGTTGTAATAAAAGGTAACTTTTTCTCCCTTTTCGTAATTTCCCAAAACAGGATGTTCTGTCAATCTGCTTTCCATCCTTCTTCCTCCTTTCGAAGAAACCGTTATCTAAAGTACGCTTATCACGTACTTTGTACTAAACAGAAAAGGCAAGGAACACTTTGAAGCGCCCTTGCCTTTGATAAGTCGTTATTATATGGATGAGGCAAAAAATAATCAAGGTTCTAAAGCCCACATATTTTTATGCTCGGGCACAAGACATTTTTTCTATACTTTTGCTAAAATGCTTGTATTAAAGCTTAATTTTTACGAAGGGTGGGATTTCATGGCATTAGATTTAAAGACCTTAATAAAGAAAACACCTGAGCTTAAAATAGATGTTATTGCAGGCAAAAACGGCATGGAAAACAAGGTCAGGTGGGTACATGTGATAGAAAGTCCGTCGTCCTCGGCTCTTTTAAATGAAGCTGAATTGGCTCTTTCAACCGGAATTGAATTGACAAGCAGCGCCGTTCTTATGGAGCTCATACAACGACTCTGTGAAAAAAAAGCCTCCGGAATAATCATCAGCTTAGGATACTTTATAGAGGAAATTCCAACTGAAGCACGAGACTTTTGCGATAAAAATGACTTTCCTTTACTTGTTATTCCAAATAAAACGGGGCTTACAACCAGTCTCAGCCTGTTTGCAAATGTCATTACACTCGAGAACCATGAGGAAATAACCATTAATACCGCATTTCAAAATGCGATCTTTTCCCATCAAAACACACAGGCCTATGAGATTCCTCTAACACAGAAGGGAATAAAGCCGGATTATTCATTCTACGCCGCTACTGTATATCTTGATTCGGCAGATGATGATTATGAAAAGCTTTCCATGCTTTCATTTCATATACAGCTTTATATTGAAAAGAAAAAATTCAAGAATACCTCGATCTTTCCTTATAATGATGTTGTTATAATTGTATTTTGGGATTACAACAGAGAAGAAATAGCCGAGCATATACAGGAGCTGGCTGATTATCTGAAAAATGAAATTCCAAAGGATGAGCTTTGGCTTATAGGTGTCGGCAAGAAGGCCCACAGCGTTCGCTGCTTATATAAAAGCTTTGACCAGGCTACAGAGCTTCAAAACCTGCAGTTTCGCCATATTATTCCAAGGGATCACTATCATTTTGACAACCTTGGTGTCTATTACCTTTTGATGAGTGTCGATAACAAGGATGTATACACCAGATATTACAATCAGACATTGGGTCCGATTCTCGAGCACGATATAAACAATGAATATTCATTATCCGATATTCTAAAATACTATCTTGAGCACAACGGAAGTGTTCAGGAAACAGCCGAACATTTTTATCTTCATCGAAACTCCATAAACTATCGCTTAAAGCAGATTCAGGAGCTTTTAGATGTCAATCTGTCTGATCTTGATGCCAGAATACAGCTTAGGCTTGCTTATATGGTAAGAGATATGCTGGACTAAAGCCTAAATATTAAAAATAAGGGTGTCGCATTATGCATTTAATGCGACACCCCATATTTTTTAACTATTGCCTGTTTGATCAGCTTTTCTTTACATAATCAACATGAAGAAGCTCATGCTCCCTTCCTGCGATTTCCGACTGATAAAGCATCCTAAGAAGAGGATTGTCATTTGAATTTCGAATGCTTTCATGTCTGTCTGCTGTATACAGACCCTTTCCTCTTTCTTCCTTTGCATCATTGTCAAATGGCTGCCCTCCGCCGTTTATGCAGCCTCCCGGACATGCCATAACCTCTACAAAATCAAATTTTTCTCCGTTTTTGATCCTGTTCAAAATCTTCTCGGCATTTCCAAGACCGCTGACAACAGCTGCATGAAGAGTTTTTTCGCCAAACGGTATATCAAACTCCTTGATTTCCTCAAGTCCTCGCTGTCCCATCTTTGCAATTGTCTTAACCGAACCCTTATGTCCCATTGCATTCCTGAGTACAGCCTCGGTAACTCCGCCCGTAACTCCGAATATAACACCGGCACCGGAGCTTGTACCAAACGGCATATCAACAGGCTCCGGATCTATTGTATTGAATACAATTCCTGATTCCTTTATCATCGTGATCAGCTCTTTTGTTGTAATGACAGCATCTACATTAGGATCCTTTCCTACTTTGAATTCCTCTCTGTTTGCCTCGTATTTTTTTGCCGTACAAGGCATTACCGCAATATGGAACATCTTCTTTCCGTCTTTTCTCGCCTTATCCTTAAGAACAGAAGCAAACATCTGCATAGGAGATCTGCAGGTTGAAATATTCGGAAGGAATTCCGGGTATTTGGTTTCCACATATCTTATCCAGCCCGGACAGCATGATGTCATAAGCGGAAGCTTCGTATTGCTCTCAAGCCTTTCGATGAACTCATTTGTTTCCTCGATAACAGTCATATCCGCACCAAAGGTTGTATCATAAATAGCATCGATTCCCATATAACGAAGAGCGGCAACGATCTTGCCCATTACATTTTCTCCGTCCTTTTCACGAAGCTGATGACCGATAGCAACACGTACTGCCGGAGCGATCTGAACAGTTGTATAAAGCTTTGGATTGTCTATCGCATCCCAAACCTTTGAAATATTGTTTTTGGGTACGATAGCTCCTGTCGGGCAGACAGCCGAGCATTGTCCGCAGCCTACACATCCTGTTTCGGCAAGCGGCTTTCCGAAGGCTGTGCTTACTACCATTTTTGAGCCTCTGAATGCAAAATCTATAGCACCTACCGTCTGAACCTCATTGCAGGTTCTGACACAGTCTCCGCAGAGAATACATCTTCCCGTATCGATATCAAGAGACACCGATGATGTATCCTTTCTTTCGGTATTTTTATAGGTATTCGGAAAACGTACGTTTTTGATTCCGAATCGCAATGCATATGCCTGAAGCTTACAGTTTGTATTCTGGTCACAGGTAGCGCAGTCATTGCAATGGTTTGCAATAAGCAGCTCAAGTATCATTCTTCTGTATTTTCTGAGCCTTCCAGTATTTGTCTTGATATTCATGCCGGGTCTCGGCGGAGTAGAGCATGCTGCCTCAAGACCTCCTCTGTCATTTTCAACCATGCACATTCTGCAGGCACCATATATCGAAAGATCTGTATAATAGCAGAATGTCGGCAGCTTTATTCCCTGTTTTCTTATAAGCTCAAGCAGGTTTTTCTCTCCGTTTATTTCAACAAGATTTCCATCCACCGTTAAATATTGTTTTTCAGCCATTTTATCACCCCTCCTTAATTGCCTGGAACGGACAATTGCTTATGCAGCTTCCGCATCTGATACATTTATTAAGATCAATAGAAAATGGTGATTTAATCTTGCCGGATATCGCACCTACAGGGCATCCTCTTGCACACTTAGAGCAGCCCTTGCAAAGCTCGGGATCTATAGCTATTCTCTTAAGCTTCTTGCATTGTCCTGCCGGACATCTCTTTTCTTTTATATGTGCCTCATATTCACTTCTGAAATTTTTAATCGTGCTTATTACAGGATTTGGTGCCGACTTGCCCAATCCGCAAAGTGCCGTGTTTTTTACTGTATCCGCAAGGTCCTTCAGAAGCTCAATATCTCCCTCACATCCGTTGCCTGCTACTATACGTTCAAGTATCTCAAGCATACGCTTAGTTCCCTCACGACACGGAACGCATTTTCCGCAGGATTCATTCTGTGTAAAGTTCATAAAGAAACGCGCCACCTCAACCATGCAGGTATCCGTGTCCATAACAACAAGGCCTCCCGAGCCTATCATAGCTCCACGCTTCTTTAATGTATCAAAATCAAGAGGCAGATCAAGATCGGCTTCCGACAGGCACGCTCCAGAAGGACCGCCTATCTGCACTGCCTTAAAGCTCTTTCCTCCTCTCATGCCTCCGCCGATGTCGAATATTATCTCTCTTAGTGTTGTTCCCATAGGAACCTCTATAAGTCCTGTATTTTCGATATTTCCGGTAAGTGCGAATGCCTTTGTTCCCGGGCTGTTTGAGGGTCCTATCCCAAGATACCAATCAGCACCGTTAATAATTATCTGCGGAATATTTGCAAAGGTTTCTACGTTGTTCAGGACAGTAGGTTTACTGAATAAGCCATGCTCAACGGTTCTTGGCGGCTTAACTCTCGGGAATCCTCTTTTGCCCTCTATTGATGCTGTAAGTGCACTTCCCTCGCCGCATACAAAGGCTCCTGCTCCTCTGTTTACATGAAGCTTAAATGAAAAATCACTTCCCAATATATGCTCACCGATGAGTCCGAGCTCCTCTGCCTGTGCAATGGCTGTTTTCAGTCTTTGTACTGCAAGCGGATATTCGGCACGAACATATATATAGCCCTCGGAAGCACCTACCGCGTATGCGGCAATAAGCATTCCCTCGATCATCCTGTGCGGGTCGCCCTCCATAACACTTCGATCCATAAATGCTCCGGGATCGCCCTCATCACCATTGCATACTACATATTTTTGAGGCTCCTTTTGGCGTCTTACCTGCTGCAGCTTACGTCCGCATGGGAAACCTCCGCCGCCGCGTCCCCTAAGATTTGATTTTAGTATCTCATCTATTATTTCATCCTGTTTCATATCAAAGAGGGCAAGCTCAAATGCCGAATATCCGCCGATAGCTATATATTCCGATATTGAGTTCGCATCGATCCTTCCGCAGTGCTCAAGAACAATACGGTTCTGCTTTTTGTAAAACGGAATGTCATTCTGACGTTTGTGAACCTTTCCGTCCTTTTGATATCCCAGTCTGTCAATAAACTGTCCCAAAAGAACTGTCTTATCGACTATTTCCTCGCAGTCCTCCACCTTGACCTTTGTATAAATCCAGCCCTGCGGCTCTATACGAAGAAGCGGTCCCATCTCACAAAAGCCGTTGCAGCCGCTCTTTTTTAATGCAACCGTATCGCCATGAGGCTCCTTTTCAAGCTCCAGTGCTACATGAATATTTTTTTGCTCTAAAAGCTCCTTAAGTCTGTCAAATATTTTCAATGAACCGCCTGCAATACATCCTGTTCCTGCACATATGATAAGCTTTTGCTTCTGCATTTCGTAGGACTGGTGTGACGATTCTCTAAATCGTTTAAGATCTAATCTCTTGTTAAGCATTTGCAATCTCCTCCTTAAGCTTTTTTATCAATTCATCAGCTTTTTCCGGAGTCATTGATGAATATACAACATCGTTTACAGTTATTACCGGCGCCAAACCGCACGCTCCCAGGCATGAAACTGTCTCTATCGTAAAATTGAGATCATCGGTTGTTTTCTTTATCTCGCTAAGTCCCAATTCTTCTCTTAGCTTATCAAGTATCGGTATCGATCCTCTTACATGACATGCCGTACCGTCGCAGCATCTAATCACATATTTTCCCTTTGGCTCAAGAGAGAAATTTTCATAGAATGTAGCAACGCTGTAAATTCTTGCCTCACCTATTTTTAGCTTTCTTGCAATAGGGAGAAAAACCTCCTTCGGCAGATAATGATAATGCTCCTGAACAGCCTGCAATATGGCAATCAAATATCTTTGATCATCCTCAAACTGCCCAAGAATCTCATCGACCTCAGAATAATCAAATCCTTTACTCATTTACGCATCCTCTCTCTTCTGTTCTTTTATATTTTGAATTTCATGTTTGCCCCCAATTTTACTGATATTTTTTTGATTTTTCAATATTTTTAGTATAATTATCCAAAATTTTTTCTATTATTCTATTAATTTGTTATATTTTCGACAATCTTTTTTTTACTTTCTTTTCTGAGAAATAAAAAAGAGAAGGAATCAAATCCCCTTTAGGATTTTCTTCCTTCTCATTTTTGTTTTATTTGGTTTGCTTTATGCGAAATCCTTTTCATAAAGGATAACTGTTTTGTCCTTGCTCGAGCTCTTGCGGCCTCGTCTTCCGCCTCTCTTTGCCTTTGCCATCGCACTGTCAACTATATCCTTAACCTCGGAAATAGTCATTGGCTGATCCTCAGACTGACCGTTGCTTATGATGCTGTATAAAGCCAGCACACCCAGCTCATCCATCTGACAGTTATTTTCTGCACAATATGTTCTTGCAAATGTAACAAGCTCATCGTTTGTAAATACAGGAATGGATATACGTCCCGAAAACTTCTTGGCAAAATCCTCATTCTTCTTAAGGAAGGCTCTCATTGATGCCTTTTCATCCTCTATGATAAGAATCATACAGTCTGTTCTGAATTCCATTGCCTGATTTAACTGAGCAAGAGTATTTGATGACATATCGCTTGCGTTTTCAATGATAAGAAATCCGCCGGACATTCTGCTTACAACCTTAGCCGGATCAAGCGTATTCATCTTATCGCCTGTTACCCTTGCTACCTTTGCGACATCCATCTGCATATCACAGCACATTGCCTTTACCAAGCCGTTGCTGAGTCTGCTCTTTCCGGTTCCTACAGCACCCATTATAGCAATATTTCCCTCTTTTGAGGTATGCTCTCCTACGTGCTCATAGACATTTGTCATTGCCTCAAGGATCTGAGTGTCCATACCCGGTATACGTGCAAAATAAGTAAATATCTGTCTTTGCGTATCGCTCATCTTGGTAGGCATAGCATTATTCAGGATACGGATTCTTCTCTCCTCGGGTGTTTCGCTCTTAAGCACCTCTTCGATTGAAATAGGTACCGTATTCTGACCTACGCTTCCGAGCGGTATAGTACGTGTACGCTTTTCCTCCTCTGTAGGCTCAGGATCAGGGATTTCCCTGTCATCATATATAGGAGCTGGCTTTGGCTTCTCCTTAACCTCATCAGGTACAGTCTCAAGCGGTCCGTCCTCAAGCACAATTTCATCAGAAGCATCCGATGCTTCTTGCTCTTCAATTTCTTCTGATGGCTTAACATCTATGACCGGCTCAGCATCAACAGGCTTATCATCAGTCTCTTCTGTCTTTGCGTCATCAGTCTTTGTTTCGCCTGCAGCTGCGGAAAAATCTCCCTGCGTTTCTTTAAGGAACTTATCAAGATCAAATTCCTGCGTGTTTACAGGCTTGGAATCTACTCTCGGAGCCTCATGAACACCTGATTTTACATTTTTAATGCTGTTTTCGAGCTGCTTCTTAAGATCTGCCTTTTCACCGATAAACTGAGGCGAATCTACAGGTATGCTCTCCATCTCCTCCTTGCTGAGCGGAATAGACGGTTTACTGTCAACACTGACATTTTTTGTAATTGCAGCTCCCGCAGCATCCATTCTGTCTATAACATTGCCCTTAGGCTTCTTTGTCTCATTGTAGATTCCGTTTTCAGCCTTGGTAAATACAAGCCTTGCATCCGAATCGCTCTGTTCTTTATCATAATACATCTGCTGTGAAGGTGACAGCGGCTTATATTTGCGCTTAAGCTCCATAGCCTTCAATACATATTTGCCCTCGGAAAACCAGAGAATCATATCATCACAGGCCTCTACACATTTGTCTGTATAGCCTGCCTTGCTGTAAAGACCCGCAAGCTCATATGCCCATCTTTCCGTATATTCTCTTTCCTTATATTCCTCAAGGGTTTTTATCTGCTCATCTATAGATCTGTTTTGGGCTTTTCCGAGCTTATAATCCAGCAGCAGCTTGGCATTGTCATTTGCTGCCAGCTTACAATACTGATTATAATAATCCTCGGCTGCCTTTATATCGTTTTGCTTGATGCATATTTCAGTCAATCTGTAAAGGATTCCCTTACCTATGGAGGATCTGCTAAGCGCTATTTTCAGTGTCTGTCTGCACTTATCATAGTCCTTATTGACCTCATATACGTCTGCAACCATGTTAAGAGTTCTTGTACTCTTTACCTTTCTCCAGTCTATACCGTTTACGAGATCATAGGCTGCTTTGTAATCCTTAATTCTAAGTAATTCCCGCAGCTCCTCGAGCCTCTCCTGGTATTCTGTTTTATCCATAGTGTTCTCCTTATGTAATAGAGTTGTCTAACGCTTTATCGTGTCAGCATAAATGTCATATGACATCTTCTCCTGTCAGCACAACAACACTGTAACATATTTTTAATACATATGTCAAAATTCCGTTAATCAGACTAATTTATCCAGATGCCAGATATCGTCTACATAATCCTGGATTGTTCTGTCTGAGCTGAATTTTCCGCTCATTGCAGTATTCTTAAGTGCCGCAACTCCCCAAGCCTTACGATCCTTATATTTTTCGGATGCTTCATCCTGTGCTCTTGAATAGTCATCGAAATCAGCAAGAATGAAATACTGATCCGGATTGTCTCTGTAAAGAAGCGAATCATGAAGATCTCTGAACATTTCAGTATCTCCGTTTGCAAAGCTTCCGTCTACAAGTGTATCTAAGACCTCTTTGATCCTTGCATTTCCGGCTGCAACATCCCATGGTCTGTATGAGCCGTTTCTCTCATACTCCATAACCTCATCGGCCTTGAGTCCGAAAATAAATGCATTTTCCTTTCCGACCTCATCAACTATCTCTACATTTGCTCCGTCAAGAGTTCCCATTGTAAGAGCTCCGTTAAGCATAAACTTCATATTTCCTGTTCCGGATGCTTCACGGCTTGCTGTAGATATCTGCTCCGAAAGATCGGCTGCGGCAAATATTATCTCTGCATTGCTTACTCTGTAATCCTCAATAAATACGACCTTAAGCTTATTTTTGATGCTTGCGTCATTGTTGATTACATCGGAAACACTGTTTATAAGCTTGATTATGCTCTTTGCTCTGTAATATCCAGCACTAGCCTTTGCTCCGAATATATATGTCTTAGGAACAAAATCCATATCCGGATTCTTCTTAAGGTCAAGATACTGACGTATTATATGAAGCACATTCATAAACTGTCTCTTGTATTCATGGAGACGCTTAACCTGAATATCAAATATAGAATCGGGATCAACCTTGACATTATTGTGTTCAAGAATATATTTTGCAAGTCTTTCCTTATTTGCCTTCTTAATACTCATGAACTCCTCAACAGCCTTTTCATCATCTGCCAAAGGAAGCAGATTTTTCATCTGTGAGAGATCTGTAATCCAGCCATCGCCGATCTTATCCGTTACCCATGCAGCAAGCAACGGGTTGCCGTGAAGAAGGAATCTTCTCTGAGTGATACCGTTTGTCTTGTTGTTGAACTTCTGCGGCATCATAAGATAGAAATCTCTTAATTCTCTCTCCTCAAGGATTTCGGTATGAAGTCTTGCAACTCCATTTACGGAAAATCCGCCTACTATGGCAAGATTTGCCATTCTTACCTGTCCGTCATAGAGGATAGCCATAGAAGCTACTTTGTTTTCCTGTCCCGGATACTTCTTAACAACCTCAAGAAGGAATCTTCTGTTTATTTCCTCTACGATCTGATAAACACGAGGAAGAAGTCTTTCAAAGAGATTTATCGGCCATTTTTCAAGAGCCTCTGACATTATTGTATGGTTTGTATATGCACATGTTCGTGTTGTTATATCCCATGCATCATCCCATGTCAGATTTTCCTCATCAAGAAGGATACGCATAAGCTCTGGAACCGCAACCGTAGGATGAGTATCATTCATCTGGAAGCATACTTTATTCGGAAGCTCATGAATATCGTCATGATTTTTCTTAAATTTCTCGATAGCGGTCTGGATGCTTGCCGATGTAAAGAAATATTGCTGTTTAAGTCTAAGCTCCTTACCCTGAATATGGTTATCATTCGGATAAAGAACCTCTGTAATATTCTTTGCAAGATTTTCCTGCTCAACTGCCTTCTGATAATCGCCCATATCAAAGGATGAGAGCTGGAATTCGTTTATTGCCTCTGCATCCCATATTCTTAAGGTATCTACTATATTGTTTCCGTATCCTATAACAGGAAGGTCATATGGCACTGCACGAACCGATTCGAAATCCTCCTGCTTAAATATGTTCTTTCCGCTCTTCTCGTCAAAATCCACGCGAACACGTCCGCCGAAGCGAATTTCCTTTGCATATTCGGGACGCTTAAGCTCAAACGGATATCCGCCGTCCTCAAGCCATGAATCCGGAACCTCTATCTGATATCCGTCCTTTATCTGCTGCTTAAACATTCCGTAGTGATAACGGATTCCGCAGCCATAAGCTGCATAACCGAGACTCGCAAGCGAATCCATAAAACAAGCTGCAAGACGTCCAAGGCCTCCGTTTCCCAAAGCAGGGTCTCTTTCCTCATCCTCGATAGCATTTATATCGATTCCGAGCTCATCGAGTGCTTCCTTTACAGTGTCATAGCATGACAGTGCTAAAAGGTTATTTCCGAGATATCTTCCTGTCAGGAACTCCATTGAAAGATAATAAACTATCTTCGGATCATCGTTTGCCATTTTTTTCTGTGTGTCTATCCACTTGTCGACAATCTCTTCATTTAAAGATCTGCAAACCGCAATATATTTCTGATGCATTGTAGCATCATCAAAATCTCTTCTGAAATAGCTTCTGACATTTTCTCTTATCTTGTTTTTGAATTCTTCTTTTGAAATCTTCATGCTTTATACCCTCTTTACTCCGATAACAACGTTTTCACTGTTTATTTTCCATTCTTTTTCATATCCTTCGATATTTCCAAAGATTATATCATCTGCAAGAACCTCCTTGCAAATCTGCGCTTTATTGGTTTTGAGTATATCTTCTATTTTGTCATTGCCGTTTTCATAGATTATGATTCTGTCCATAACCTCAAAGCCGGCTTCCTTTCTCATTGTCTGTATCTTGCTTATCAGCTCTCTTACAAAGCCTTCCTCGATCAGCTCCGGTGTAAGATTCGTATCAAGTACAACAGTAATATTTGCATTTGATTCCGATACATAGCCATCTATCTTAGCTGATTCGATAAGAAGATCCTCCTCAAGCAGCTCTACACTCTCACCATTTATATCAAGTGTAAGCTTTCCGCTTGATTTCAGTTCGTTCATAGCTTCTGTTCCGTTGACGTTTGCAAGTGCATTTCTGATGCCGCCGACAAGCTTTCCGAATTTAGGTCCTACGGTTTTCAGCTGCGGTTTAAATGAATAGGATACAAATCCGTCTATAGCATCCGTAAATTCAACCTCTTTGATATTGAGCTCATCTTCAATTACATTTATATAAAGCTCGTCAAGTGTGAAGCTGCTCTTTACATACATTTTCTGAAGCGGCTGACGATTCTTGATATTTGATGCATTTCTGCATGCACGTCCCATAACGACTATATCAAGAAGGTTCTTCATATCCTCCTCGAGCTTCGCATCTATCCATTCGGACTTAACCTCAGGGAAGTTGCACAGATGGATACTGATAGGTGTATCCTTATCTACAGTTCTTACAAGGTTCTGATATATCTGCTCTGTCATAAACGGAATCATAGGAGCTGCAGCCTTTGAAAACTCTACAAGTGCTGTATAAAGAGTCATATAGGCATTGATCTTATCCTGCTCCATTCCCTTTGCCCAGAAACGGTCTCTGGATCTTCTTACATACCAGTTGCTGCAGTCATCTATAAAGCTCTCGAGTGCTCTTGCCGTCTCAGGTATTTTGTAATTTGAAAGATTTTCATCTACAGCACGGATAGTCGAATAAAGTCTTGAAATAAGCCATTTATCCATTACTGTAAGCTTTTCATATTCAAGCTTATATTTTGTAGGATCGAATCCGTCAATATCCGCATAAAGAACATAGAATGCATAAGTATTCCACAGTGTTCCCATGAATCTTCTTGAATATTCTACAACGGCCTTTCCATGGAATCTGTTCGGAAGCCATGGCGCACTGTTTATATAGAAGTACCATCTTATGGCATCTGCTCCGTATTTCTGAAGTGCATCAAAAGGATCAACTGCATTTCCCTTTGATTTGCTCATTTTCTGTCCGTTCTCATCCTGAACATGACCTAAAACAATAACATTCTCGTACGGTGCTTTATTGAAAAGCAAGGTTGATATGGCAAGAAGCGAATAGAACCAGCCTCTTGTCTGATCAACAGCCTCTGAAATAAACTTTGCCGGGAACTGCTGTTCAAACAGCTCTTTGTTTTCAAACGGATAATGATGCTGTGCAAACGGCATTGAGCCCGAATCAAACCAGCAGTCAATAACCTCAGGCACTCTCTTCATTGTCTTGCCGCATTTCGGACATTTGATCGTAACCGCATCAATATAAGGACGATGAAGCTCTATGTTGTCAGGACAATTATCCGACATGCTCTTAAGCTCCTCGATGCTTCCTATAGAATGCATATTTCCGCACTCCTCACAGGTCCATATATTAAGCGGTGTTCCCCAATAACGGTTTCTTGAAATGCCCCAATCCTGAACATTTTCAAGCCAGTCACCGAAGCGTCCTTTTCCGATGCTCTCCGGGATCCAGTTAATTGTATTGTTATTTCTTATAAGATCATCCTTGACCGATGTCATGCGGATGAACCATGATTCTCTTGCATAGTAGATAAGCGGTGTATCGCATCTCCAGCAATGAGGATATTCGTGTTCAAACTTCGGAGCCTCAAAAAGCTTTCCGTCGGCTTCCAGATCCTTAAGCACAAGCGGATCCGCTTTTTTTACAAATACTCCCGCATAAGGTGTTTCGGCAGTCATATTTCCCTTATTGTCTACAAACTGAAGGAATGCAAGGTCATATCTTGCACATACTCTGTTGTCATCCTCACCGAATGCAGCTGCCAGATGAACAATACCTGTACCGTCTGTCATAGTTACATAATCATCACAGGTAACTATATGTGCTCTCTTTTTCTGCTTCTGTGCCTCTTCCTTGGCATATTCGAATAACGGCTCATACTCCTTGTATTCAAGAGCACTTCCCGGCATTTCTTCTAATATCTCATATGCTGGCTCGTTCTCTGCGGCAAGCTTTCCGAGCACCTTATCAAGAAGCTCCTTAGCCATATAATATGTATAGCCGTCGTTAGCCTTTACCTTGCAATAGATGTCATTTGGGTTTACGCATAATCCAACATTTGAAGGAAGTGTCCACGGGGTTGTTGTCCATGCAAGGAAATACGCATCCTCATCCTTGACCTTAAATCTGACGATTGCAGAGCGCTCCTTTACTGTTTTGTAGCCCTGAGCAACCTCCTGAGCCGAAAGCGGAGTTCCGCATCTCGGACAATAAGGAACTATCTTGAAGCCCTTATATAAAAGCTTCTTTTCCCATATCTGCTTTAATGCCCACCATTCTGATTCGATAAAATTATTATCATATGTAACATATGGATTCTTCATGTCTGCCCAGAAGCCAACCGTATCCGAGAAATCCTCCCACATACCCTTGTATTTCCAAACGCTTTCCTTACACTGCTGGATGAAGGGCTCCATACCGTATTCCTCGATCTGTTCCTTTCCGTTAAGACCAAGCTTCTTCTCAACCTCGAGCTCTACAGGAAGTCCGTGAGTATCCCATCCGGCTTTTCTCGGGACATAATTTCCCTTCATTGTACGGTATCTCGGAATCATATCCTTAATTACTCGAGTAAGAACATGGCCTATATGCGGCTTGCCGTTTGCAGTAGGCGGGCCGTCATAAAAGGTATAGACCGGGTCACCTTCTCTTATTTTCAAGCTCTTCTCGAAGATATGGTTTTCATTCCAGAAATCCAGTACTTCTTTTTCTCTCTTTACGAAATCCAGGCTCGTATCGACTTTCCTGTACATTTGTTGCCTCCGTTATTTTAAAATAGATCAATTGATGCTTTATGCATCAAAATAGAAAACTATAGACTATAAGCCGTATCATCGTATCATAAATAGGATTTTGCCGCAATATTTTCTTTGTAAAGCCATGTAAATCGTTCTTGACTCTATGACCATCATATAGTTTACGATTTAAATGCATTAGTTAAAACATAAAGAATCAAAGGAGGCAAAAAATGCAATAAAACAAAAACGCTCCCCTTTAAGAGGCAGATAAGCTTTCTTATCTGCCGCCTAAATGAGAGCATTAAATACGCATTTTAAGCCGCTGCTCCTATTGCTCTTACCGCCGTCTTTAATCTTTCTCCTGCGATATAAGCAATATTCAGCTTAACGAAATCCCCTATAACAAAAGGAACTACCGTAAGCTTTAATATATCAGCAATCTCATATTTTGTTCCAAGATAAAATTTTTCCACAAGATAAAAATAAACAGCTCCTATAAGATACAGCACAATTGTCGCCGCAATAAGACTGATATAGCTCTTTGTTTTAGAGCCCGATTCACTTCCAAGTCCTGCTATAAATGCCGCAAGTATGAATGCTATGATAAATCCGAAGGTCGGCGAGATTATATACTGAGGTCCTCCCTTAAGTCCCGAAAAGAACGGAAGTCCCATAAGTCCTGCCGCAATATAAACCATCATGGCAATAGGTGACAGTCTTTTCCCAAGTACTATGCCTATAAGAAGCGCAAACAATGACTGCAGGCTTATCGGCACCGGCCCTATTGGGATAGATATCGATGCTCCTGCCACCATAAGCGCAACCGAAAGGCCTATATACGTTAAATCTCTTGCTTTAAATTTGATTTTCATTTTATTCTGTTAGTATTTTTCCTGATGAAAAGGACTTTAAGCCCTCGTCCGTCAAAATAACTATTTCTCCTTTATCGTTTATGCCTATAAGCTTTCCTCTATATGTCTTATTATTAAAAGAAAAACCTATATATTTATTTTTCAGATAAAGGTTCTCGTTTACCGCTGTCCTTGAAAATTCTTTTATTTTGTCAGGATCATTGCCTCTTTTTAAAACAGAAATAAGTATGTCATTGAGCAATTGTCTTCTGTTAAAATACCTTCCGGTATATGAGCGAAGCGAAACTGCTTTTTGTGAAAACAGTTTATCGGCTGTCTGGTTTACATTCATGCCGATCCCTATTATAAGCTTTTTTATTTTATCACCGCTTATAATCGATTCGCACAATATGCCTAAAAGCTTTTTATCTTCTATATATATATCATTCGGCCATTTGATATAAGAGCTTATGCCGTTGTCCTTTAAAGCTTCATGGATCGCAGCACCTATATACAGCGGAAGTATCGCCGCTTTTTCTATAGCAAGCTCGGTCGTAAATACAATAGTAACGATAAGTGAGCCGTCCTTATCCGCAAACCATTTTGTGCCGTTTTTTCCTACACCGCAATATTGCTCTCCCGCAACGATTACCGCGTTTTTTATATCAGCACTGTGCTCCTTGGCATATTTATTTGTTGAATCAACACGCTCCAAATATATATACTCAAGCTCCGATGAAAAAAGCTTTTTTAAGTCTTTGTTTTCTGTCAGCCTAAAAAGGACATCCTCCTTAGGCGCATCAAGCTCGTCAATTGTTTTGTCCGGCAAATGTATCACTCCACCTTATTATCCGCAATAAACTGATTTATCTCAGGCATAAGATCCTTGCTCATGACCTCAAGAATTTCCTCCAGCTTTCTGGAATTTTCACTTCCCATTTTTTCCTCAAGCCTTTTTAAAACGGTTTCTATATATTCGTTTTTTTCATCATAATAAGCATAGAACTTATCCGTAGCCTTTAATATATATTCCCGTTTATCCTCAGTAGACTGAACCTTTTCAACATAACCCTTTTTTATGAGAGATGAAATTTTATAAGCTACATTCGGAGTTGACATATCAAGAAATTTTGCCAGCTGGCTGACCTTAGGATTTTTCAGCGCATGTATAACCTCTACAGTAAATGTTTCCGTAGCCGTAAGTGATGTTTCCCTGTCCTTAATCTTTAAAAACATATTCATGTAAAAGTTCAATTTAAATTTCTCATATACCTCAAGAAATACTTCCGACAGCATAATAAAATCCACCTTTCTCTAAAATCATATATCTGATCTCAGAGATGCCAAAATCATTGGATGGCAAATGAAATCTGGCACATCATTGCCTTTTCACCATCTGCGAGAATATAACCCTCTCCAAAACCGATATTTCCCATTCTTTTGCTTATTTCACAATGAACCTCAAGCCTGTCTCCAGGAACAACCTTCCTGTAAAATCTTGCCTTGCTTATACCTCCGAGAAATACATTTTTTCCCTTTTCCTCAGCTATAAGCAATGCGGCAGCACCAACCTGCGCTACTGTTTCTATCTGCAAAACTCCCGGCATTACTGCTTCGCTTGGAAAATGTCCCTGGAAAAAGGGCTCGTTTCCGCTGACATTTTTTATACCGACAGCCTTGATTCCAGGCTCCAAATCAATTATTTTGTCTACCATTAAAAACGGATATCTGTGAGGAAGAATGCTTCTTACCTCTTCGAATGATAATGTCATTTATTTTCCCACCTTTTTATAACAATTGATGCGTTATGTCCGCCAAAGCCAATAGAATTTTTAAGGAAATATTTTATATCTGCCTTGGCCGGCTTATTTGTAACCAAATTAAGATCACACTCTTCATCAGGAACTGCATAATTGATCGTAGGCGGTACTATACCCTCATTCATGGCAAAAACAGACATAGCAACCTCTGTTGAACCGGAGGCACCCAATAAATGACCTATCTGTGACTTTGAGGAGGATACAAGTACATCCTTGTATTTCTCCTTAAATACTCTCTTTATTGCCGTTGTCTCTATCTTGTCGTTAAGATGAGTCGATGTTCCGTGTGCATTGATATAATCGATATCGCCTGTCTCAATTCCCGCATCCTTTATTGACTGCTCCATAGCAAGTGCAACATACTCTCCTGTCTCACAGGGAGCGGTAATGTGATTGGCATCACAGGTATCGCTGTAGCCTGCTATCTCCGCTACGATCCTTGCGCCTCTCTTTATTGCATGCTCAAGCTCCTCGAGTATAAGGATTGTTGCACCCTCACCCATTACAAAGCCTGAACGCTCCTTATCAAACGGAATAGATGCCCTGTTTGGATCCGTGGCCGTAGTAAGCGCCTTCATTGATGTAAAGCCTCCTATCGAAAGCTCTGTTATCGCAGCCTCGGTTCCTCCCGCGAACATCATATCGGCATATCCGTCCTTTATATGTCTGTATGCCTCTCCAAGTGCGTTTGTAGCGGATGCACATGCCGTAACTATACCCTGGCATGAGCCATGTGCGTTCATTTCTATCGCTATATGACCTGCGGTGAGATTAACAATAGCCATCGGGATAAAATAAGGCGAAACCCTGTCAAAGCTTCTTTCAAGACCTCTTGAATGCTCATTTTCTATTGTTCTTATGCCTCCGATTCCCGATGCACAATAAACTCCGACTCTCTCCTTTGCCAAATAGTCCTTATCAAGGCCGGCATCGCAAAGAGCTCTTCTTGCTGCTATTATACCAAATTGATTTACCCTGTCCAAGCGTCTTTGATCCTTTTTTGAAAAGTGCTCGTCAGGATTATAATCCTTGATTTCGCCTGCCAGCTTAACAATCCTGTCTGTAGTATCATAAAGCGTTATCTCGCTGATGCCGCATTTTGAGGTCTTCATAGCCTCGACAATCTCTTCTTTATTGTTTCCTATAGGTGAAATTGTTCCTATACCGGTTATCACAACACGTCTCATTATATGCTCATTCCTCCATCTACGGAAATAACCTGACCTGTAATATATCTTGAAGCATCACCGGACAAAAATGACACTAAATTTGCCACATCAATCGGTTCTCCAAGCTCACCAAGCGGAATCTCCGACTTGATCTTCTGCTTCACCTCATCTGACAGTTTATCCGTCATAGGTGATAAAATAAATCCCGGAGCTATTGCATTTACAAGTATATTTCTTGAAGCAAGCTCCTTCGCAAACGATTTGGTAAGACCGATAACACCTGCCTTAGATGCCGCATAATTTGCCTGTCCCGCATTGCCATGGATTCCTACAACCGATGTAAGATTGATTATCCTTCCCGATCTGTTCTTCATCATCCCTCTTGTAACAAGCTTGCTCAGGTAAAAGGTTCCGTTTAGATTTGTCTCTATAACATCGGTAAAATCCTTTTCCTTCATCATCATAACAATATTATCTCTTGTTATTCCTGCATTGTTCACAAGCACGTCAATGCTTTTATTTTCTGCCAAAACCTCTTTAATGATCCTTTGGCAATCCTCAAAGCTTGAAATATCACCATAGACAAGCTGAACTCTGCAGCCTTCTTTCTCAAGCTCATCCTTCAGCGCATATAGCTGTTCTTTTTCATTTCTTGCATGAAGTGCAAGATCAAAGCCATCCTTATTCAGCCTTCTTGCGATTGCCATTCCTATCCCGCCGGCTGCTCCGGTTATCAATGCCAGTTTTTTATTATCCATCTGCTATTCTCCGAGAAATTCAATTAAAGCCTCATCATTTTTTATTGTATCAACCTTAACATTGTCAAAGTTTCTTTTTATTATATTAGAAAGAACTCCGCCCGGTCCTATCTCAATAAAATGATCTATTCCGTCATCGACCATATTTTTAAAGGTTTTGTAAAGAAGCACCGGTGATACTATCTGATTTGGCAATATCTCCTTCATATCCTGTCCGTTATATTTTTCTCCCGTAAGATTCGGATAATAATCAATAACAGGCTTATTGAACTCCATATCCTTAATATATTCGGAAAATCCGATTCTTGCAGGCTCCATAAACGGCGTATGAAATGCACCGCTTACCGCCAAGGGCTTTGCGATAAAGCGCTTTTCTTTTGCACAAGCTCTAAGAGTATCTATTGCCTCTTCTTCACCCGAAACAACTATCTGCTTTGGAGCATTGATATTTGCAATATACACTCTTCCTTTCAATTCAGCATTTTCTTCGATAAGCTCTCTTACCTGATCGGAGGTAGCATTTACAAAGGCAAGCATCTTGCTTTTTATTCTTTTTGATGCCTCACCCATAAGCTCTCCTCTTTTTTTTACGAGCTCAAGAGCTCTTTTGTTATCAACTATTTCGGCAAGCGTTATGGCACTGTATTCTCCTAGGCTTAGTCCACAGACCGCATCCACCTTGGGTATCCTGTCCCTTATAAGGCTTAAGGCTGCCATCTGAAATGCCACCATCAACGGCTGAAGCTTTTCTGTTTTTGATATTTCCTCAAGCGTTCCCTCAAATGACACCCTCTTTAGCTCATCGCCGAGAAAATCATATATATATCTTATTTCTGGAAATTTATCATATATTAAGGCTCCTTGCTTTTCATATTGCGAGCCCTGACCTGCAAAAACAATTGCTGTCTTACCCATTTATTCTACCTCAAATATCTGCTTTGATCTTTTTTCTTGCGGCATCATATTCGTTCATAAGCTTCAGAACCATTTCATTAGCCGAATACAATTTATCAAACTGCGCAGCCGTATAGCCACACATGACCGAGCCCTGCTGTACATCGCCCTCAATAACAGCCTTTCTCAGTCTTCCGAGCGTAAATGTCTCCAGCTCATCCTTTTCATCGCCGCTTTTTTCAAGCTTCAGGTATTCTCTTGCCATTGCATTTTTAAGAACACGCATAGGCCTTCCCTTTATATAGCCTATAGATGTGATCCTTGATGAGCCTGCATTTATCAAAGCATCCTTATAATTTTCGTGTGTCGGGCTTTCATTCGTAAATAAAAAGGCTGTTCCTATCTGAACACCACTTGCTCCAAGCACCTCAGCTGCCAGCATCTGCTCTCCTGAGCCAATTCCGCCTGCTGCTATTATAGGCTTTGATGTTTCTCTTTTAGCCTGATATATAAGCGTCATTGTTGTCATTTCGCCTATATGTCCGCCTGCCTCCATGCCCTCTGCTATATAAGCCGTCACATTCAGCTTATCAAGCCTCTTAATCTGTATAGGAGACGATACGACCGGCATAACTTTTATACCTGCAGCCTCAAACTGCTCCATAAAGGGTGCAGGACTTGCCGCACCTGCTATTACATACGGAACCCTTGCTTCGCATACAACATCAACCATTTCCTTGATGTCTTTTCTGAACATGATAAGATTTACGGCAAACGGCTTATCTGTCTTTGATCTGCAGATTTCAATTTCTTTTTGCAATTCCAGAGGCTTCATTCCGCCTGCGCCTATAGTTCCGAGCACCCCTGCATTTGAAAGAGCAGCTGCAAAGGTGCCGTTTGTCATATTTGCCATACCGCCCTGAATAATAGGATATTTAATACCAAGCAATTCATTTATATTCATAATCTAATTACCACTCCATCAAAATCGAATTAACTGCAAGTCCGGCTCCGAACGCAGTGAATAATATTTTATCTCCATCCTTAAATATGCTCTTGTATTCATCCATAAGAATGGGGATCGATGCAGCCGAGGTATTGCCCCTGTTCTCTACATTTTTCAATACCTTACTGCCATCTATATTTATTCTTTTTACAACAGCCTCCAATATACGGTCATTAGCCTGATGCGAAACAAAATAGTCTATTTCATCAGCTGATAGCTCTGCCTTCTTCAACACACGCTCAACAGACTCGGGTACCCTGCTGCATGCAAATTTAAATACCCTCTGTCCCTGCATCTGAAGAAATTCTCTCTTTGACATGTTAAGCGAACCCTTGTCATCATAGGTATTTTCATCCGAAAACCAGCTCTTATGATTCTTCTCTACGATCATTCCGCCGCATCCGTCACCAAATAAAATCGCCGTACCTCTGTCCTTGAAATCAAGATACGAGCTTGTCTGTTCGGCTGCAATGAGCATGGCCTGTTCTCCGTCATTTAAAAATTTCTCGGCAAGTATCATAGATGCAAGAAATCCCGCACAGGCAGAATTTATATCCATGCAAAAGCAGTTGTCCTGGATCTTGAGCTTTGCATGAACCCTTCCTGCAATTGACGGAAGAATAAGATCATTTGTAAATGAAGAAACAACGAGCATTTTTATTTTATTTCTGTCAAAATCAAGCTGACTTGCAAGCCTGACTGCCATTTCAGACGGAAGCTCCTCTGTAAAAAATCTGCTTTTTATCCCTGTACGGCTTTTTATCCATTCATCCGATGTATCAAGTATCTGTTCAAAATAGGAATTGTATACCTGCTTTCCTGTATTAAGACTGCTTATATCTCTTATCTTTAATCCCATATCAGCCTCTGATCTCTCTGAATTTTCTGTATCTTTCCTGCTTTAGCTGCTCTTTTGTTTCAAGCGACATTCTTTCAAGCTCCCGCTTAATAGATTTACTAAGCTGCTTTAAATTGACGCTCTTATCCTCTTCCTCGATAATCTCGTCAACTATTCCAAACTCATAAAGATCCTTTGCTGTTATCCTCATGATATCTGCCGCCTTGGGTGCAAGTGCCGCATTTTTCCACAAAATAGATGCAAAGCCCTCCGGTGAGAGAATAGAATAAACCGCATTTTGAAACATAAAAATCCTGTTTGCCACCGATAATGCAAGCGCGCCGCCTGAACCGCCCTCACCTATTACCACAGCTATAACGGGAACCGTAAGTGACGACATGGTAAAAAGGCTTTCTGCTATTGCCTGGAACTGTCCTCTCTCCTCTGCCTCGATTCCCGGATATGCTCCGGGAGTATCTATAAAGGTTATTATCGGTCTTCTGAATTTTTCGGCCTGTTTCATAAGGCGTATAGCCTTCCTGTAGCCCTCCGGCATAGGCATTCCGAAATTGGTCTTTATGCCCTCATCTATGCCTCTTCCCTTTTGGATACCTATGAATGTAACCGGCTTATTTTCAAATGACGCGATACCGCCTATAACAGCCTTTGAATCGGCAAAGCATCTGTCTCCCTTGAGATAGATAATATCTTCAAAAAGCGTCTCTATTACTTCCTTTGCTCTTAATCTGTATTCCGATCTTGCCCTTTTTACAATCTCATAAGCATTACTCATATTTAGTACCGGTCCTTAAATGATGTATAAGTATTTTCGCGATTACGGCTCTTTGCTCATTTCTTTCAAGTATCATGTCCACGAAGCCGCATTCCTCGAGCTTCCCTGCCCTTTGAAAGCCCTTTGGCAGCTTCTTTCTTATGGTCTGTTCGATTACTCTTGGGCCCGCAAAGCCGATAAGTGCGTTTGGCTCTGCGATAATTATATCTCCAAGTGATGCGAAGCTTGCCGATACTCCTCCCATCGTAGGGTTGGTCAATACACTGATATAAAGCACTCCTGCTTCATCCATTTTTTCTGCCGCAGCACTTGTCTTTGCCATCTGCATCAGCGAAAAAATGCCCTCCTGCATCCTTGCGCCGCCCGATGCCGAAAATACTATGGCCGGCAGCTTATTTTCTGCCGCATACTCAAACATGGCCGCAAGCTCCTCGCCCATATAGGTTCCGAGACTCCCCATAAGATATTTGCTTTCAAGCACTGCCGTGATCACGGGATTGCCCTCTATATATCCCTGAGCTATGGAAATAGCCTCCTTGAGTCCTGATTTTTCCTCTTCTTTTTTGCGTTTTTCGGAATATTTCGGAAAAGAAATAGGATCTCCTATCTTACTTCCAAAGCTTTTCATCTCATATCCCTTATCCAAAAGATATGCAAATCTTTCTTTTCCGGACATACGGACATTGTGTCCGCAATAAGGGCATACCTTAAGGTTTTTGACAAAAAGGTTATAATCTATGACCTTTTTGCAGACTTCACATTTTATAAAAAGATCCGGAAGCTCCGTCCTTTGCTTTTTTCTTATGTCCTTCCTTGAAACAGAGCCTGTCCTGATATTTCGCAAAGCATTTAAAAGCTCCTTACGATTATTTAAGCTGCTCATTTATGCCTCTTTTCCAAATATACTCATGCCTTCGAGTAATTTATTTTCCTTCTGCGCTATATAACCGGTATCTATATTTCCCTGAATAAAATCCTTGTCATAAAGAATCGAATACTGAAAGCCGAGATTCGTTGATATTCCGTCAATGATTGTTTCCTCAACGGCTCTTCTCATTTTCTTTATTGCATCCATTCTTGTCCTGCCCTTTACTATGAGCTTTCCGATCATGGAATCATAAAACGGAAGTATCCTTTCTCCCTGATACAGGGATGATTCGAATCTTGTATCAAGTCCTCCGGGTGCAAGAAAAAATGTAACCTCTCCGCAATCAGGCCTGAAGCCGTTAAACGGATCCTGAGCATTTATTCTTATCTCGATTGCGTGTCCGTCCGCATGTATATCTTCCTGCTTAACCGAAAGAGGCAGACCTGAGGCAATCCTTATCTGTTCCTTTATAAGATTTATGCCCGTAACCATTTCCGTAACCGGATATTCAACCTGGATTCTTGTATTCATTTCCATAAAATAATAATTATCGTTTTTGTCCACGATGAATTCTACAGTTCCGGTTCCCTCATAGCCCGATGCTCTTGCACATTTAACAGCCGATTCATACATTTTGCTAAGGAGCTCACTGTTTGCACGGCTCGGCGATTCCTCGATAAGCTTTTGGTTGTTTCGCTGAATGCTGCAGTCTCTTTCCGGAAGATAAACAATATTTCCCAAGCTGTCTGCAAGTATCTGAACCTCTATATGTCTCGGATTTTCAATAAGCTTTTCTATATAAATATCATCATTTGCAAATGAGGCTTTTGCTTCCTTCTTGGTTATTTCCCAGCCCTTAAGAAGCTCTTCTTTTTTATAGATTCTCCTCATGCCCTTTCCGCCTCCGCCTGCGGAGGCTTTTAACAGCACAGGGTAGCCTATCCTGTCAGCAGTCTCAAACAGCTGCTCACCTGTCTTAATGGCTTCATTACAGCCCGGCACAACCGGAATTCCGTTTTTCTGCATAAGCGTTCTTGCGGAGAGCTTGTCGCCCATAAGCCTTATCACTCTTGATGAGGGTCCTATAAGCTTCAGTCCGCATGCCTCAACCTTACGTGCAAAATCACTATTTTCAGATAAAAAGCCATACCCCGGATGGATTGCATCGCAGCCTGTTTCAATAGCAGCCGTAAGAATATTCGAAACATTAAGATACGAATCAGAGCTTTTCCCGGAACCTACACATACAGCATTGTCTGTCAGATAGACAACCGGCTGATCCTTGTCTACCTCTGAGTATACAGAAACCGTCTCGACTCCGAGTTCCTTACAATTTCTGAATATGCTGAGCGCAATTTCGCCCCTATTGGCAATTAAAACCTTCCTTAACATTTTTTCTACTTTCCTGACGCATTGATGCGTCATAACGACAAATTATGCTGTTGGGGTCAAGAAGTATTTTGACCTCAAGCCTCATTCTCTAATACAAACATTACCTGTCCGTATTCAACAAGCTCTTCATTTTTGCATTTAATCTCTTTTATAATTCCGCTATAATCAGATCTTATCTCATTCATCATCTTCATAGATTCAAGGATGCAAAGCACATCACCCTTTTTTATCTTCTGTCCCACTTTTACAAATGGCTCGGACTTCGGATCCTTTGCTTCGTAGAACACACCGACTATAGGAGACTTTATTTCATTAACATCTGCTTTAATATCTGTTTTTTCATCATTTGCTTCCCGATACTCATCAGCTCTCACCTTATCAGCCTTGTGCTCCTTAAGTGAAATCGTGGGAGCATCGTCTGCATATACCGGAGTCTTTTTACCTGAAGAGCCTTTTTTTAATGTCAACGCAAAATCAGATATATGAATTTCAAAATAATCACTTGAGCTTTTGTCAAATTCAGAAATAAGATTTTTTGTTAATTCCAGATATTTTTCCATTTTATTTACCGTTTGCAAAATTCAAAATATCGCCGACACACTGACATTCTGCAAATTTTTCCTCCGGTATTGTTATTCCGTGCTTTTCCTCGAGAATTATTGACAGCTCAACCGCATCAAGCGAATCAAGTCCCAAATCCTTCTGAAGCTCTGATTCCTCTGTGATCTCATCCGCACTTACTCCAAAATTTTCACAAATAATTATCTTTAAATCCTCTAATGTCATTTTTTTGTTCTCACTTTCATAAGATTTTTTAGTAAAATTAATTTAGTTAAAATATTTTACCTTTATTTTTTTACACATTCTATAACCTTAAACTCATTCTGTCAACCGTTTTTCAAAAAAAATAAAAGAGCACCGGTCATTAAGACCGATGCCCTGAAATGATATACTCTATAAATTTACCGATTACAGCTTCAGACTGTTTTCATCTAACAGAAAGTTCTTAAGTCCGATTGTAATAAAGGAAGGCTTTTTATTCCGAGAACAGGTGCAAATGCACCCGATGTCAGAATAGTTGGATTTTTCTGTTCAATTTCATCTCCTTTTTGTCTCAAATTCTATATAGTTTTTGAGACAAAAAATCGTATCTAAATTATTGACTACACTCCACTTCGGCTTTCTTCCAGCCATAGTGCATCGCCCTCCTTACTTTGTTTTTCGCATAATAAAAGGACCATGCTCTTCACATGATCCTTCAAATTCTTTTCGATGATGACTTTATACAGCTATTTCATATTTTTCTTTCAGATTATTCA
>CAVBHN010000021.1:0-43880 GCA_963595425.1 Faecalibacterium sp. CAG:74 | reverse complement strand
GTTCCATTTCAGTCCATGATGTTCCAAAGCTCTCTGCAATTTCTTCTCTTGAAACATCAAAATTATATGATGCCGAAGGCCCTGTTGCGGTATTTAATACCAAGGCATTTAAGCCTTCTTTTTTGATGAAATCACTTATAAACTTTGCTTCCTTAAATTTCGTATCACAACTTTCGATAACTGCTATAGTCTTAATTCCCATCTGAATTCTCCTGTATCCCTATATTAATATTGTGAAGGCCATCTGTTTAAATGAGCCTTCACAATATCATCTGACTGGTTTCCTTTTTACTTAATACACACACTATGATGTTTGGATCAAAAGCCCTTTTGCTCCCTGCATCACACTATTATCTTATTATTACACTAAGCTAAAATACTTTGTTTCAGCCTTTTTAGCTGCCTTCTTCGCATCCTTATCAATAATAGCCTTCTTATATTCATCAAATACGAAATCTGTATCCTTTTTACCGATTACAGGAAGCTGATTATCATGAGTATCCTCATATTTTTCTACAGCAGCTGAAAGTATAACGTCATGAGCGAGAAGAAGATGCTTATGCGGATCTACTCCTGCCTCCTTGCAGCGGCGAATTGTATCACGTACGGTTTTCCATGCTGCAACAATATCTACATAACGTCCTGGAGGACAGATATCATAATGTAATTCATCCTGCATCTGCTGCGGAGCATCTATATTACCCATAACAAAAATCGAATCACCTACGCAGAAGTACGGTCCATCCTCTGTCTCAACGACAACTGTCATATGTCCGGGGCAATGTCCGAATGACTCATATACACTGACACCAGGTGCAATTTCAACTTCACCCTTGACAGTTTCAAATCTCTCATAAACTCCCGGCTGATCATATGGTGCAATGAACTGATCTCCGCATGTTACATCTCCGTCCTTTGCGATAATCGGACGGCAATATGATTTATAATGAAGCGGTACAGGATTGTGAGCATAATCCCATTCAACCTCATTGCAGATAAAACGTGCCTTGGTGAATTTCTCAAGATAGAAAATATGATCCCAGTGAAGGTGAGTAAATAATACTATATCAACATCTGATGGCTTGTATCCAACCTGAGCAAGTCTGGACTCAATATCATCGATTCCCGGTCTCTGAAGTGATGGACCATGATGATATTTATCTGCATGCTCTGTCCATGACATACCTGTATCTACAAGAATAAGCTGATCTCCGCCTTCTATAAGGAATGTTAAATCCGGAAGCTGATCTGACTCATTTGTAATTCCCATCTTCTCAACATATTTCTTGCATGAAAAATGATACCAATACTCAAGTGGCTTTGTAGGAATATATCCTGAATTAAGTGGTCTGATTGTTAATGACATAATTAAACCTCACTTTTGTTATTTTAATTTTCTGTTATATTGCTTTGCTTTTTCTTTTTTATAAGTGGTATTTTATATTTTTTATTTGATGTTATTCCTCAGTCTGTGCCTTTTGTGCTGCCTCACGTTCAGCTACAGCTTCGTCGGAATATATTCCGAGCTTCTTTCTTCTCATTCTCTTATCAAGCATCGATGTTATAAGCGGTGCTGTAAATGCAGTTACAATAGCCGCAACGGCGAGCTGAGCAGTTGCTGTATTTGCCTGTGGCTCCCATGCCGGATCAACCTCTGCTAATGATGCCGGTACACTTGTTGCATTTGCGGCTGTAGTACCTATTGCGGCACCCATCGCATTTCTCTTCTTTTTCGGAAGAGTAAGCTGAAATACAAAATAAAAAACAAATGCTGTAAGTGCAGATATAACTGCAAGTACAAGTCCTCCGATTCCACCCTGTGCAAGGCTGAGAAGACTCATTCCTGCTCCTATCGGAATCATCATAAAGAACGTAATTATCGGCATTGCAGCGGCTGCAACCTTACGAAAATGTGAATCAAGATTTCCCCAAACAATACCGATGATAAGAGGAATCAAGGTTGCTATAAATGATGTAAACGGGATTGAAGCAATTCCTGCTGTTCCCATAGCTACCATGGTGAAGAAAGGTCCGTCATTGAGTGACAATATTGAAATTGCTCCTGCATCTGTTTCATCTCCATATTGCTGAGCAAGTCCCAGATAAAGACCTCCGGCCGAATTTGTAATACCTGCGATCATTGCCATTGATGTGATTCCACAAAAACCTGCTTCTCCGCAGAAAAATGAAACCAAAAGTCCAAGTGCAACACCAAGTACAAACTTCATGAGTGTTAATGTAAATCCCTTGTAAAGCGGCATTCCTATCTTCTTAACATCAATAGATGCACCGTTAAGCAAGAGGAACATTCCAAGCAGGCACGATGTTCCTGTCTTAAACATACCTGTTGTAAATCCACCCATCTGCAATACATCTGGTATAAACGTATTTGCCAGAACACCGATCAACATAGGTACAATAATCAATCCCCCCGGGATCCTTTGCATGAGCTTGAAAAAGCTTTTCTCTTCCTTCATCCTTTCTTTCCCTCCCTTAATTTTTTGTTTGGATAATGGATATTGGATACGATTTATCTTGATCAAATCATACAACTGGATCCGATTGATTGTCAATCTGTCTAATTATCAGATTAATTTCTTTAATTTTTGTGAAATATTCACTAATTATTTTGATGCATATGCTTTCATGGCATCGCGAATAAGCTTATCAAATTTGTCTGCATCCCAAGCTGCACGGCCTACAAACAGTCCATCTATCGACGGCTGTACGATCAGCTTATTTGCATTCCCGGGATTGACACTTCCTCCGTAAAGCACAGGAATATGCTTGGCATTATCACCAAAAATTTCAGTTAAACATTGTTTAATCTCCTTGTGCATTGCTTCGGCATATTCCGCTGTTGCAGGTGTACCATTTACACCTATAGACCAAACCGGTTCATATGCAACCCAGATATTTTTGCATTCATTTGCATTCACACCGTTGAAGCCTATCTTAAGCTGAGAGCGTAATGTCTCTGCACTTATTCCAAGCTCCTTTTGCTGTGCTGTCTCGCCAATACACAGTAATGTTTTAAAGCCATGTGAAAGAGCCGATTTTACCTTTTTATTTTCTTCGATATCACTCTCTCCAAATACATGCCTTCTCTCTGAATGACCTATCATAACAAGATCAAGACCCAGTTCTTCAAGCATTACAGGTGAAATTTCCCCCGTAAACTGTCCCTGATCCTCCCAGCACATATTTTGAGCTCCAAGACGTATATAGCTTCTGTCTATGCAGCTTACTGCCTCAGGCAAGGTTACAAATGAAGGAATAATAAAAAGCTCGATTTCATCTCTGCTTATATCCTTTGTATTGTCTGCAAGCTTTTGAAGAAACTCTCTTGTTTCCTTTATTCCCTTATACATTTTGAGGTTGCTTCCAAAAAATAATTTTTTCATGGTCTAATCCTCATTATTTTCTGTTTTTGTCGTATTCTACAAATGCATTTACCTTTGGCTGAGATGAACAACCCGGCACAAATTCGTTCGTAAAAAATGCATCTATAAGTGTTTCTCTTACTTTGCTTCCTGTAGTAAAGGCTCCCATACAAACAATGTTTGCATCATTGGAAAGTCTTGCCCTTGTTGCCGAATAAACATCAGATACAAGCGCTGCATATGCACCCTTTACTTTGTTTGCCGCAATGGAAACTCCAAGACCTGTGCCGCAAATCAAAACCCCTCTGTCAAATTTACCCGAGGAAACATTTTGGGCAACTTCAATGGCAACATTTGCATAAATAGGATCGTCACTTCCGAAATCAGTAACCTCTCCATAGCCTTTCTTTTCGATATACTGAATAATTTCTTTCTTTGCCTCTGCTGCATTCGGATCGCAGCCTATTGCTATTTTCATTCTTTCTCTCCTTTCTTTTTTATATTGGATATTGGATACAATATTTACAATTTTTATATTATAACCGGATCCAATTTGTGTCAATTGAAATAACTACCAGTAAACCAAAAATAAATTTATTAAAATTACCTATTAACAAGACTGATCTTTTTTTGATCATCCGTTTTCTATGCAAAAAAAAACTGCTGTGCCCTATGTACCGATCCATAAAAGTTAGATTATAATTCTAACGATTGAATTTAGGTACATAAGGCGCAGCAGTAATCTGGTATCAGTCGGGGCCAAAACTTTTGACCATGGCTTCATTAAATCATCATTACAGTCTTTGAAAAAACGGCTTCATTTTTTCAAATGTACAATAATATGTATAGCCTAATTTTTTCAGCATCTCTTTTGACTCGTCTATATATGCGCCGAGATGCTCCGGCTTATGACTGTCACTTCCGATTGTTATAATTCTTCCGCCGAGCTCCCTGTATAATTTCAAAATCTCATGTGAGGGCGTTGTATCCTTGAGTCCATATCTGTGACTTGATGTATTCACCTCGATTCCCTTGCCGTCTGCAATAACAGTTTTTAATATCTCTGTTATTATAGGCTTTAGTTCTTCAAACGGATAAACTCCCTTCGGATCATACCTTATGATATAATCGAGATGTCCAAGCACACTGTAGTTATGATAATTCTGAACAAGATATAATAATTCATTGTAATACTGTTCATTGTATTCCTTCTGAGTATATTTCTTCTGAATTTCTCCTGTCCAGTATTCCTCATCGCCTACCTGATGAATTGATAGGATTATAAAGTCAAACGGATATCTCTCAAAAAGCTTTTCATATCTTTTTATTGTATGTGACTGCATTCCAAATTCGAGTCCGAATTTAAGGCATATTTTGTCGGCATATTTCTGCTTCATCTGATTATAAGCCTCAAAATATCTTGGGTAATCTGCATTTGACAAGGGTGTGTTTCTTGGTGAATCTCTATATGGTATAGTCTTCACATCTTCCAAATCATACTTTACTCCGTAATCCACATGCTCCGTAAAGCATATCTCATCCAGTCCCTTTTCTATTGCATCCTTTACAACCTGTTCAAACGGATATTGTGAATCATCGCTAAACTGCGTATGTACATGATAGTCTGCTCTCATATTACCTTCCTTCAAAAAATCCCAAAAAAAGACCGCCGCACCAAAATTAATGCAGCAGCCCTTGCTTTAATCATTGACTTTAAATTTCTACGATTCTGATATAGTTTGTCATTCTTGACTGTCCAAGAGGGAAGCCTCCTGTAAGGATAATAAGGTCACCCTTATTAAGATTGAGCTTCTCTTTTGCTATAGCCTTAGATGCATCAAGCATATCATCGGTAGAATTATAGATTTTCGTTACTACAGGCTTAACACCGAAGTTAAGTGTAAGCTGCTCTGCAACATCCCATGACGGACAGCATGCAAGGATTGTACACTCAGGTCTTAGGTTGCTTATCTTTCTTGCTGTATAGCCTGACATTGTTGTAGTAACAATAGCCTTAATGTCGTCATATTCTACGGCGTCTATAACAAGTTTAGCTATTGTATCGGATATTGCAAGCTCTCTCTTGTATTCAACATGCTTTGTATAATCTATTGTAGACTCAACACTTGCACAAATCTTTGCCATATACTGAACTGCCTGTACAGGGTACTTGCCTACTGTGGTTTCGCCTGAAAGCATTACACAGTCTGTTCCGTCAAGAACGGCATTGGCGATATCCGAAACCTCTGCTCTTGTTGGTCTTGGACTTGTATACATAGATGCAAGCATTTCTGTTGCAACTATTGCGAATTTGCCATGCTCACGGCAGTTTTTTATGATCTGCTTCTGAAGTATCGGAAGCATCTCCATCGGAACCTCAACACCTAAGTCTCCTCTTGCTACCATGATACCGTCTGATGCTGCTATAATATCATCGATGTTCTCTATACCTGTCTGGCTTTCGATTTTTGAAATAATTCTTGCATCTCCGCCTGCTTCTTCTACTATCTTGCGGGCAGCATGTACATCCTCTGCCGTATTGACAAATGAAAGAGCAATATAGTCACAGGAATGTGTTGCCGCAAACTCGATATCCCTTCTGTCAACCTCACTGATAAACGGAAGATCAAGATTTATTCCGGGCACATTAAGTGTCTTATGGCTTTTGATATCACCATTGTTGAGTGCCTTAAGGGTAACGTAGTCATCTCCCTTTTCAATAACCTCAAGATCAAGAAGCGCATTGTCTACGAGCACATGTGCTCCAAGCTCTATATGATCAATTGCCTCTGGATGATTAACGGTAAAGCTCTCTCTATTGCAGATTCCGCTTCCCTTAACCATCTTTATTGTATCATCAACCTTTAATTGAACTCCGTCCTCGGTCTCAAAATTTCCGGTTCGAAACTCCGGTCCCTTTGTATCGTATAATATAGCTACCGGCAGACCTGTTCTTTTTCTTACTTCCTTTACAACTGCTACAGTCTCAAGAGCGCTTTCCTTTGTTGCATGAGACATATTGATTCTGGCGCAGTTCATTCCGCTTAATACCAGCTGCTCCATTACATCAGCATTTCCGCTTGCAGGACCGATACTACAAATAATCTTTGTTTTCTTCATTTACTTAAATAACCTCCACAACCATTTGAATGCTACCATCGGACGTACATTCAATAAACTCTAAAAATACTATTCATTAAACGTATATTATAATAGACCATTTTTATTGATATGAAAAGGCTTAGATTACACAATTTCGCACAAAATGAAAGAAATTATTCATTAATTTCTACTAATTGTGCAATTGCCTATGCTGCTTCTTTGTAAAGTATATGTAATATAGTATATTTATAATGATTCCGACAACCGTAGCAATAGGTGCGGCGTAACCGATGTGAGTTAGACTTGCATTCGGCTGGATCGACATATAATATGCCAGCGGCAGACGAACTCCGAGAGTCTGTATCATTCCCTGGAGCATAACCCACACCGTCTGATTGTTTCCGTTGAAATATCCTATCATACTGAACAATATAGCAGTTACGATTGATTCTACCGCAAAGCCCTTCAGATAGTCATAGCCCTTCTGTATTACCTCAGCCTCAGTCGTAAATATACCAGTAAGGAAATCTCCCTTAAATAAAACAAGCACAAATACCACTACACCTATTACAAGGCCGATTACCATGCCGGTAAACATAGACTTTCTTGCTCTCTTATGGTCTCCTGCGCCGACATTTTGGGCAACGAAGGATGCCATTGACTGCATAAGCGAGCTTGGCACAAGCATTGCAAAATTAACTATCTTGCAGGCAACACCGTAGCCTGAGGATGCCTCAAGTCCAAGCCTGTTTATAAATGCGCATAATGCAAGAAATGATCCCTGTGTCAGACATTCCTGAAGTGCAAGCGGCAATCCCGATTTAAATGCATTAAGGCAGATGCTGTTTATCCTGAAATCCTGCTTTGTGATTTTAAATGAAAGGTTTTTCTTTAAAAGCAGGACAACCGCAAATACAACACTTACAGCCTGTGCTGCAACTGTTGCAATAGCTGCGCCTGCCGCATCCATATTAAAGCCTGCAACAAGCAGAAGATCCCCGAATATATTTATAACGCATGCAACAGCAACAAAAACAAGAGGGGATTTGCTGTCTCCCAAGCCTCTGAATATGGCTGACAGGAAATTATATGCAACTATAAAAAATATTCCTCCGCCGCAAATCCTTATATAGCTTGCCGTAAGCTCAACAGCCTCCGCAGGAGCCTGCATAAGTACCGCGATCGGTCTTGCAAGACTGATCATTATTACAAAAAGCACAGCAGATATGATAATAAAGATTATTGCCGAGCCGCCTATAAGCTTTCCTATATTTTCGGTTCTTTTCTCACCTATATACCTTGCGATCAAAACCGTAACACCCATAGCAAGCGAGGTGATAACAAATGTAACAAGGTTAAGCACCTGACTTCCTGTAGCAACCGCAGAAAGACCGGCAGTCGTGCCAAACCTTCCTACCACAAGCAGGTCAACCGCACCATAGGCTGCCTGCAAAACAAGTGCTCCGAGTACAGGCATCATAAACATTACCATTTTTTTGAATATGCTTCCGCTTGTAAAATCAGCTCTTGAATTACTCATCGATTATATTTCTCCCCTTCTCCATCACTTTATATAATTTATCAATTGTATTGATCATAGTGCATGCCTCATCCATAGAAATGACATTCTCAAGTCTTCTCGACAGCTCACTGAAATATTCTATATTGAACTTTTGGTATACTCTCTTTCCCTCATCTGTCACCGTTATGTATGTAATGCGTCCATCATGCTTTGCGGCGTTTTTTCTTAAAAGTCCGATATTCTCCATTGCACTTATCGTTCTTGTAACTCCGGGTCTTGGTATCCTCAGATAATCTCCTATATCAGAAACCTTGACATTTTCCTTCATATCATTAAGCTCGATAACAGCCTCCAGGAATCTGATATAAGAAGGAAGAACATCCTTCGGAAGCTTTGGCTGCATGTCAAGAATCCTTTTCGCTCTGTAACAGGCATCCATCATTTCTTTGACCTTATTTGTATTCATTTTATTCTCCTTGAAAGCTTAGATAATTATCCAGGGTAATTACCGGCGGTAATTATATCATCATAACAAAGCATTGTAAAGCATCTATTTGACCCCGGCATCATTAAAGTGCTGTTCAATATAAAGCCTGCTTTGCTCAAATGTATAACGCTTTTGTATATTTTCTGTTGGCAGTGCTACTCTTTTGTATTGAGGCTTTACAATTAGACGTCTGTATTCCTTAACATTGCATGAAAAGACCTTTTCAAACATTTGATTAAGGTACCTGCTGCTCGAAAAGCCGGATTCCATGCATACATCAAGAATGCTTAAGGATGACTGATCTATAAGCTGAAGTGCCCTCTCGAACCGTACCTGATTCAGATAATCCTGAAATGAAATGCCCAGCATCCTTGTAATAAAATGTGAAGCATGATACGTAGTGATATTTTCAAGCTTTGCAATATCGCCAAGAGATATCTTTTGTGTATAATGCTCCGCAATATAGTCAATAATACGGTTTAATCTCATTGAATCGTTTCTCGCACTGGTAGATTCCTGCTCCGAATTTACGGCATAGTGCGAATTTGTAAGTATTAAAAAAAGCTGTTCGAGCAATATTGAAGCACATTTCAGCTCCGAAAACTCCTGTCTTGAAAAATAAGACCTTGCGCAGCTGATAAGGCCATCCTTCAGTCTGCTATACAGATATCCGCTGTGGATTATATTGTTTTTCAAAAATATATATCCGTATGAGTAATTAATCGTCCTGTACAGTCCCGTGCTTATCTGAAATGCGAGAATCCTGTTGTATTCACTGTTTTTTGCAAATGAATGGACCTGATAACGGTTTATTATATATATGTCGCCTGTCTTGAGGATATGCTCCTCCTGATCTATATAAAGAATAAGTGATCCCTCAAGCACTATCCCCATCTCAAGATCATCATGACCATGCGGTCCTCTTGCCGTTATCTCTATAACAAATATTTCAAGCTGTGACATTGTCACATGCTTTACTATCTCAATTTCCTTACCCTTAGCCATATCATCCTCCGTTACGTAAATATATTTTACACCCATTAAGTCTGCAAGACAAAGCTAAAACGCAAGATATCACATCATTAATCACAATATTGTCATTTTTTTTCATTTAGTATCTGTTATAAATAAGTCATGAATCAGGAAACATTAAGCCATCTTGGTCATAAGCTATTTTGACCAAAGCTTGTTGTGGTGTCACATTAAATAAATTTTCATAAAGGAGATACATTATGAGCAAATTCAAATTTTCAGTAGGTCCATGGAATGTACATTCAGGTGCCGATTCATATGGCCCGGCGACAAGAAAAGAAATTGATTTTGATGAAAAGCTTGCAAAATTCGCTGAGCTTGGCTTTTCAGCCGTTCAGTTTCACGATGATGATGCTGTTCCGAATATAAACAACTATACAGAAGAGGAAATAAAGGAAAAGGCCCGCGAATTAAAGAAAAAGCTTGATAAATACGAACTTGCAGCTGAATTCGTTGCACCGAGACTTTGGATGGATCCTCATACTCAGGACGGCGGCTTCATGAGCACATCAAAAGAAGACAGAGAATATGCAATGTGGAGAGCATATCGTTCTATAGATATAGCCAACGAGCTCGGCTGTGATATGATAGTTCTCTGGCTTGCAAGAGAAGGAACTCTTTGTGCCGAATCCAAATCACCTGTATGGGCTACAAAGATGCTTGTAGAAGCAATAAATAAAATGCTTGAATACGATCCGAAGATCCGTGTCTGCATCGAGCCTAAGCCAAATGAGCCGATTGACCGTTCTATATGCGGAACCATGGGACATGTAATGGGTATCTCTGCAGCAACTATAGATCCGAGCCGTGTAGGCGGCAATCTTGAAAGTGCACATGCAATCCTTGCAGGACTTGATCCGGCTAATGAGATAGGCTTTGCACTTGCAATGGGTAAGCTTATGACTGTACATCTTAACGATCAGAACGGAATCCGTTATGATCAGGACAAATCCTTCGGCGTAGAAAATCTAAGAGCAGCCTTCAATCAGGTTAAGGTCCTAAAGGAAAACGGATACGGTGATCATGGCGAATATGTAGGCCTTGATGTAAAGGCTATGCGTACCACTAAGGATGAAGACAGCTATAAGCATTTGGAGACATCTCTTGAAGTATTCAAGATGCTCGAGGAAAAGGTTGACAGATTTGATTATGACTTCCAGAAAAAATGCGTTAAAAACAGAGACTTTGAAGCCCTTGAGCTCTATGTAATGCAGCTTTTGATGGGTGTAAAATAATTAACAGCTATACAAACGGGGTGATAATTTGAAGAAAAAAATAATAGCCGCAGGTCATATCTGTCTTGATATTACTCCTGTTTTCCCGAATAACAAAACAGGCAAAATAAACGATATCCTATCTCCGGGAAAGCTCATCCAGATGGGAAGCGCCGATGTACATACCGGAGGCTCTGTCGCAAATACAGGCCTCGGAATGAAGCTTTTAGGTGCCGATGTTGAGCTTATGGGAAAGGTCGGAAATGATGCCTTCGGCGATATGATACTTACAATACTTCGAAAATATGGTGCAGATGAGCATATGATCATAGCTGATGATGCTACGACCTCTTATTCTGTTGTCCTTGCAATTCCGGGTATTGACCGTATTTTTCTTCATCATCCCGGTGCCAATGATACATTTTCAGCTTCTGACATCTCACATGATCAGCTATCTGCGGCTTCTCTGCTTCATTTTGGGTACCCTCCGTTAATGAGGTCTATTTATAAAAATGCAGGCGAAGAGCTCTTAAATATAATGAAAACAGCGAAATCACTCGGCGTCGCCACATCTCTTGATATGGCTATGGTCGATGCCTCATCGGATGCAGGACAAACTGACTGGAAGCTTATACTTGAAAGAATCCTGCCTTATGTTGATTTCTTTGTTCCAAGCGTTGAAGAGCTCTGTTTTATGATTGACAAACCCAAATTTGAGGAGCTTCAAAAAAGAGCAAACGGCGGTGACATTACTGATGTTCTTGATATTAAGAGGGATGTTCGTCCGCTTGCCGACTGGTGTATATCAAAGGGTGCAAGGGTTATGCTTATAAAATGCGGTACTCCCGGAATATACTACAGAACATCAGCTTCCGCTGCTCTTAATGATATCGGCTCAAAGGCCGAGCTGAATATTTCAGAATGGGCTGATAAGGAGGGCTTTGAAAAAAGCTATGTACCTGACAGGGTGCTCTCAGGCACCGGTGCCGGTGATACAAGCATTGCCGCCTTCTTAACATCTATGCTTGAGGGGTGTACAATAGAGGAATGTGTTCAGCTTGCAGCTGCCACAGGCGCATCATGTGTATCGGCTTATGATGCATTAAGCGGCTTAAAACCGCTTGATGAGCTTCGCAGAAAAATCGCAGCAGGCTGGAAAAAGCAAGGAGAATGATAAATGTTAGTAAATATGAATGATATCCTTCTGCCAGCCAAAAAAGGCAAATACGGTGTAGGATTTTTCAATGCGGTAAATATCGAAATGGCAAGAGCAATAATCGAAACAGCCGAGGAGATGAATTCTCCTGTTATGATAGGAACAGCCGAGGTTCTTCTTCCTGCTATGAGTCTTGAGCATGTTTCGGAATATCTCTTACCTATGGCAAAAAAGGCAAGTGTTCCGGTCTGTGTTCATTACGATCATGGGCTTACATTTGAAAAATGCATGGAGGCCCTGCATCTTGGCTTTACATCTGTTATGTACGACTGCTCTACAGCCTCATACGAGGAAAATATAAAGGGTGTTGCCGAAATGGTCAGGATATGTCATGCAATGGGCGTAACAGTTGAAGGTGAATTGGGACATGTAGGAGACAATGAGGGTGCAGGAAAGCTCGAAAATCCAAGTGATTATTTCACGGATCCGGACATTGCACTTGATTTTGTAACCAGGACAAAAATCGATTCATTGGCTGTTGCTGTAGGAAATGCTCATGGAGATTATGCATTTCCTCCAAAGCTTGATTTTGACAGAATAGATATTATTTCAAAGAAAACAGATCTTCCGCTCGTTCTTCACGGTGGAAGCGGTCTTTCGGACAATGATTTCAAAACCGCTGTAAAACTTGGAATCAGCAAAATAAATATTTTTACCGACATTGACAAGGCCGGAAAACGCGGTATTGAAAACGGTATCTCAAGCGGTGCCAAATCAATGATGGAGCTGATACCATATGAAATATCCGAGATGAAAAAGGTCGTTGCTGAGAAGCTAAGTCTTTTTGGCTCTGTAAATAAAGCATAAAATTATAAGGACTGCCAAAATCGGCAGTCCTTTATAACGTTTAAAATACTATTCCCATGCTCTCCAGTATCAAGCCCCAGATCACACCTATAATATACAGGATAAGTGTTACACTTATATTTTCCTTCGCATTGTGATTTGATCTGAACATAACGAG
Source organism: Faecalibacterium sp. CAG:74 (assembly GCA_963595425.1). GTDB lineage: Bacteria > Bacillota > Clostridia > Lachnospirales > Lachnospiraceae > Alectryocaccobium. The sequence goes on along the minus strand of CAVBHN010000021.1, from coordinate 30,960 downwards.
TACGCCGACTCCGCAGCTTACCAAAAGTCCCGCCATCATTGCTCCTCCGGATATTATATTGTTGAGGTAGCATTCTGTTATTACAATTGACGAAGCACAATTCGGCACAAGCCCTACAAGGCAGATCACCGGAACAGCAAGCCACGTTTTATCCATAAAGGCCTCTGCCAGATGCTCAAATCCAACCGATTCAAGTAAAAAATTCAAAATTATTGTTACTATAAATATAAAAATCCAAATCTTTAATGTATGCTTCAGAGCCGATTTGAATATTCCGTCCTCACAATCACAATCCTCAGATTCGCAGAAATCGTGTATGGTTTTTTTTCTGTTCTTTTTTAACAGATGAATAATACCATCTACGACAAATCCCGAAATCACGGCAATGATTATCTTTGTGAGCATGATCCTTATAATAGAAGGAACAGGAAAGCCGTGAGATATAAACAAAGGCAGCATTTCATCGGATGTAGAAAGAAATACAGCAAGGAGTGTTCCTACACTTATAACTCCTCCTGCAAAAAGACCGGATGCTGCCGCCGAAAATCCGCACTGCGGAACTATGCCGGTAATGCCGCCGAAAAGCGGTCCCGCTTTTCCTACTCTGGCAACAAGTGCTGTTACCTTTCCCATCGCATTGTATTCAATATATTCCATCAAAAGATATGTCAAAAATAAAAACGGCAGCAATTTTAACGAATCGACCACCGCATCCATAAGTACGTCTAAAATCATTTCTTCCTCTTTTCAATATTTTATGATATTGGGAACAAAAGGCATTTTACCCCAGTATCGTATCATCTGATTTTCACATGCATTATATACTATTGCATGTGTTAAAATCAAACTAAATATTATGCTTTATTTTTATTTTATTTTTTATCTATTTTCTTGACGTATGCAAACCGGATTTATATAATTGTTAGTTAAGGGAATTGGCTTTTTGCCATATAAATGTATTTTAGGGGATATAAATTAAATGATTTTTTCAAGCTTATTTTTTATGCTTTTTTTTCTGCCTTTGTTTTTACTTTTTTATTTTACTAATAGTACTATTTCCGGTAAAAACAGGGTTCTTTTAATATTTTCACTTATTTTTTACTGCTGGGGAGGAGTCCAATATATTATCCTTCTCATTCTTTTAAGTCTTGTCGGCTGGCAGTGCGGTATCAGACTTGAGCAGACAGCCTCAAATTCGCTTCGAAAGAAGTATCTTATCGGATCTGTGGTCATTTTTGTAGGTGTGCTTGTATTCTTTAAATATACAGGCTTTTTCCTTAAAACCTTCGGCTTTAATGATCCGACATCACCGTTTATGAATTTGGCTCTGCCTGTCGGAATATCGTTTTATACCTTTAAGCTTATTTCTTATGTTACGGATGTATACAGAGACAATGTTGAGGCTGAGCAAAGCTATTTAACATTCCTTACATATGTTTCAATGTTTCATCACTGCGTAGCAGGTCCTATCGTCAGATACAGCACCATTCAGAATGAGCTTCATCAAAGAAAAAGGCTGTATACCGATATAGCAAACGGAATATACCGCTGCTGCGTGGGTCTTTGCAAGAAGGCTGTTTTTGCAAATCACTGCGGCTCGCTTGCAGAGAATTTTCTTCCGCTGTCAGGTGATATTGCCACGGTACCTGTAAGCGGAATCTGGCTTGGTTCACTTTGCTACATGCTTCAGATCTACCTCGATTTTGCGGCATATTCTGATATAGCAATAGGTCTTGGTCAAATATGCGGATTCCACTTTGACGAAAACTTCAATTATCCGTATATCGCCTCATCGGTAAAGGATTTCTGGCGCAGATGGCATATATCCTTAAGCTCGTTCTTCAGAGATTATGTATATATTCCGCTTGGAGGAAACAGAGTTTCTCCTAAGAGGCTTATAGTAAATCTTCTTATTGTATGGGCATTGACAGGCTTCTGGCATGGTGCAAGCTGGAACTATGTAATATGGGGACTTTTCTTCTTCGTATTTATTTATCTTGAAAATAAATATATTGTTACCGGAAAAGTAAATCTTCCCAAGCCGGCAATGCATTTGATTACTCTGTTTATTATTTTTATAAGCTGGATAATCTTCAGATTTGAAAACTTTAAATCACTTGGTTTGGCACTTGCAGGCTTATTCGGATTTATAGGAAATCCGGCAGGAAGCTCAGCTGTAAATATTACTTTTGCAAATAATATTTTCTTTCTGATAATTGCAATTTTAGCCTGCACACCTGTATTTAAGAAAATAATGAAGCTGATCGAACAAAAGACAAGCAAGCCCGATTCTGTTTCAAGCGTATATTATGCACTCAGAATCGTGATAAGCATTGTATTTTTTATCCTAGCGATAATTGCACTTATCGGAAACAGCTACAGTCCTTTCCTGTACTATCAGTTCTAACGGGACTTCGATTCGAAAGTAAGTCTTACAATCTGCATTGATGGTGCATCAGGCACATATAGAAAGAGGAAATCATGGAAACGAACGCTGAAATTCGTATAAAGAAAAGAAAACGAAAGATCCGCAAGCAATGGAATCTAAGGATCATTCATATATTCGAGGTTATTCTTATAGTATTTTTTGTTATAGGAATACTAATACCTCTTCGTCCGGAAAAATCGGATATCGAGAAAAGAGAGCTTTCCAAATTCCCTGCATTAAGCTGGAGTTCTATATGGGACGGCAGCTTTTTTGAAGGAGTATCAACCTGGTTCTCCGACACATTTCCGTTTAGAGAGAGCTTTCTTTCAATGGGATCCGGACTCGAGAGTATGTATGGCATACATACACAGGAAATTCACGGCAGTACAAATACAGTTGCGGATGAAATACCAGATTCCGCAGATACCGTTGTTACACCGGCACCGGTAGTTACGGTTACCGCTACTCCTACCGCAACACCGACACCTACAGCAGCTGCAACACCTGAAGCAGCAGTCACAGAAACGCCGACTGCAGCTCCTACCGAAGAGCCGGCTACACAGGATGGAACAATACATGAAAATCCCGAGGTTGCGGGAACTGTATATATTGCAGATAACAAGGGCTTTGAGATCTATTACTTCAACCGCGGAGGAGCCGATGCATATGCATCAATGCTCAATACCGTAAGAAGCAATCTTCCAAGCAACGTAAATGTTTATGATATGCTTGCACCGACCAACTTCTCGGTTTGCCTTGATGAAAACATCCAGTCAAGCCTCGGAGGTTCAAGTGCACGTGATGCATTCAACTACATTAACAGCCTTTTGGATACATCGATAATACAGATACCGGTACTTGATACACTCATCAATCACAATGCAGAATATATTTATTACAATACCGATCATCATTGGACAGCTCTCGGTGCATATTATGCATACAGACAGTTCTGTTCAACAAAGGGAATTACACCTCATGAGCTTTCATACTTCACTGAGGTTGAATATCCTGGCTTCCTCGGTACATTCTATTCCTACAGTAATCAGTCAGAGGCGCTTGCGAACAACCCTGACACTGTAAAGGCATATATACCGGTCGGAACCAATGACGAGACAGTAACTGATGAAACAGGAGCCTCTTACAATCTGAGTGTTGTAAATGATATGACCGATTCCAGTGCCGGTTCAAAATACAGTGCATTCCTCGGCGGAGACAATGCACTTACCGAAATAAACAATCCGAACATAACAGACGGATCTTCATGTGTTTTGATCAAGGAATCCTATGGCAATGCATTTGCACCGTTCCTTGTAGATCATTACCAGCATGTATATATCATTGATTACAGATATTACAATCAGAATCTTTCAAGTTTTATAAGCGAAAAGGGAATCACCGATGTAATCTTCCTGAATAACTCGGATGCCCTTTCAGAGGCCAATTCCGAAAGTATGCTGAATATGTTTTTCAAATAAAAATAACTAAAACAGGGCTGCTGCATTATTTATTAATGCAGCAGCCCTATTAATATAAGCATATGTAATTGAATTTTAAATTAAGAATTCAATATATTTTAATCCTGAAAAATATCAGGTGTTCTCAAAAGGTTGTACGGTGTCGTCTGATATACATAATAATTAAGCCAATTTGTATAAAGGCAGATCGAATGTGATCTCCAAAGCAGAAGAGGCTTTTTAGTCGGATCGTCATTTTCATAATAATGAACAGGCAGATGTGCATCCATTCCCTTTGCCACATCTCTTTTATATTCTCCGTCAAGTGTCATTCTTTCATATTCCGGATGACCCTGAACAAAAATCTTTCTTCCGTTTTCTGACATTCCGAGCAGGAAGCCAGCTTCATCCGATTCCGCAAGCACTGTTATATCCTCACATTTCTTTACATCCTCAAGTGAAACCTCGGTATGTCTTGAATGAGGAGCAAAGAACTCATCATCAAAGCCTCGTACAAGCGGTGTCTTACGGTGAATAACTCTGTGCTTAAATATTCCCGAAACCTTATCCGGAAGTATCCTTTTCTCTATTCCATAGTAATAATACATCGCAGCCTGAGCTGCCCAGCACTGGAACATAACCGATGTAATATGCTGTTCGGACCATTTGAGAATCTTTACGAATTCATCCCAAAAATCAACTTCCTCGAACTTAAAGAATTCAATAGGTGCTCCTGTAATTATCATTCCGTCAAAATGCTGTTCCTTTATATCGTCATAATAAACATAAAATCTGTTTAAATGACTCATTGATGTGTTTTTAGATTCATGTGATGAAACCATCATAAATGTGACATCAACCTGCAGCGGAGAATTTGACAAGCATCTCAATATCTGAAGCTCGGTCTCTTCCTTTGCAGGCATAAGATTGAGCAGCAATATCTGTATCGGCCTGATATCCTGATGCAGTGCCCTCTCTTCATCCATTACAAAAATATTTTCCTGTTCCAGTATCTCCTTTGCAGGGAGATTTTTCTGTATCTTAATCGGCATTTTTATTTATCCCCCGTTTTTATAAGATTCATAAAATCCTCTTCCGATATGATCGGTATCTGAAGTTCTGCAGCCTTTTTGTTCTTAGATGAGGCTGATGTTACATCATTATTGATAAGATAATCTGTTTTCGCGGAAACACTTCCTGTGACCTTTCCTCCGGAATTTTCTATAAGCTCCTTTAGCTCATTTCTGTTTGCAAAGTGATTAAGTCCTCCTGTAATAACAAAGACCTTTCCTGCTATACTGTCATTAATCTCCTTTTTCTTTACCTTATCAAGCGTAACAATGTTTAAAAGCTTTTTAAACTGTTCTCTGTTTTTTTCGTTATCCCACCATGCGACATAGGTCTGCGCAATTATATCACCGATTCCATCAATCTGACACAATTCATCAAACGATGCATTTTCTATTTTTCTTATGTCATGTTCAAAATGCTCTGATATAAGTTTTGCGCTTGCAAGACCAATACCCGGAATTCCCATTGCATATAAAAGCCTGACGGAATTTGTATTACGCGCCTTATTCACCGCATTTATAAGCTTTTCGTATGATTTTTCGCCAAAGCCTTCCATTTTTACTATGTCGTCTTTATAGCTGTCAAGCTTAAATATATCGCTAAACTCATGAATCATTCCATGCGAAATAAACTTTTCGAGTGTTGCCTCCGAAAGTCCCTCTATATTCATTGCATCTCTGCTTACAAGCAGCTCAAATGCCTTGATTTTTTTTGCCGGACAATCCGTATTTTCACAGACAAGTGTCTGCACATCACCTGATGTGATCAGCCTTGTTTTATGGCCGCATGCCGGGCATATATCCGGCAGCTTAACGTTATTGCTGCAGGTAAGATTCTGTGCGAGCTGAGGAATTATCATATTGGCCTTATATACCGTTATCTCATCACCGATACCAAGCTTTAAATTTCTAAGAATGCTTACATTATGAAGGCTTGCCCTTGAAACCGTAGTGCCCTCAAGCTCAACCGGTTCAAATACAGCTATAGGATTAATAAGTCCGCTTCTTGAGGGACTCCATTCTATTTCCTTTAAATGAGTATTTCTTATCTCATCTGCCCATTTAAATGCATATGCATTTCTTGGAAATTTGGCTGTCTGTCCGAGCTCATTTCCGTATTTGATATCATCGTACAAGGCTACAAGACCGTCTGACGGAAAATCGTTTTTCCTGACCTGCTCCGAAAAATATTTCATTGCCTCATCGAGATTTTTATCGTTCACTATTTTGTATTCAACAACATCAAAGCCCATATTTTTCAGCCATATGAACTCCTTATCATGTGAATTGTTAAATTCAACGCCCTCTGCCCTTACAAGAGAGAATACCTTGAGCCTGACATTTCTTGCAGCTGTCACCTCATTATTCAGCTGTCTTACAGAGCCGCTGCAAAGATTTCTTGGGTTTTTATATTTTGCATCTACGTCTTCTATTTCTTTATTTATCTTTTCAAAACCGCTATAGGTAATATATGCCTCGCCTCTTAAGATAAGTTCTCCGTCAAACGGTATTTCAAGCGGCACTCCCTTGAAAACTCTTGCATTATTGGTAACGAGCTCTCCTATATATCCGTTTCCTCTTGTAACAGCCGCAGACAGCTTTTTATCGCGATAGGTCAATACCACAGTCAAGCCGTCCATTTTCCATGACAACAGCGTTTTTTGCTTTCCGATAAAACCGCGCAGTGCCTCAACATCCTTTGTTTTATCAAGCGAAAGCATCGGTCTTTCATGCGTTATCTTCGGCAGTTCGTCAACAGCCTCATAGCCAACCCTGGCTGTCGGAGAGTCGGACATATGGATGCCGCTTATATTCTCAAGCTTCTCAAGCTCATCATATAGCTTGTCATATGTGAAATTATCCATAATTTCATTGTTATTGGCATAGTACTCCCTTGAAGCCTCATTGAGCTTGACAATTAATTCCTTAATGCGTTTTTCATAGTTTATATTAGCGTCCATAGTCTCCTGTCTTATCGTAAATTCGACCTTCCTGTGCTTTCGGTAAGCTTCCTAAGGCTCTTGATCTCACTGTCTGTAAGCTCTCTGTATTCTCCGCTTTTAAGCTCTCCAAGCCTAATACCAGCAATTCTGAGACGCTTTAAAAAGACAACCCTTAAGCCAACATTTTTACACATTCGTCTTATTTGTCTGTTTATTCCCTGAGTAAGCGTTATATGAAACTCAAGCTCTCCGCTTCTTGTTACACTGCAAGGCTTTGTCCTTCTGTTTATCTCACTTAGATAGACACCCTTTTCAAGCCTTTTGAGTTTCTCATCCGTCAAATCCCTTGCAACCCTGACAACATATTCCTTTTCATGGCCGTTGCTTCCTGTCATAAGCGCATCAATGAGATCTCCATCATCTGTCAGTATAAGAAGTCCCTCCGAATCCTTATCAAGCCTTCCTGCATAGGTTATTCTCTTATAATATCCCAAGTAATCTATAAGATTGTTTGGCTCTTTTTTTTCACTTGTACAAACTATACCCTTAGGCTTATTAAATGCAAGGTATGTTTTTTCCACGATATTTACGATTTTGCCCTTTACTCTTACAATATCCTCGTCACCGATTTGAGCTCCGGGAACAGCAGGCTCATTGTTTATAAGAACCTCTCCGTTTTCGATAAGAATATCTGCCTCTCGTCTTGAGCAAACTCCGCATTCGCTCAGATATTTATTTATCCTCAAGTCATTCTCCTAATTCATTGAGTTTATATACTCAGCTAATGCAGGATCCGATGCAAGAGCCGCATCATATTGCTGCTGTACACTGTCTACGAGATTCTTCACCTCAGAATTTTCAAGCACCGAATTAAGATAATCTGCTTTTGAATTCTGTACATCATCTGACGCAATCTTAAGGCTTCCATCCTGAGCGGTTACAAGATAGAGCTGTGTAAGTGCCGGAAGCGCGGTATCATATCCCGGATATTTATATTCATATTTTGCAAAAGCAACATAGGTTCCGCTCTCATCTCCCGGATATGAATATACAACTATATTCTGATAGCTCTCTCCATAGCTTTGATCGCTTATGGATGCTAGATCGTCGCTTGATATACCATCAACCACAGCTGCAGCCTCATCTGCATTTCCTGTTGATAAAGCATTCAGGAAGTTGTTTACAGTTTCCGATACTGCATCTGTTGATTCCGTAAGTCCTGTATCCGTATTTTCTGTCTGTTCCTCATCTGAAGGTGCTTCTGTTACTGTCTGATCCTCTGCTGTATCCGGCTCGGCAGTTACCTGAGCATCAGTCGTAGGGGTCACAGTTGGCTCTACAGTTGTGGTTGGGGTTGGAGTTGTCTCGTTAGCTGATATTATACTGCTTTCATTATTTTGCGCCGATGAGCTGACATTTGATGCAAGCATACTGAACAGAATGAAGCAAATCACAACAATGACAGCAATAGCTCCAAAAAGGATGATATATCTCAAATTGTCGGAAATCCATTCACGTACAGGATTTTCAGGCTTTTTTACAGGTCTTTTATTTCTTTCATCGTCCATATTGTCCTCTTTCTATAGTAAACGCATCATTAAAACAGCCTTTACATATGCCTTGCTTAAAATTTTCTGTTAAACAATAAAGCCGGACAATAATCCGGCTTTTACACTTTATCCAAGATATTAAGAACGCGTCTGGAGGGAATCGAACCCCCGACACACGGTACCGGAAACCGTTGCTCTATCCCCTGAGCTACAAACGCATTTTACTGTTTTCTAAATATTCTTAGCTATGAAATCATAGCATAGCACTTATAAATTGTCAATTGATAGGCTCCCTGCAGCTTTCCTGTATATATACACGCTGTCAGATAAAACTTGATCCGGTTTCACTTCCGTACAGTTGATATTGCGAACAAGAGCTCTGAGCATTTCAGTCTTTAAGTCATCACCTGCTCTAAGTGCAATACACTCATGAATGCTTGATGGCAATATATAATAATCTCCTCCTATCCTTTCGTATATGTTCTCCAACAGACCCGGGTATATAAGGCTTGTTGCTCCGAAATTACGGCTTTTATTTGTAATAACATACATTTGCTTATCCATATCGATATCCTCGTCGATATATAATGCCAACAGCTCACCAAGCCTTATTATTTCGGGCTCATTGTTTTCAAAAGTGTTTTTCATGGCAATTTCTCTTAGGCTTGCAAAATCAATCCCCCATTTCTTCGCTGTCTCATACTTTATGTCCATCATAAGAAACTCTTCATCCGTAAGCCCCATCTTAAGATAATAAACCAATGTCATATCAAGATACGGCTCTGTCACAATCTTTCTTCTTGTTGATGGCTCAACTCCTTTCGTAAGACGAACATAAAGCTTATTTTCATTGTCTCCCAGCTTTTTCAATGTCACCTCCGTTTTGTTGTTAACATCCATATTTAACCTCCTTTTTATTTTAAATATAGTGATACCTGATTGATTTAAAGCGTGTACATCTGTAAATATGCACAGCAAACACACATACTGTCCAAAAGCAGTACCATATCTGAAAATTTATTGGATTAAAAAAGAAAATAATGAATTTAAGATAAGAAGCCTCTAAAGGCTTAAGAATTAATTTTGAATTTAAGATATCGGCAGACAATATTGTCTGCCGATAGTAAATGACTAAGTAGTTTAATTAAACACGGCTTAAATATTCGCCTGTTCTGGTATCGATCTTTATAACATCTCCTATCTCTACAAAAAGCGGAACCTGAACAGATGCACCTGTCTCAACTATTGCAGGCTTTGTAGCACCCTGTGCTGTATTTCCGGCAAATCCAGGCTCTGTCTCTGTAACCTCAAGCTCTACGAAAAGAGGCGGCTCAACGGCAAAAACGCTACCCTTATATGAGCAAACCTTAACGTCCATCTCTTCCTTAACGAACTTAAGTGAATCACCTACTACGCTATCTTCAACAGCTACCATATCGAAGGTTTCTTTGTTCATGAAGTTATAGAACATACCATCATTATATGAATACTGCATATCTACTCTCTCTATACGAGCAGCCGGGAATTTATCTGTAGGACGGAAAGTAGTCTCAACAACACCTCCGTTAATGACGTTTTTAAGTTTTGCTCTTACAAAAGCTGCGCCCTTACCCGGTTTAACGTGCTGAAACTCAATAATCTGTACAACTTTACCATCTATTTCAAGTGTAAGACCGTTTTTAAAATCACCTGCTGAAATCATCTTGAATCCTCCTTCATTCTACTGCATTATGCACGATAATGCGAATATCCCGATAATGCCCTTAATATAATATAATACTATCCTAAAATTAGCAAGATTAAATTATTCAGGCCTTCAAAGCATCCGCTGCTGCCGTTGCAAGCCTGTCACATCGTTCATTCATCTCATCGCCGTTATGTCCTTTGACCCATATAAATTCGACCTCATGATTTTTCTTTGCTTCAAGAAGTCTTTTCCACAGGTCAACATTTTTAACCTCTTCGTTTTTTCCGCGCTTCCAGCCTTTTTTTATCCAGGAATCTATCCAGTGCTTATTAAAAGCATCAACTAGGTATTTAGAATCCGAATATAGCTTTACTTTGCACGGCTTTATGAGTGCCTCAAGGGCTACTATTGCCGCCATCAGCTCCATCCTGTTATTTGTCGTTTTCTCGAAGCCTTCCGAAAATTCTCTTTCGTGAATAACACCCTTTGGATCGATATATCTTAGGACACACCCATATCCACCCGGTCCGTCAGGATTGCCTCTTGCAGCTCCGTCTGTAAATATTTCTACTTCCATATATTATAAATCAGAACTTAATATATAGGTTCTTTATAGCAACGGCACATTTTATGCCGTCATGTTCTACAGTTCCAATCATTAGCTTGCCTTCACTTGCCTTCAATGCAGCACTCTCACATTCATCGATTGCACAGCCGTCTGCATCTGTTATCTCATCAAGCTGCTGCTTGGTATATCCGATTACAGGAATATCCTTTTCATAGCAGAGTGCTTGTATTGCAGGATCTGATTCCATTGCGTCTATCGTTGCAAGCTTTTCTATCGCCTCAGGATACAAACTATAGCCCTTAAGGACATCGGAAATAAACTTATCCAGCTGCCTGAAGCTCTGACCCTTGGTGCATTCGATTCCGACAACAAGGCACTTAGGGATCAGCCATAATGTATGGTCAAAATATGCGCTGTGATACGACGGACTTATATATATACCGATATTCCCCTTAGAGGCCCACTCTATGCCCAAAGGCAGATTGCCTATTACCGGATAATTGGTATAAAATCCTACAATGTCACCGGAGCTTAATGCCGCCTGTATTTCCTTTGCATAATCCGAGTTTGATATGATCATTTTATTTTCGTCAGTATATTTTACGATATCAAACTGCTTCGTATCTGTCGGAACGGTTTTATCTATAAATCCCATTCCGAGCTTTTCTTCAAATAAGCCGGCAAGCTCATAGGCCTCGCCTCTTCTTCCGGAAAGCAACGGTATACAGTATCTCCCCGCAGGATCAACCACTAAAACTGCAGGATCTGTCATTTGCTCCTTTATCAGCTTTCCGATATAACGTACTACTCTTACGGCTGAGCAAATATAAATTATGGCATCTGTATCCTCAAATCGATCTACCGTCCACTGTCTGACCGGTCCTTGAACTCTTTTCAGCAATTCTCTGTAAGGATTATCATCATCGGCAATATACCATGTCTCCTCAACCTGTCGTTCTGTTCCCCACTCTTTGATAGCTTCACTCAGTTTTTTTGCCAGCTCTGCTTCATTTCTGTTATAACAGACACCGGCAACTGTATATTCAGCCATTAGGTCCTCCGTTTTTAATTACCGTCTCTGATTATTTTTCCGTCAACGATAATTTCTCTTTGTTCTATATTATTATTACTCATAAACGGCTCCGGTACTATACGAAGTCTGTAGCCCTCGCCATACTCTGCCGTCCATTTTCTGTAATCCTGAGCCGGAAATCCATATGCGCCCAAAATACTCATAATAGTTCCGTCATGAACTATCAAAGCTATATTCCTTTTGCGTCTGGATACAGCGTCTCTTATTACCTTTTCAAATCCATGAATACATCTTTCCTGAAAGTCTGACCTTCTTTCTCCGTTGGGATATGAAGATATTTCGCCGCTTTTAACCCATCCCTTGTATATAGGATCTCTTAAAAGCTCCTGATAGGTTTTGCCTTCAAAATCACCGAAATCACATTCGGAAAGTTCATCTATAACATTTATCTCATTGTCCGGATATAAAATCTGAGCTGTTTCGATGCAGCGCTTCATAGGGCTTGAATACACTTCGTCAACAGGTGGAAATTTAATTTCAGAAAGGGCTTTCTTTTCGGAATTAAGAATAGGCTCATCCGTAATGCCGATGAATTTTCCTTTGCTGCTCCCTTCTGTTCTGCCGTGTCTGATCATAGTAATCCTAAGCATTGTCTGCCTCCGTATTAAATCTGCCCATTATAAACCTAAGACATCTCTTACAGCTTTTTGCATTTCATCCTTATCAACTACAGTTTTGTGTCTGATCTCGGCGGATTTCAGCTCCTCGATCGCATTTGGAATTGCAACTCTTGAAACCTCTTTCAGATCATAAAACTGCTCCATATCTGTATGCACATCATATTTAGAATCAATTGCCTTCAAAACACTTCTCGCAAACTTATATGGACTGGCTGTAGATGCAATAACTGTCTTTGAATTGTCATCTGTTTCCTTGCGATATTTATCATAAACAGCTGCTGCAACAGATGTATGTGTATCTATTACGTATTTGTCTTCCTCATAAAGCTTCTTGATAACAGCCGCACACTCATCCTCTGATGAATATCCGGAAGCAAAATCCGCTAAGCGTTCCTTCTGCTCATCAGTAAGTGAATATATTCCGTCAGTTGAAAGCTTTCTCATAAGCTCAGCTGTTACAGCTGCATCAGCTCCCGATATCATATATATAAGTCTTTCCAGGTTGCTTGAAACAAGTATGTCCATAGACGGTGAAGCTGTCAGATAAAATTCTCTGTTCTTATCATATGTGCCTGTACTGAAGAAATCATAAAGAACCTTATTTTCATTTGATGCACATATAAGCTTATTTACAGGAAGTCCCATAAGCTTTGAATAATATGCAGCCAGGATATTTCCGAAATTACCTGTCGGAACAACGAAGTTAACCTTATCGCCTGACTTTATTTCTCCCTTATTTACAAGCTGAAGATATGCATATACATAATAAACAACCTGCGGAACAAGACGTCCGATATTAATAGAATTTGCCGAGCTGAACCTGAAGCCTTTCTTTGCAAGATCCTCTCCAAGCTTTGCATCTCCGAACATCTTCTTGACACCGGTTTGAGCGTCATCAAAATTCCCCTTAATAGCTATAACACAGGTATTGTCACCCTTTTGTGTTACCATCTGTCTTTCCTGAACCGGGCTGACACCGTCCTTGGGATAAAAAACTATTATCCTTGTTCCCGGTACATCCGCAAAGCCTGCCATTGCCGCCTTTCCTGTATCTCCCGATGTAGCTGTAAGGATAACAATCTCTTCCTTGATTGAATTCTTCTTTGCTGCCGTAGTCATAAGATAAGGAAGGATAGAAAGTGCCATGTCCTTAAATGCAATGGTTTTTCCATGAAACAGCTCCAAAAAATATGCATCCTTCGTCTTATGAAGCGGTGCTATCTCTTTTGTATCAAATTTGGAATCATATGCATTTTCTATACAATATTTTAATTCTTCTGCAGTAAAATCCGTAAGGAACTTACTCATCACCTCAAATGCAAGCTCCTGATAAGAAAGCTTTGACAGCTCCTCTAAGGATTTATCGAGCTGCGGTATTTTATCCGGTACAAACAAGCCTCCGTCCGATGCGAGCCCCTTCAAAATAGCCATTGACGCCGGTACATTTTTTTCTGCACCTCTTGTACTTTTATATAATACTTCCATGTTGTCCTCCGGTTGTCATAAATGACATTTTATTCATTTTTAAAGTATAGCATACCTTGTTTTTAAATAAAAGAAAAAGATATATCCGCAGCCGTCAGCCTTGGATATATCTTTTGTATATTTATAATAGCAAAACAAAAAGTTATTTTGACCCTGATGATACCAATTAGATGTGCATACATCATCTAAGATTTGCAGCATTATTATATAAGGAAGCTTTTCGGTTAATCAGCCCCAAAGCTCCTCTGCTGTAGGCACATGATTATTAGGCATATATCTGGCAATTCTTGATACATTCATAAGATGCTTGTAATCAAGATTCTCTGAGATACTGTTGTGTCCCCATGTTCCGCAGCCAAGTGTATTTGTAGGAGCAAGTCCGTTGAAATAGCTTCCGCCGGCACTGTTTGACGATGTCTGATTAACTACAAATCTTGAAGCACAAAGATTGTCAGCTATATATTCGATATTCTTTTCTGAATCCGAATGGATTGAAACGCTGTGTCCCTTACCATCCTTCTCAAGATTTTCGGCTGCAATTTTAACTGCCTCTTCAAGTGTTGAATATTTATAAACAGCAATTACAGGACACATTTTTTCTCCGCCCAATGCATCTGTAAGTCCTGTTCCCTCTGGCTGAACAACGATAACCTTTGTTTCCTCAGGAATAGTAATTCCCGCAAGCTCTGCAACCTTCTTCGGTGACTGTCCTACAGCATCCTTATTCGGTCCGCCGTTAACAAAAACAGCATTTCTTACAGCATCATTTTCTGCTTTGTTCTTGCATACATATCCGCCATTTGCCTCAAATGTCTTAAGCACATCCTCATAAACACTCTCATGGCAGATGCATGACTGCTCTGCTGAGCAGATAATGCCGTAATCATAAGCTCTTCCTGCAATAATCTTTGGTACGGCAACCTTATAATCATAATCCTTATCTATGATTGTTTGTACATTTCCTGCACCGACACCGAGAGCCGGGCGTCCTGAGCTGTAAGCCGCCGTAACCATTCCTGCTCCGCCTGTTGCGATAACTATATCTGCAGATGAAATAAGATTTCTTGTATTTTCTCTTGAATGCTGATCGATTATCTGGATAAGATTCTTCGGATATCCTGCCTTATCAAGCTCCTTATTGATCATTTCAACTGTTACGGTACTGCATTTAACAGATCTGTGATGCGGTGTGATTATAATTGCATTTCCGCACTTAAGAGCGAACATAGAATTGCTCATAGGTGTTACTATAGGATTTGTGCAAGGTGTAATTGCCGCAACAACACCTATTGGCTTTGCTACTCTTGTTATGCCTGTAGCCTCATCCGTATCAAGAATACCTCTTGATTTTTTGCCTCTTAAGTTATTCCATACAATTCCTGCCTTCTGTTTATTCTTGGCGATCTTATCCTCTACATTGCCCATTCTTGTTTCTTCAACAGCAAGCTTTGCAAGATACTCGGCATTTTCATAAACTACCTTGCCAAGGATCTTTACTGCGCGGTCAACCTGCTCCTGACTCATTTTTTCAAATTCTGCCTGAGCCTTTCTGGCTCTTTCTATAAATCCATTAATGTACTGAACACTTGCATTTGTTTCTGCTTCACTCATTTTATTTTCCTCCGGATTTAAAATTATTTATTATATTTTTAATTAATGCTTCATTGTTCCGTTATTGATAAATCTTGTATGCCATGAGAATGCTTCCGATAATATATGCGGTGTCTGCATTGATGCCGATTCACACGCTCTCTTGAAATAATCCATAAGCTCCTCTCTGTAATCGGGATGAGCACAATTGTTGATTATCTTTTCGGCACGCTCTCTTGGTGCAAGGCCTCTAAGATCGGCATATCCATACTCTGTAACAAGCACCATCACCTCATGTTCTGTATGATCAACATGTGAGCACATCGGAACTATCGATGATATCTTGCCGTCCTTTGCGGTTGACGGAGTACTGAATATCGAAATTGCGGCATTTCTTGAAAAATCTCCCGATCCGCCGATACCGTTCATCATTTTCGAACCCATGATATGTGTCGAATTTACATTTCCATAGATATCAGCCTCAATAGCCGTATTCATAGCAATAACACCGAGTCTTCTTATGACCTCCGGATTATTGCTTATTTCCTCGGGTCTTAATATTATCTTATCCTTATAAAAATCTATATTTTCAAAGAAGTCTTTAAGTCCTGTCGGTGAAGGACTTAGTGAGGTTGTCGAAGCAAATTTGGCCTTTCCGCATTTGATAAGATCGAGCATCGAATCCTGTACAACCTCTGTATAACAGGTCAAATCATGAAAATTGGAATCGCAAAGTCCATAAAGCACTGCATTTGCAACATTACCAACACCTGACTGAATCGGAAGAAGTGATTCTGTAAGCCTGCCCTCCTTTACCTCATTTTCAAGGAAAGCAATTATATTATCCGATATCCTGTGTGAGATATCATCCGGCTTATTGAACGGTCTCGGATTATCGGGGCATTCGGCTATGACTATTGCCGCAATCTTGTCAAATCCGCATTTGATATAAGGTGTACCTATTCTGTCGGACGGACTGCAAATATTTATAGGCTTTCTGTACGGCGGCTTGTCAACGAGCACTATGTCAGCCATTCCTTCGAGACTCATCGGCATAAGCTGGTTGATCTCTACTATGACCTGCTTTGCATTTTTTACAAATGCCGCTGTATTTCCGATTGCGGTTGTGGGAATAATATCGCCATCCTCGGTAACCGCAAGAGCTTCGACTATTGCAACATCGATGCCTTTAAGCGCTCCGGATGTAATCATCTGTGCACTCTGCGAAAGATGCATATCTATATATGAAATCTTTCCGCTGTTTATATTGTTCCTGATTGTAGAATTTGTTTGGTAAGGAAGTCGTCGATTGATAATTCCCGCTTCTGTCCATGCAGCATCTATCTCCGGTCCTACAGAGGCTCCCGAATAAAGATCGATTTTGATCTTTCTTCCGTTCTTTGCCTGTTCGGCAATCGCAAGCGGAACAGCCTTCGGACATCCTGACGGTGTAAAGCCGCTTACCGCGACAGTCATGCCATCCTTTACGTATGCTGCAGCCGCTTCAGCAGAAGTAACAAGCTTAACAGCTTTTTCACATCTTAATCTGCTTTCAAGATTATTATTGCTCATAATTCACCATCCTTAGTAAATGCATTATTCTGCTTTTTATTTAATATGATGATGCCAAAGTCAAAAGTTCCAATCCTTATTTCAAGCTTCATCATAAAATTATCTATTACTTTATACGGTTTAAATTATATTCATGTCTAAATATTGCTCTCTTTATCTTTGATAAAAATATCACAATGTATAAAAAATTCAAGTAAAAAAAAGTTATATTGCTATAGATTTTTTTAATATAATTCACGTACATTGTTTGATTTTTTCAATAGACCTGCCGTTTTTTTGATGCTACTATAGTTAAAACAAATACTCCAAAGACTTAAAGTTCATATAAAGGAGAAAATCATGAATTTAAATCATTTAAATTACTTTAAAGAGGTATGCAGATGCGGAAGCATCACAGCCGCGGCTGAGGTATGTCATATTTCTCAGCCGTCCATCACATCGGCAATAGGAAACCTCGAAATAGAAACAGGCCTTCATTTATTTAATCATGCCGGCAACCGTCTTACTCTTACGGAGGACGGAAATGCATTTCTTAATCTTACACTCAATTTTCTGAACTCATATGATGACTATATCAAAAGCATAGCCGACATTTCAGAGCACAATTCTACATTATTAAAGCTTGGTGTTCCGTCTGTTCTCGGAACTTTTATTTTCGGAAAAATCATTCCGCTCTTTGAAAAGGAGCATCCTAATATAAAGCTTGAAATATTCGAAACGGCCAGCATTGACGGAATTAACATGCTCAAAAAAAATGAGCTGGACTGCATGATAGCAATTTCAGACGGAAATGTGCCTGATATGATATCTCATCCTTTGTTCGAAACAGAGCTTCGCCTTGCCGTATCCAAGGCAAATCCGCTTGCAAAGGAAACTCTTATAACAAAGGATATACTGAAGCGTACTCCGCTTACTATTATTTCAAAGGGCTCATATCATTATGATGCAATAACACGTATGTATCCCGATCTTAAGCTAAATGTAGTAATGCATTCCAATCAGGTTTCAACCATCAGACGTCTTCTGCTGAACGACAATGTTGCGACTATTATTTATAAAGAGGTTTTTGAGGATGATGAAAGAATTACAAATATACCGCTTGAAAAATCCATTCCGGCCAGAATAAGCATCTTCAGGCAAAATGACAGATACTGTTCGAAATCCCTTCAAACCTTCATCTCATTTATATCCAGACAATTAAGTGACGTCGGTGTCAAAAGATAGTCAGCCTGCATCATTTATTGAATTAGCCGGTGTTTTATGGTATCTTATTCTATAGGGAATATACTCAGAAAAAGCCCTTTTAAAACTAAAAAAGATGGGAGTGGTATATATGAAAATAACCTTTATCGGTGCTGCGCACGAGGTAACCGGAAGCTGTACGGTAATCGAGCTTGCCGGACACTATTATCTGGTGGATTATGGTATGGAACAGGGCACCAATGTATTTGAAAATGAACCGCTTCCTGTCAGCCCTTCTCAGATAGAAGCGGTTTTTTTAACCCATGCACACATTGATCATTCCGGTATGCTTCCCAAGCTCTACAAGGACGGCTTCAAAGGAAGGATATATGCTACTGAGGCAACCTGTGACCTCTGCGATATAATGCTTCGTGACTGTGCTCATATTCAGGAAAGCGATGCCGAATGGAAAAATCGAAAGGCCATGCGTGCCGGAAGAGAATCATCAGATCCGATCTATGATATAAACGATGCAAACGGCGCTATTTCTCTTTTGAGGCGATGCCATTACAATGAAATCATCAGTGTCGGCGAGGGTATAACTATACGTTTTACAGATATAGGTCATCTGCTTGGATCTGCCTGCATCGAAATATGGCTTTGCGAAAATGATCTTGAAAAGAAAATAGTATTCAGCGGCGATGTCGGCAACACAGATCAGCCTATCATAAAGGATCCCCAAACCGTAGATAAGACAGATTATCTTGTAATTGAATCAACCTATGGCAACAGGCTGCATGAAGGAGTTGGTGGTGACCTTAAGGCTGAGCTTGCAGCTGCGATTCAGAAAGCATTTGACAGAGGCGGCAATGTTGTTATACCGGCCTTTGCTGTCGGCAGAACACAGGAAATCCTATATGCCCTTCATCAGATAACAACCTCACATATGATTCACGGACATGATGATTTTTCAATATATCTTGACAGTCCGCTTGCTATTGAGGCAACCAATATATTTATTCAATGTGACAGAAGCTGCTTTGATGATGAAATGCTTGCCATTCTCAATAATGGTGAAAATCCACTATGGTCTGACAGCCTTAAGCTCTCGGTCACCTCTGAGGATTCCATAGCTATAAATAACGATCCTCACCCAAAGGTTATCATTTCCGCAAGCGGAATGTGTGAGGCCGGACGAATCAGGCATCACCTTAAGCATAATCTGTGGGACTGGAGAAATATAATTATTTTTGCGGGATACCAGGCAATGGGATCTCTTGGCAGAATTCTTCAGGATGGTGTAGACAAGGTTAAGCTTTTTGGTGAGGATATCGCTGTCAGAGCTGAAATAATCTCCCTCAAGGGAACAAGCGGCCACGCAGACAGAAACGGTCTTTTAACCTGGCTTCAATCCTTTGAAGCAAAGCCGGATATGGTATTTATAAATCATGGTGATGAAGACTCATGTGAAGCATTCTGTTCTCTTATCAAGGATTCATATGGCTACAATGCTGTTGCACCGTTCAGCGGAACTCAGTACGATCTTGCTTCCGGCAAATGCACTATTCTTACCACCGGTAAGCGTATTACTCCAAAGGGTACTCTTAAGGCCAGAAATACCTACAATGCTCTTATTGCCGCTGCTATGGCACTTCTTGATCTCGCAAAATCCTTTAAGGGTCATCCGAACAAGGAGATAGCACAGTTTACATCACATATAACAGCTCTGACCGAAAAATGGAAAAGCAAATTATAAAATTCGGAGGAATTCTATGTCTACCATGACAGAATATAAATGTCCCTCATGCGGCTCAACTCTTGCATACAGTCCCGACAAGGGCAAGCTCATATGCAGCTCATGTGGAAATGAATATGATCTTGAAACCATGCAGGCCTTTACCGATTCAGAGGAATCTCAATCAAAGGGTTTTGACTGGAGCTCATACAGAAATGAATTTAAAGACAATGAACATTTAGACGACACAAATATATATGTCTGCAAATCATGCGGCGCAACAATCGAAACCGACAAATCAACCGCCGCTATGGCATGCCCGTATTGCGGAAACAATGTAATTCTTGATGATAAGCTTAAGGGAGGCCTAAAGCCAAATGCCATAATTCCGTTCAAGATAACTCCGAAGGAGCTCCCTGAGGCAGTTAAAAAATTCTATGCAAAAAAGAAGCTTCTTCCGCAAGGATTTTTTGACGAAAACAAGATTGGCAAAATACAGGGTGTTTATATTCCGTTTTGGTTATATGACTGCAGAATAAACGGCAACATAATGCTGAATGCTACAAGAGTCCGCACATACAGACAGGGTGACTATGACTGTACAGAAACCTCCTACTACATGCTTCAGCGTCAGGGGGAAATGTCTTTTTCACGTATTCCGGTTGACGCAAGTGAAAAGGCTGACAATGACCTTATGGATTCGATCGAGCCGTTTAACTATTCCGAGCTTGTTGACTTTGACAAGGCATACCTTTCCGGTTACCTTGCCGAACGCTTTGATACAGATCCCGATAAGGAGATTGACAGAGCAACTCTTCGTATGAAGCACAGCTGTGAGCAGGAATTCAAGAAAACAGCTCCTACATATACAACTGTCTCTATAAAGTCAAGTGATGTCAAGGTTGAGAATGCAGCTGTCAAATACGCTCTCATGCCTGTATATCTTTTAAATTGCAAATACAAAGACAAGGAATATCGTTATGCAGTAAACGGTCAGACAGGCAAGGTAGTCGGCGAGCTTCCAATAAGCCTCGGGAAAACCTTTGCATGGTTCGGCGGAGTTGCAGGCTGTGTATTTGCCGCAGTCTTTGCAATATTACAGCTGTTATAGGAGGGGATTTCTGAAAATGAAAAAGATTTTAGCTTTAATAACTTCAGTTATATTTATTCTTTCATTCGGAGCTATCTGCCTTGCAGATGACCTTCCAAGCTGGTATCCGTCTGATGTAAGCAGCTTTGAGGATTTTCATGCTGACTCTGCTCCTAAGGTAGTTGACGATGCCAATCTTTTCACCGAATCAGAAAAAGCGGAGCTTACCTCTAAAATAAAAGAGCTTGTTTCAGAATTTGATACTGACCTTGTTATATATACAACCAACAGCTCATACGGATTTGATCACAATACGCTCGCCGCTGATTTTTATCAATTCAATGGCTACGGCATCGGCGATGACTACAACGGCTCGGTTTTAATGATCTGTATGCAAAGCGATGACAGAGGATGGTATACCGCTGCCTGCGGCTCCTGCAGATCATATTATGATTCAAATAATATAAATGCAATTGATGACGGTATTTATCCTGAAATGTCAAACGGAAACTATTACCAGGCTATGCTTACATATATAGACGAGATAGATGAGCTTTATACTACAGGATATGTCGGCGAGCCTTCAGTTACCGCTAATGATGATGGTGGTTCAATATCTTTTTATATTATAGTCTCTGCTATAGCAGGAATCATAGTTGGCTTGATTGTAGTCCTTGTAATGCGTTCTTCCATGAAGAAGGTGAAAATAGCAACCGAGGCTGGCAGCTATATCGTTAACGGAAGTACCAGACTTCATAATTCAAGAGATTATTATCTTCATACATCGGTATCAAGAGTAAAAAGAAGTGATAATAACCACGGCGGTTCATCTCATTCCGGCAGCTTCAGCTCCTCAGGCGGGCGAAGCTTTTCAGGCGGCGGACGAAGCTTCTGAAAATCTTAGATATATGCATAGATCTATATATAAACAAACTAAAAGCTTTGGGTTCAGATTCCCAAAGCTTTTAATTTGTCTTATTCTCTTTTCAAACTATGTGGTTTAATCCCTTTGCATAAGCAACTAAAAGCTTTTTGTCCTTCTGCGGAAGATCAGAAAAAAGATCAAGTACCTCCTTCTGTCCGCTGGTCAAATGTGCTCCTCCTACACCATCAGCAAAAAAGTCCGAAAGTGATATTCCCATCCCATCGCAGATTTTCTGCAGGGTCGGAATTGTAGGAATGTTGTCCCTATGCAGCATGTTGTTCAAAGTAGAATATGGAATCTTGGCTTGCATGGCAAGCCTGTAATAGCTCCATCCTCTTTCCTTACAAAGGCTCTTAATATGTTCAATAACATCACAGTCTCGCATGGCAATTTCTCCTTTCTATTTTATACACAAAAATTCCACTTCGTGTAGTATACATTCTTTTTATCTTGTTTGCAATCTAAAGAAATAAGAGTTATAATATCCAAGAAAATTTGCTACGGCTTGAAACGGAGAACCCGGGAAAATGAGTAAAACCATACATACAGAAGCTGTCGATCATTTGTTCGACGCTATACTAAGTCTTGAAAATAAAGAAGAGTGCTATGCTTTTTTTGAGGACGTATGCACCATAAATGAAATATTATCTATATCACAGCGCTTTGAGGTAGCCAAGATGCTTCGGGAAGGCTTTACTTATCTCGAAATTTCAGAAAAAACAGGTGCTTCCACTGCAACAATAAGCCGTGTTAACCGTTCACTTATATATGGAAGTGACGGTTATGACATTGTTTTTAAACGCATAAAATAACAATTCATATTTTCGGAGTATCATATGTATAAATTAGACTTTAGTAAACCTATAAATATACACTTTATCGGAATTGGCGGTATCAGCATGAGCGGCCTTGCAGAAATTCTTTTAGACCGCGGCTTTTCTGTATCAGGCTCCGATAAACAAAAAAGTGCCCTTACTCAAAAGCTTGAAGATAATGGGGCACTGATTTTTTATGGTCAGAAGGCTGAGAATATCTCAAAAAACTGTAATCTTGTAGTATATACTGCTGCTATCCATCCCGATAACCCGGAATATGCCAGAGCAAAAGAGCTTGGTATTCCTCTTATGACAAGAGCTGAACTGTTGGGACAAATGATGCTTAACTATCAATCATCAATAGCGGTATCGGGAACTCACGGAAAAACAACTACAACATCGATGCTTGCTCATATTTTGCTCGCAGCCGATACAGATCCAACCGTAAGTGTCGGCGGAATCCTGCCTATCATTGACGGAAATATCCGCATCGGCGCTTCAAAATACTTTCTGACAGAAGCCTGTGAATATACCAATAGCTTTCTTCATTTCAACCCTACATTAGGAATTATATTAAATATCGAGGAGGATCATCTGGATTTCTTTAAGGATATCAATGATATAAGACATTCTTTCAAAGAATTTGCTAATCTTCTTCCCGATAACGGAACTTTGATCATAAATGCGGATATAGAAAATACAGAATATATAACCTCAGATCTAAAGTGCAATATCATAAGCTATTCGGCAGATAAGCCTGCTGATCTAACAGCATCCGATATCAGCTTTAATGAGTTTGCCATACCTTCATTTAATGCAGTCTACAAAGGAGAATCTCTGGGACGCTTTGAACTTAAGGTTCCGGGCAGGCACAATATTTCAAATGCACTCGCTGCTATTGCTGCAGCTATCGTGTTGAAGCTTGATACAGCTTTGATCGCTAAAGGACTTTCTTCCTTTACCGGCACAGACAGACGTTTCCAGTTCAAAGGAAAAGTAAACGGAGCCTCTATTGTTGATGATTATGCACATCATCCTACAGAAATAAGAGCGACTCTTTCTACGGCACTGAAGTGCCCGCATAAAAAGCTCTGGGTTATTTTCCAGCCTCATACATATTCCAGAACAAAAGCATTTTTCAATGATTTTGTAGATGCTCTTTCTTCTGCAGATGAGGTTATTCTTGCAGAAATATATGCTGCACGTGAACAAAATACCTTTGGCGTATATTCAAGTGATATTGCTGAATGTATTTCAAAAAAAGGCACAAAGGCTTCATATTTTCCGACCTTTAAGGAAATTGTAGATTATATAAAGCCAAGACTTGGCATGGGAGATCTTGTTCTTACTATGGGTGCCGGCAATGTAACAACTATCGGCGATGAGCTTTTAAAGGAGAATGTCTGATGTTTTTTTCCGAATGGGACAAAAAGCCTTTGGTTACCTCTGTTCCCAATTCGTTTATTCAAGGATATATGAAGGATGCTCCTGGTGAATATGTCAAAATATTTTTATATCTTCTTATGGCATCCGAAACCAATGATCAGGAGCTCACCATTGATAAGCTGGCAGCTGCGTTTTCATGCAGTAAGGATGAGGCTGTAGCCGCAATAAAATACTGGGAATCACACAAATGTCTTGATGTTTATTACAGAGATGATTCTATCACAGGAGTGAGGATAACTCTTGATCCTTCTGAAAAGAAAAAGGAAACACACAGACTCTCGCAGGACAGGGTCAAGGCATTCATCAACGAAAATCCTGATGCAAAGCGACTGCTTTTTTGCACAGAGCAATATTTCGGAAAGCCGCTTACAGCCATAGAATCAAGCACTCTTCTGTATTTTATGGATGAATTGGGATTTTCATTCGACCTTTGTGATTACCTTGTACAATATTGTGTGAGTAAGGGACATAAAAGCATCAATTATATCTTGAAAATCGCACTTGATTGGCATATGAAGGGTATCTCTTCACCGGAGGCTGCAAAGGCTGAGTCATCAAGCTGGTCAAAGATTCATTTCCAGGTTTTAAAGGCTTTTGGTATAAGAAACCGCAATCCTGTTCCGGATGAGGTAAGATATATCAATAAATGGTATAAGGAATATTGCTTTTCAATAGATATAATAGCCAAGGCATGCTCGATAACTCTTACGGCAACGGGAAAACAAAGCTATGAATATGCTGATGGAATTCTCACAAACTGGTATAAATCAGGTATTAAAACACTATCCGATATAAAAAAATCAAATGAGGAGCACAAGAAATCATCACCTTCTCATACCACGGTACCTGCAAATAACAACAAGTTTCACAATTTTGAACAGCGTAATGATGATCTCGATGAGCTTGAAAAACGGCTTGATAAACAGTTTGCACATATAAATCAATAAGGAGAATATTCATGGCCCTTACAAATTCCCAATATGATAAGATCATGCGAAGCTATCAGGAAAAGCGCCTTCGCCATGAAAATGAATTTCAAAAAAAAATCTCCGAAGCATACAAAAAACAGCCTCGCCTCAGGGAATTGGATGATGAGATCTCATCTATAAGCCTAAAAAAAGCCCGTATTTCTTTAGGCTTTGATTCTTCCTCTGATTTTGACCTTGAAGCTGAGATAAAGGAGCGTTCCTTTGAACGAGCTGCTCTTTTGGAAATGTGCGGATTTACAGGCGGCATAGCAAAGCCGTCCTATGACTGCCCTATTTGCAATGATACAGGATATGTAAACGGAAGCAAATGCTCATGCTTCAAAAGGGCTGAGGTAGAGCTTTTGTATTCCCAGTCACGCTTAAGTGATATTTTAAATAAAGAAAATTTTGACACCTTTTCCCTTGACTGGTATTCGGATACGCAGACTAATGAGGCAACCGGGCTTACTGCCCGTGAAACCGCAAGGCGTGCCTGCGATTATGCGCTTCAATTTGTAAAAAACTTTGATAAAAACCACGGCAATATCTGCCTTTATGGCAAAACAGGCGTCGGGAAAACCTTTTTGACACACTGTATTGCAAAGGCTCTTATGGACAACGGCAAAAGCGTGCTTTATCTTACCGCCTTTGATATGTTTCGTATTTTAGAGGATAATACATTTCATCAAAGCGAGGAATCAAGAGAAAATACCAGATTGATTTTTGAAATTGAATTGCTTATAATAGATGACCTTGGAGCCGGTATAAATAACAGCTTTATTGCATCCCAGCTCTTCAACATCATAAACGAGCGTATATTAACAGATAAAAGCACTGTTATATCTACAAACCTGTCGCTTTCCGATCTAAGAGATGCTTACACAGACCGCGTAGTCTCAAGAATCACAAGCAATTACCAGCGTTTATATTTATTCGGTGATGATATAAGAATATCAATGAAATTAAATAAAGGAGCTTCAAATGCAGGACTCTAACAAAAATTACTTCGATTCTCTTCCCTACGGAAGACTTGGTATTATTCCTTTGAAAAGCTGTACCGCAATGGGCAGCAGAGTAAACAATTACCTTTATGAATGGCGTTCCGAGCGAAAGCATGAGCTTAGACACAACAAAGCATATACAGGCTATGAACGTGATTCATATATCATCGAAGCCGAAAATCCCAGATTCGGTTCCGGTGAGGCTAAGGGCTGCATCAAGGAATCTGTCAGAGGAGACGATCTCTATATCCTGGTAGATGTATGCAATTATTCTCTTACATATTCGATGTTCGGAGAAGAAAATCATATGTCTCCAGATGATCATTTTCAGGATCTCAAGCGTATTATAGCTGCAATAGGAGGAAAGGCCCGACGCATAACCGTAATCATGCCATTTCTCTATGAAAGCCGTCAGCATAAGCGCAACAGCAGAGAATCACTTGACTGCTCTCTTGCTCTTAAGGAGCTTGTAAACATGGGAGTAGACAATATTATTACATTTGATGCTCATGATGAACGGGTTCAAAATTCGATTCCTCTTACTGGCTTTGACTCCGTTCGTCCTATATACCAATTCATCAAGAATATTTTAAGAGAGGGAGAAGACATCAAGCTCGACTCCAAGCATCTTATGGTTATAAGCCCTGATGAGGGAGGAATGCGACGTGCTGTATATATGGCAAACAACCTCGGTATAGACATGGGTATGTTCTATAAAAGAAGAGATTATTCTACTTTAAAGGACGGAAAAAATCCTATCGTTGCACATGAATTTCTGGGCTCATCTGTTGAAGGAAAGGATATGATCGTTCTTGATGATATGATTTCCTCAGGCGATACCGTATTAGAGGTAGCAAGGATACTCAAGGAGAAAAAGGCTCGAAACATCTACATCTGCAGTACCTTCGGCCTTTTCACAAACGGCTTTGATCGATTTGATGAGGCATATGAGGAAGGTTTGTTCACTAAGCTTATCACAACCAACCTTGTTTATCAGCCAAAGGAACTTCTCGAAAAGCCATATTACGTCAATTGCAATATGAGCAAATATATTGCACTTCTGATAGACACATTAAATCATGAGGCATCTATAAGCAGCCTTCTTGAGCCGGTAGACCGAATACAAAAATTCATCAAAAAATTCAATAATCATGAGATCCTTTAAGTCTCGATTAAACAGTCATTCAGAAACAAAAATGATGTGACCCCCAAATTTTAAGCTTTTGAGGCCACATCATTTTATTTCATGACTGTTTTATTTTTAATTTTTAGCCTATTACATCCTGCATATCATACATTCCGGCCGGCTTGCCTGCAAGAAATTTTCCTGCTTCGATAGCACCCTTACCGAATATTGTCTTCGAATATGCTGTATGCTTAAATTCTATAACCTCATCTGTTCCGGCAAAAAACACCTCATGCTCACCTACAATGGTTCCGCCTCTTACAGCTGAAATTCCGATTTCCTTTGCATCTCTTTGTTCATGTCTTTGGCTTCTGTCATAGACATAGTTAAATTTGTTATCGCATGCCTCATTTAAGCTGTCTGCAAGAGCAAGAGCTGTTCCGCTCGGTGCATCCTTTTTAAGGTTATGATGCTTTTCTACTATTTCCATGTCATAGCCTGCAGGAGAAAGAATCTTTGCTGCATCTGCGATCAGCTTTAATAAAATATTGATTCCGAGAGACATATTTGCAGAACGCAATACCGCTACCGATTCACTCATTTTTTTGAGCTTATCAAGCTGTTCATCTGTCAAGCCTGTAGTGCACTCAACCAAAGGAAGCTTCTTTTCGGTGCAATAGTCAATAACAGCATCAACAGCCTTATATGAAGAGAAATCTATCATTACATCTGCTTTTACATCACATTCGCCCGGTGTCTTGAATACGGGATAATCCATATTAAGCCCTGCCGGATCGATTCCTGCTACTATTCTGGCATTCTCGTCATCCGCAACAAGCCCTGAAATAACTCTTCCCATATGTCCGCAGCATCCGTTCATTATAATATCTATCATTGCATCCTCCCAGAATTATTTACATTCAATACCAAAGTCTGTAAGAGCTTTTTTGAGTCTTGCCTCGTTTGCTTCCTCCATCTCGCAAAGAGGAAGTCTGAGCGGTCCTACATTCAATCCCATAAGGTTGAGCGCTGTCTTAACAGGAATAGGATTAACCTCACAGAAAAGCGCATCTATAAGATCAAGTGCCTTGATCTGCATATCGCAGCTCTTCTTTATATCACCCTCTAAAAAGCTGCATACCATATCATGCGTATATTTCGGTGCAACATTCGAAAGAACAGATATAAGCCCCTTTCCGCCTAATGACATGATCGGAACTGCCTGATCATCATTTCCCGAATATATAGTGCCGTTATCTCCGATCAACTTTTTAACCTGCGCGATAGCCGAGATATCACCGCTTGCTTCTTTAACGCCGACAATATTCGGTACATTATTAATAAGCTCTGCCTGTGTTTCCGGCTTTATATTGCAGCCTGTTCTGCTCGGAACATTGTACAGGATAACCGGAAGCTTTATTGCATTTGCAACTGCGGTAAAGTGCTTGATAAGACCCTTTTGTGATGCCTTATTATAATAAGGTGAAACCTGAAGAACCGCATCTGCTCCTGCCTTCTCGGCTTCAACAGACAAATAAATAGCTGTCTCTGTGCTGTTTGAGCCTGTTCCTGCTATAACAGGTATTCTCTTGTTTACTGTCTTCACTCCATGAGCAATAACAGCTATATGCTCCTCATGACTGAGTGTGGATGCCTCTCCTGTTGTTCCGCAAATGCAAAGAGCATCAACTCCTCCTGCTATCTGCATCTCAATAATTTCATCAAGCTTTTCGTAATCTACCTCTTCGTTGCTTTTCATAGGTGTTACAAGTGCTGTACATACTCCTTCGAAAACTGCCATTTTCTTCATCCTCCGTTTTTATTAAATCCAAGCTTTTTATGATATAAGTGAAAGTCTTTTATGACATAAAAAAACGCCACATAGATGGCGCTGTAAAATCAATAATCTGTGATTTACGATAGCACTCCATCTTACGATGACAGTCATAAGCCTCTTAAGCTTATGCCCAAGAAACAGCTTATCGGATTTGCTGTCCTTTCGGCGTGTTCCCCTTTCCTAATGGCTTCATCTGTCTCCGAAACATCTGTCAAAGTAATGATGAAACACGCAACCTCTATCTCATTTTCCTGATATCTTATGCGACTATAGCACAATTAGCTTTGGCTGTCAATATCAATATGTAATCAGCGTAAGTGCCATATAAATTACTATCATGCAGACAATTATAATGCCCTGTTTTTTCTTTTGTGCTGCCAAAAGGCCTATAATTTCACGTACAAGTGCATTTGGCCAAAAATACATTTTTGTCTCTGCTCCGATACCTACTGCATTCATATTCAAATTTCTTGCCAGAATGCCGCTTCTGAATACATGATAATTTGTCGTTGAAAATGCAATCTTTCCATTCGGATCGATCTTATCTATCTTTTCCTTTGAAAACTTCATGTTTTGATATGTATTTGTTGATTTGTTTTCTTCTATTATCTTATTTTCGGAAATACCCTTCTCTATAAGATATTTTTTCATTGAAGCACTCTCTGATATTACCTCATTTTTTCCTTGTCCGCCTGATGTGACAAATATAAGCTCCTTTCCTGTTTCTGCCACCTGCTTATTTCGAAATTCAAGTGCTCTGTCTATCCTTCCTTTAAGCAGCGGAAGCGGTGTACCGTCGCTTTTCATTGCACATCCAAGTATAATCATAAAGTCCTTATCATATGCCGGCTCGTACCTTGCCGTCATAAAATTGACAATTATCGCTCCTATTATCATGCATTCAAAATAAAGATAAATTGCCGCAAGGGTATTCGACAGCATTTCATGCAGCTTCATTTCGAATTCACTGCCTGAAAAATCTCCATTTACCCAAATCCACATTGCTCCCGCTACCAAAACAAGTGCAAGTAAAATACCCAGAAAATTCGAAAAACGTCTTCCTTCTTTTTTTATAAGCTGTATATTGGATATAACAAGAAATGCAGAATATATAAACACAAACGGTATTGAAATAAATATATAGCTTTGAGCTGATGTAGCTATCATAACCAGAATATTTTCAACGTTTTTTATATCTATATTGTTGGTTCCCAGAAAAACAAATGTCAGCCTAAGCCACATTAAAAACATAAAGGCCATAAATAATCCAAACCCTATATAATATATAGAATTATATGAATACGGATTGAATTTCATCTGAACATCAAATGCCCTGAGCATTAAAAACGTCACTAATGCAACATATACATTTCCTGCTATATTTATATACATCACATATTTTTGACAATCTGCCAGCGCAAGGATAATTATCAATATTGCTGCAATTACAGATATAATCATTATATTTAATGTATTCGGTTTTTTGCTGCCTGCACCAAATCTCACAATCAAGCCTCCTATAACACATCCTCTAAAGTCGGTCGGCACAATAATGTATGCTGTGTTTTATAGTCTTGCAGATAAATTTTGCAAATATTGTACCTGCTATTGATTATATATGGATTACTGCGCTATAGCAAACAGAACTGAGGTTAAAATTTGTCATATCAATGTCAAGTAATCGTTGGCAAATATCTCATACATATCAACTCTCGTACTGCAGTATAAATATCAGTTTTCAGCATATTTTTCTTTAGGTTCTTTATTACAAT
>CAVBHN010000020.1:0-47267 GCA_963595425.1 Faecalibacterium sp. CAG:74 | reverse complement strand
CCTTTTGTGTTATCTTCTCTATAAGGGCTGCTCTTTGCTTCCTCTCTGTTAAGGAAAGCAGATGGCCGTTTATGCTGTCTGCATCCGAAGGCGTGGTGTTGTTTTCTGTAATCTCATATCTTTTTGCTCTCTGTGTGACACGAGTGATCAGCTCGCCTCTTGCCCACACGGCATATTTCTTTATCGAATTTTTATCCATTACTCGGCTCTCCTTTATTCATATCCGCTTGCCATCTGCTCTGTACCGATAGAAACGGTTGCTAAAACCAAAATCTGATAAAATATTATAACATGAAATGAATGTAACCCGGATAAAAACCAACGGTTTTATTTTTGAATTGTGTTGTTTGCTTAGTCCGTTTCCGTCGTAACTTCCTTGTGTTTTTTTTCGCAGCACCTGTATTTTTTTTCAAAAATCGTGATATACTGTACATAGAAGTTCGGACGGTTTTGTCCTAAGTACGAGGTGAAATACATGGTTAAACGAGATTCATACATGAATCGACTGATACGCAGTATGTGGAACGGCGAAATAAAAGTTATCACAGGTATACACAGATGCGGCAAGTCCGTGTTGCTTTTTGACCTGTTTTTCGAGTATCTTCTTTCACAGAATGTTGCAGAAGATCATATTCTGAAATTGAACTTGATCAACGACGCTATTATAAGTTCAGAAATCCCATTACCTTGTGTGAATATGTAGAAAGCACAGTTCGTGACAGAAGGGACGAAAGGTTCTATCTGTTTATTGATGAGGTACAGTTCACCACGAAAGTGGTTGATAAGGAAAACGGCAGCATTGAGGTTACCATCTACGATATGCTGAACGAGCTCAAGGCATATAAAAATCTTGATGTTTATGTAACCGGCAGCAATTCCAAAGGGCTGTCGAAAGATATCGCAACAGAGTTCCGAGGCCGTGCTACGCAGATTCATGTATTCCCACTGTCATTTGCGGAGTTTTATTCTGCTGTGGGCGGTGACGAGCGAAAGGCACTCGATACATATATGCTTTACGGCGGTATGCCGAAGCTGTTGGCGTTAGATGATGATAAAGATAAAAAGGATTATCTGACCTCCCTTTACAGCGAGCTGTATGTCAAGGACATCGTGGAGCGTAATGGCATCGAGCGCGAGGATGTTCTGAATGATATTTTGGACTTTCTTGCTTCACAGATCAGTTCTCTGACAAATCCGACGAATATCGCAAACACCATTTCATCCATGAAGAATGAGAAGGTCAATGCTGCGATGGTTTCAAACTACGTGCAGTATATTATTGACTCCTTTCTAATTTCGATGGCTAAGCGATATGATGTCAAGGGAAAGACATATTTCAAGTATCCAAACAAATACTATTACACGGACATCGGACTTCGTAATGCCCGGCTGAATTACCGCCAATATGACCCCGGTCACATCATGGAAAATATCATCTATAATGAACTCCTTAGGCGAGGGTATTCCGTTGATGTCGGTGTGGTTTGCTACCGTACAGGCAACAGCAAGATTCAGAAAGAAATCGACTTTGTGGTGAACGATGCGGATAAAAAAATATATATACAGTCCGCTTTCCGCATGGATACTGATAAAAAAGAATCCTCCGAGCTGGCATCACTGATGCTTACCAAGGATTTCTTCAAAAAAATCATCGTCCGCATGGATGTGCCGCATAACTTTTATGACGACACCGGCATTTTTCACTGCAATCTGATCGACCTGCTGCTCGACCGTGTAGAATTATTTTGACCGCGCAGGCTCATATAAGCAGCAAGGGTGTGTCGCATTAAATGCATAATGCGACACACCCTTGTTCATAACATTAATCATGCTTTCATACCATACTCAAGGATTGACGGTATATGGCAGTTTCTTCCTTTTGTTTTCATTATGCCGGGCTTTGGCTTACTCGATATTTTCTCTCCATGTTACCGGATGAAATTTATCCTTTATAGGAAGCAGTCTCTTATCAATATCTACTCTAAGCACCGAGTTGAAATTGTTTGTTGCCTGCATTTGAGCCGCAAAGCCTACAATTGCCACGATCTCCTGGTCATTATAGAATTTTCTTAATCTGTCGAACAATTCATCCGAAACCTTTGTAGGATCCTTTACTATCTGCTGTCCCAATTCGGCGAGCACCTGCTCATTTTCCTCGACAACAAGATTATCCGGATCAAGTCCAAGCTCCTTAAGGTCACTTATGAAAAAGAGTGAGCAGAGCATGCATCCGTTTGTTGTTGAAACAGAGTGCGCATATATTGTCGCTGCTCGAAGTCCTACGATCTTTACAAGGCTTTCCCATGAATCATACCATCCCATAAATGCAAGATATGTTCCGTAATCCTGAAGCATTACAAGCTTCATATTTGTGATCTTGTCCTTGGATGCAAGATCGTCATAAGCCTTTTTTGCATTTCCTGTTAACTGATCCGGTGTTAATAAATTTACTCTTGCCATTTTTGTTTCTCCTAATCTTAATTGAAATTAATAATGCTCTGTACCATTCCTTAAAGAACAAAAGAGCTGCAGAGCGTTTTTGTTGTTTTTATCATAAGCAAGCCATGCTGCAGACAGGCTTTTTTATAATAAAAAAACCGGGCTCTTTAAAAACCCGGCTATAATTCGCAATGCATCTGGAACCTATATATGTGAGCGTATCAAAATGAGCCGCATACATTTTCCGTAAAACGATTATCCGGGGAAATTATCATACAGCAACAGCAGCACATATACATATTGTTAAATTTCTCTGAAATAAACATTTTATACGGTTCCTCCTTCTTTAAGCTGAACAAAGAATAACGCTATTTACCTACCAAGTCAATAGGTAAATAGCGTTATCATCTGTTTTTGGTAAATTTATATAATTATTTTACTATATATCCCTTATCTGTTATTACTTTTTCAATAACATCATCAGGTACTTCCTTGTTCAGTTCGATTTTTACTTCGTTTTTTTCATGACTGGGATATGCTGCTGCAATGCCGTCTATCTCCTCTAATGCCTTCTTTACGGTTGCCTCACAATGCGGGCACATCATGCCTTCTACCTTTAAGATTTTTTCCATTTTACTTTTCTCCTTTTTCTCTTTATTTTGATCTGCTGATTTTTCGTCAGCTGCCGTGTCCTCTTTTTTGTTCTTATAAAGCCTTATAAGATTCAGTCTTAATGCATTTGATACGACAAATACGCTTGAAAGACTCATTGCGCCTGCTCCGATCATAGGATTTAATGTCCATCCGAAAAGATTTATAAAAGCTCCTGCCGCAAGAGGAATACAGCAAACATTATAGAAAAATGCCCAGAACAGATTCTCATAAATATTCTTAAGTGTTCCTCTTCCAAGCTTTATCGCCGCAGGAAGATCAATAAGATTGCTTTTCATAAGTACAACGTCTGCCGATTCGATCGCGACATCTGTTCCTGCACCGATCGCAATGCCGACATCCGCTCTTGTAAGAGCAGGTGCGTCATTTACTCCGTCTCCGACCATAGCAACCTTAAGTTTTCTTTCCTTGCCTTTTACAAGCTGTGTTTGTGACTGAAGCTTTGCTATAACAGCTTCCTTTCCATCAGGCAGAACGCCTGCTATAACCTCATCAACGCCTGCCTGAGCTCCTATGGCTTTTGCTGTTCTTTCATTGTCGCCTGTAAGCATGACTACTCTTATACCCATAGCCTTCAATTCATTAACGGCCTCATAGCTGTCCTCCTTTATTACATCGGCTACAGCTATGATTCCCAAAAGTCTGCCATCATATGCAAATGCAAGCGGAGTTTTGCCTTCATTTGACAGTTCCTCTGCCCTTCTTTGCACAGTCTCATCTAATTTGATATGATTTTTTATATGCTTTATACTTCCGCCCTCAAGCACTCTGCCCTTATATAATGCAGAAACGCCTCTTCCGGTATTTGCCTTAAATTCTTCGCATTCATATGCAGCTATTGAATTATCCGCAGCATATGAGGCTATAGCCTTTGCAAGCGGATGCTCGGATTTCTTCTCTATTGTATAAGCAAATTTAAGGAGCTCGTTTTTCTCAATTCCATCTGCTGTGATTATATCTGTAACATATGCCTCTCCCTTTGTGATAGTTCCCGTTTTATCGAGGACCGCCACATCGATCTTGCCGCTTTCCTCAAGCGAAACCGCAGTTTTGAACAATATTCCGTTTCGTGCTCCCACACCGCTTGAGACCATGATGGCAACAGGTGTCGCAAGTCCTAATGCACAAGGACAGCTTATAACAAGCACCGATATACCTCTGGCAAGTGCAAAGGCAAGCTCTGCTCCCGTAAAAAGCCAGATGGCAATAGTTACGGCCGCAATAGTGATTACGGCAGGCACAAATACTCCGGAGACCTTATCTGCTATCTTGGCAATAGGTGCCTTTGTTGCGGCTGCATTGCTTACAAGCTTTATTATCTTGGCAAATGCTGTATCCTCACCTATCCTTGAAGCCTGGCATTTTAAAAATCCGGATTGATTAAGTGTTGCTGCCGAAACACTGCTGCCCTCTGTTTTATCTGCAGGAATGCTCTCTCCTGTCAGCATCGCCTCATTGACCGCACTTGTTCCCTCTAAAACGACGCCGTCAACAGGTATTGTTTCTCCGGGTCTTACGATAAAGATATCGCCCTTTGCAACCTGATCGATAGGAATCCTGGTTTCTACTCCGTTTTTTATAACTGTCGCGTTCTTGGGTGCAAGCTTCATCAGGCTTTTAAGTGCGTCCGTGGTCTTTCCCTTTGCCCGTGCCTCGAGCATTTTTCCTATTGTGATAAGCGTCAATATCATTGCAGCCGATTCAAAATACAGCTCATCCATGTATTTCATTGTCAGCGTCATGTCCATATTCATTGCAGCCTCTGTCATCAGAAACAGTGAATATGTGCTCCAGGCAAATGCTGCTGTCGAGCCGAGTGCAACAAGCGTATCCATATTTGGTGCTCTGTTGAACAATGCCTTATAGCCGCTTATAAAGAATCTTTGGTTTATTACCATTACTATGATCGTCAAAAGCATTTCATAAAGGCCCATGGCAACATGGTTTCCCTCGAAAAACGCAGGCAGAGGCCAGTTCCACAGCATATGTCCCATCGAGAAATACATAAGGGCACACAAAAATATTACCGAGGCTATAAGTCTTTTTTTCAGGAGAGGTGTTGTATGATCCTCAAGCTGCTCTCTTCTTGCTTCTATGCTTGACGAAAAGCTGCTGTGCTTGTCCTGTGCACTGTCATCAAATAATGCCGCATCGTAGCCTGCATTTCTTACCGCAGCTATGATCGTATCCGGCAATACATCTCCTTCAACTGCCATAGAATTTGTCAAAAGGCTTACGGCAGCACTGTCGACTCCCTCTACCGCATTTACGGCCTTTTCGACTCTTGCCTGACATGCAGCGCATGACATTCCCTTTACTATGTATTGTTTCATTTTCTCCTCTTTTCCAAATGGGTCTGTTGCATTATGCATTTAATGCGACACCCCACGGCTTTTATTTAATATATGTTTTACTTCATGAGCTTAGCCAAAATCTCTACAAGCTCATCTACGGTTTCCTCCTTGCCGTCCTTTATATCCTGAGTTACACAGGTTTTGATATGATTTGCAAGAAGCACCTTGCTGAAGCTGTTTAGCGCACTGTTGACAGCCGAAACCTGTATCACTATATCGGTACAGTAGGCATCGTTCTCTACCATCCTTCTTATCCCTCTTATCTGTCCTTCTATACGGCTCAGCCTGTTTAAAAGTGCCTTATGCTCCTCTTCGGAGCGTTCTTTTTTTCTTGCTTCCATACAATGCTTACACTTTTCCATATACTTTCCTCACAATCAATATACCCTTACCAGGTATGTGTATAATATCATCTATCCGTCTCTCTGTAAAGGCATATTTTGACATTTTTAGTGTACAGCCGGGCTGCTGCAAATTTTTTCAAAAAAATTAAAATTATCTATTGACATTTTTCTCATTATGCCGTATCATATGACTTGCTGTTGAGCAATGCAGGTGTAGTTCAGTGGTAGAACACCAGCCTTCCAAGCTGGATATGTGGGTTCGATTCCCATCACCTGCTTCATCGTAAGATGTATGCGCGAGTGGCTCAGGGGTGGAGTACAACCTTGCCAAGGTTGGGGTCGCGGGTTCGAATCCCGTCTCGCGCTTTAAAGAGAGTTCACATGAACTCTCTTTTTTCTTTGCCAAAAATAAAGATCAAAGCATAATGCTTTTTAGCTGTGGCTTATGATTTCAAAAAAACACACAGCAATAAAAAACCGGATCGATATGTATGCTTTATACTATACCAATCCGGTTTTTTATTAAATATGTAAAGCTCATTTTCTATGGCTTTGAATTTTTAGTTTACTGCTCCTCTTTCTCCTCGGAAGCTTCAGAAGAAATACTTATATGCAGCTCCTCCAGCTGCTTTTCATCTACATAGCCGGGTGCCTTTGTCATAAGGCATGAAGCATCCTTAACCTTCGGGAATGCTATTACGTCCCTTATAGAATCCTCTCCTGCCATGATCATTACAAGACGGTCAATTCCATATGCAAGTCCTGCATGAGGCGGTACACCGTATTTAAATGCTTCCAGAAGGAAGCTGAACTGATCCCATGCCTGCTCCTTGGTAAATCCAAGCACCTCAAACATCTTCTCCTGGATGTCATTCTGGTGGATTCTGACTGAGCCTCCGCCTATTTCGAATCCGTTCAGTACAATATCATATGCCTTGGCACGAACTCTGCCCGGATCGGAATCAATATATTGCCAATCCTCCTCCATAGGCATTGTAAACGGATGATGCATTGCCGTAAATCTGTTTTCTTCATCAGACCACTCAAGAAGCGGGAATTCCGTGATCCATACAAAGCTGAATTCGTCCTTCTTTATAAGCTCCATTTCCTTAGCAAGCTGAAGTCTGAGTGCTCCCAAGACCCCCCATACTATTTTCTTTCTGTCGGCCGCAAAGAGCAGAAGATCTCCCGGCTTTCCTTCAAGTGCATCTATAATCGCCTTCATTTCATCATCTGTCATGAATTTTGCAAATGAAGACTTCATGCTTCCGTCCTCTGCAAGCGCGATATATGCCAATCCTTTTGCTCCGTAGCCCTTTGCAAATTCGACAAGCTTGTCTATCTTCTTTCTTGGCATATTTCCCATACCGGATGCATTTATGCCTCGTACTGTGCCGTCTCTAAGCTCTGCGGCTGATGTAAATACTGAAAATCCGCAATTTTTTACAAGCTCGGTAATGTCCTTAAGCTCCATTCCAAATCGAAGATCAGGCTTATCGGAGCCGAATCTGTCCATTGCCTCCTGCCATGACATTCTTCTGATCGGAAGCTTGACATCTACATCAAGTACATTTTTGAAGATGTAAGCAAGCAGTCTTTCATTTACATCGATAACATCATCGATATCCACAAATGAAAGCTCCATATCTATCTGAGTAAATTCCGGCTGTCTGTCTGCACGAAGGTCCTCATCTCTAAAGCATCTGGCAATCTGGATATATCTGTCATATCCCGAGCACATAAGAAGCTGCTTAAACAGCTGCGGTGACTGTGGCAGTGCATAAAAGGCTCCAGGATGAACACGGCTCGGCACAAGATAGTCTCTTGCTCCCTCTGGTGTGCTCTTTCCAAGCATAGGTGTTTCTATTTCAAGGAAGCCCTCGTTTGCCATAAACTCACGTGTAAGATATGCAACCTTGGAGCGCATCATCAGATTTCTCTGAATATCAGGTCTTCTAAGGTCAAGATATCTGTATTTGAGTCTCAGCTCCTCCTTTGTTTTGCTGTTTTCCTCGATCGGGAACGGAGGTGTTTCTGCTTCCGAAAGTATTCTGAGATAATTGGCTCTGAGCTCATACTCACCTGTTTTCAAATTTGCATTGACTGCTCCGCTTCTTTGTACAAGCTTTCCGGTAACAGCGATAACAAATTCGCTTCTGAGCCTTGCGGCCTTTTCAAAGCCCTGCTCATCTATGTCTGAATTTTCAAAGATGACCTGCATTATGCCTGAACGGTCTCTTAAGTCAACAAATATTATTCCGCCCTTATTACGGCTCTTCTGAACCCAGCCCATAAGTGTTATGGTGCTTCCGAGCTGCTCCTTTGTTACCTCTGCACATCGGCAGGTTCTTTTTAAGCCTTGCATTGATTCTGCCATATTGTCCTCCTAAATATGCCATTTGCGTTTAATCCGCAAATATTTCTACTATCTCTGTATAGCCTTCATTTTCAAGCTGCTCCTTCTGGAACTTCTTGTTCTTTTTCATAATATTAAGGCTGATTTCCATTCCCTGTGCTCTTTCTGCCATTATCTTGACGAAAAGCTCCTCCATCTTGTCTGCGGAAAGCTTTTTGTCTACCAAATAAGCTCTTTTGCCCATTTGCTTAGGAACCGTGAAATCATGCTCGAGAAGAAGCATTACTATTCTTTCAAAGCCTATTGAAAATCCACAGGCAGGAGTGTTCTGTCCGGTAAACTTTCCGATCATTTCATCATATCTTCCGCCGCCTCCTACAGAGCCGCCGAAATCGTCCATTGTAATTTCAAATATCGGTCCTGTATAATAGGACATTCCTCTTACGAGAGTCGGATCAAATGCGAGCTTAAAATCGCTGCATTTTGTCTTTTCTACGGTATTTATGATGTGGATAAGGCCGTTTGAAACATCATTACTCAAAAACTCTCCAAGCTCATCTCTTAAATATTCGATGCCTGTGATATCTTCCTTGATATTTGCAAAAAGTCCAAGATATTTCTTGATCGAATCCTTATCAAAGCCTTCCTTTTCAAGCTCTGAGGCTACACCATCCATGCCGATCTTATCCATCTTATCAAGGATAATGAAGACCGTATCATAGGATTCCTCCGGGAATCCGCAATAAGCAGCCATAGCCTTTAATATTCTTCTGTCATTTATTCTTATTGTAAATCTTTTAAAATCAAGCTTGCCGAGGAATGAAGAGGTTGCCAGTATAAGCTCAATCTCTGCGATATTTGATGCTTCACCCAAAATATCTATATCGCACTGTCTGAACTGACGATATCTTCCTCTTTGAGGTCTGTCTGCACGCCATACATTTCCTGTCTGAAGTGCCTTAAAAGGTGAAGGAAGCTCTGCCGAATGATTTGCATAATATCTGCAAAGAGGTACCGTAAGATCATATCTCAAGCCTCCGTCTACAAGATCGCCTTCTTCCTTTGCCTCGTCTATTTTAAGCTTTTCTCCTCTTTTGAGTATTTTGAAGATAAGCTTTTCATTTTCTCCGCCCTGTTTGCTGTTCAGGTTTTCAAGATGCTCAACGCAAGGAGTCTCGATAGAAACAAATCCGAATTTTTTGTAGGTTTCTCTCATAACGCTGAGTACATAATCCCTTATCTCCATTTCATTCGGGAGTATGTCTTTCATTCCCGTCATGGGCTTCTTTTTTAATTGCATTTCAAATATTTCTCCTTCCGTTGTATCATTTCATCTATTCTCTCGATATAATTTTTCAAATCCTTAACATTTTCGGCACGCTCGATACGGCCGTCGTCAAAAACAAACTTGGTAGAAGCTCCGCTTCCCGCTGCCATTATAGTCTGTTTTTCTTCCATTATCATTATGTTGTATATGCCAAAGGAGCCTCTTCTTGCATATCCAATATTTTCAAGATTTCCGGCCATGTTCTTTTGGCGGTACATGTAGTAGGGCTCCATTCCCATCTGCATGGCACTTTGATCTATTATATCCATTATCTCCTGCGAATTGTCGAAGGATTCTTTGATATATTTATCCTTAAAGAGATTGAGTCTTGTTGCTCTTTTAAGTGCCAGCGAATGTACCGTAAGCGAATCCGGATTTAATTTTTGAATTTCATTTACCGTATGCCTTACCTCGTCTATGCCCTCTCCCGGAAGTCCGACGATTATATCCATATTTATATTCTTAAACCCGGCCTCTCTTGCCATATGAAAGGCACTTATTACCTGCTCTACAGTATGCGCCCTGCCGATCAGATCGAGTGTACTCTGGTTCATTGTCTGAGGATTAACCGATATACGATCAACTCCGTTTTCATAGAGTACAGCCATTTTTTTTGCATCTACCGTATCGGGTCTTCCGGCTTCAACCGTAAATTCCTTAACAGCTGACATATCAAAAAGCTCCCTCAGCTTTTTTAAGAGCTTATCTAACTGACAAGGAGTAAGCGTTGTCGGTGTGCCTCCTCCGATATATACGGAATCAAGCCTTTTATCCTTCATCACATCTGCAATATATCTAAGCTCCTTAAATAGAGTTTCAAGATATGTATCCGCAAGATGACCCCATTTTTCATACGGATGTGAGCCGAACGAACAATAAAGGCATATAGACGGGCAGAATGGAATTCCTACATACAGACTGTATCCGTTCTTCTTGTCTATATTATCAAGTATTTCCTTTTCACGATTTGCAACCGCTATAGCAAGAGATGTTTTCTTATTGCTTGTATAATACGTCTCTCTCATATACGATGCTATCTGAGGATTTGTATATCCCTCCTCCATAAGCTGCATCGGTATCTTTGATGGTCTTATGCCTGTAAGCGTTCCCCA
Organism: Faecalibacterium sp. CAG:74; assembly: GCA_963595425.1. Taxonomy (GTDB): domain Bacteria; phylum Bacillota; class Clostridia; order Lachnospirales; family Lachnospiraceae; genus Alectryocaccobium. The sequence continues at coordinate 36,663 of CAVBHN010000020.1, read as the reverse complement.
TGGAAGATTTTCTCCGGTAAACTCATGAAGCACATCATAAATGGCTCTTTTTAAGTGGTTTTTGTATTCCTTGCGCTCACATGGCTCATCGAGGTTCAAAAGCTTTTTTGCTTTTTTTTCATCCGATGCGGCATATATCCTTATCTTATCATCGTACATGCCAACATCCAGCTTCAATTTTGTATCAGCCGGATGCTCTTCTTCTTCGATATAAAAGCTGTGAATATTGGCATTTGGATAAAATGCTTTTACAAGTGTATAAACATCATATTCGAAATTTTTTTGATTAAAGCCTATAGATATATCAAACAAAAGGATTTGACCTCTTTTCATCGCCTATTGTTGTAGGGATTTCATGTCCCGGATAAACATATGTATCATCCGGAAGCTCCATGAGTCTTTTCAGGCTTTCCTGCATAGCCTTCGGAGATGATGTTGCAAAATCGGTTCTTCCGCATGATCTGTAAAACAGCGTGTCACCGCTTATAAGGACCTTATTCATATAGAAATAATAGCAGCAGCTTCCCTTTGTATGTCCCGGTGTATGAAGAACCCTGAATTTAAAGCCCGATACATTCGGCTCATCATTATCATTTACCCATATGTCAGCCTTAATCGAGCATGGCTGTGTGTGCATAGCAGAATGATTGAGCATAGGATCTGCCAAAAGCTCCTTTTCATCAGAATATGCTATTACAGGAATATTATATTTTTTTGAAACCTCTTCACATGCCAGAATATGATCAAAATGGCCATGTGTAAGCAATATAGCCACCGGCTTTCCTTCAAGCTTTGCAACTCGACTTTCTATTGCAGCTGCATTATCTGCCGGATCGACTATCAGCACTTCCTTAGTATCTTCATTTTGAAGAATATAGCAATTTGTTGCGACCATTCCAAGGCATAAATTCTGTATCAGCATATATTATCCTCTTGATCTTTCTATATCTATAACACTGTTTATCTGTCTTATCTTTTCTACCAGCGATGCAAGCTCCTCTTTATTGTCTACCTTAAAGCCAATATTAAAGGTAGCATTGCCCTGCTTGCTTGTCCTTACATTTACCGAAAGGATATCTATCTTTCTTTCCGTAAATACCTTTGATATATCAACCAGCAGGCCTGTTCTGTTGGTGCAATATATATTTATCTCTACAAGATATTTATGATCCTGCTCATCATCTACAGCCCATTCGGCATCTATCAGACGTTCTCTTTCACTCTCAGGAAGATTGAGAACGTTTATACAATCTGTTCGATGGATCGTAACACCTCTGCCTCGTGTAATAAATCCGACTATTTCATCACCCGGAATAGGGCTGCAGCATTTTGAAAATCTGACAGCTACGTCGCCAAGACCGTGAACAAGGATTCCGCCTTTAGCGGTTTTTGCCTTTTGCTGGTCTGCCTGATTTTCTGCTATGCTGTCAATAACGCTTTCATCTGTAATTCTGGCAGCTTCCTCTTTTGAGTATAAATCCATCAGCTTGTTCATGACCTGGCCTTCTCTTAGGCCTCCATGACCGACAGCTGCAAGAACAGACTCCCAGTTCTTAAAGCCATACTTTCGTGTGACAGCATCCGTAAGCTCCGGCTTCAGGTAATTATTTATATTTTTGCCCTTTGATTTGGCATAGGCTGCAATAAGCTCACGGCCCTTGACTATATTATCCTCTTTGAGCTCGTGTCTGAACCATTGATTAATACGGTTCTTTGCCTGCGTACTCTTAACTACCTTGAGCCAGTCTCTGCTTGGGCCTCTTGAGTTCTGTGAGGTAATTATCTCTACTCTGTCGCCGTTTTTAAGAGTAGTCTCTATCGGAACAAGCTTACCGTTTACTCTGGCTCCGACCATCTTGTTGCCGACAGCCGAGTGAACCATATATGCAAAATCTATAGGGCATGAGCCTGCCGGAAGTGTCTTTACCTCTCCTGCAGGTGAAAAGCAGTAAACCTTATCATTGAAAAGGTTGAGGTCGCTCTTCAAAAGGCTCATAAATTCCTTGTTGTCTGACATATCCTGCTGCCATTCAAGGATCTGACGCAGCCAGTTAAGCTTTTCCTCCTCCTGATCCGAATCGGGCTTTTTCCCGTCTGATGCCTCTTTATATTTCCAATGCGCGGCAATACCGTAATTTGCAACCTTGTGCATTTCAAAGGTTCGTATCTGAATTTCAAACGGGCGTCCGCTCGGTCCGATAACTGTCGTATGAAGAGACTGATACATATTTTCCTTCGGCATTGCTATGTAATCCTTGAATCTTCCGGGAACCGGCGTATACAATTCATGTATTACTCCAAGAGCCGCATAGCAATCCTTAACCGTTTCGACAATAATCCGGACCGCAAACATATCATAGATCTGATCAAGGCTCTTGCCCTGATTGACCATTTTTCTGTATATACTGAAGAAATGCTTCGCTCTTCCGTTTACAACAGCCTTTATGCCTGCTTCCTTCATATTGTTGCTTACACTCTCAACAATACGATCAACGAACTTTTGTCTTTCTGCCTTCTTTTCGCTTATTTCCTCAACAAGCTTATAATAGACATCCGGATGAAGATATTTAAGTGACAGGTCATCCAGCTCTATTTTGAGACTTGAGATTCCAAGTCTCTGTGCAATAGGAGCATAGATATCCATTGTTTCTCTTGCTTTTTCCTGCTGCTTTTCCGGTCTCATATATTTCAGAGTACGCATATTGTGAAGCCTGTCGGCAAGCTTTACAAGAATTACTCTTATATCCTTTGCCATAGCAAGAAACATTTTTCTTAGGTTTTCAGCCTGCTCCTCTATCTTATCAGCCGAATAATTGAGCTGACCCAGCTTGGTAACTCCGTCTACAATGATTGCAACCTCATTGCCGAATTCAGCTCTTATTTCATCAAGTGTCATGATAGTATCCTCAACCACATCATGAAGAAGTCCTGACACTATACTTTCTTTATCAAGCTCAAGCTCCGCAAGTATAATAGCCACACAAAGAGGATGTATTATATATGGTTCTCCGGATTTTCTCTTTTGACCCTCGTGCGCTTTTTTTGCTATAGCATAAGCCTTCTCTATCTGAGAAATGTCATCCGACGGATGATATTTGCGCACAATACTAATAAGCTCTTCATATAGCTTTTCCGGAGACTCAAAATCATGATTTTCAATCGAGTTTCCTTCCATAGGAAGTGCTCTGAACAGATTATTGTTATTCAAATCCTTATTAGCTGCATCTGCAAATTTTATCTCTTCCGACATAAATCAATTATTTTCCTTCGTAAATGATTGCACTTTCAACATCATATTTTGAAAGCTTTTCTCTTCCCTTAAGTCCTGCAAGTTCCATTACAAATATAATCTTTACAACCTCGCCGCCAAGCTCCTCAACAAGACTTGCTGCAGCCTCCATTGTTCCTCCGGTTGCAAGAAGATCATCTACAAGCACAACCTTATCACCAGGCTTGATTGCATCCTTATGCATCTCAATCGTAGCCTCACCATATTCAAGAGAATATGATCTTGATACAGTTTCACGAGGCAGCTTACCTTTTTTTCTGATAAGCGCGAAGGGCTTCTTCATATTATATGCAACAGGCATACCGAATATAAATCCTCTTGATTCCGCTCCGACAATAATATCAAAATCCAAATCCTTAATAAAATTCTGAAGGCTGTCTATTGCAAGCTGAATGCCTTCCGCGTCATTAAGAATTCCTGTAATATCTCTGAATATTATACCCGGTTCCGGAAAATCAGGTATGCTTATAACATAATCTTTTAATTCCTTCATTTTTTCCTCTTTCCTAAAGCATTTAACGCATCATTGATGCAATATTTGAAATGTCTTTCTTCAAATTTTACTCATTTATCCGATGCTATATTGCTACTTTTTAACCCTCGTATCATATCATCATTTTTTTTGTCAATCAATATCTATTAGGCATTCAACTTGTAAAATCCTTAAAAAAAGCTATAATCGGAGTGTATAAAACAAAAATAAGGAGCATTCTATGGATAAAAAAACTTTATGGGAAAAGGAAAATTTTGATGAGCAGGCATCGGATATTTTCTGTGACGAATATAAAAAATTCTTAAGCAAATGCAAAACCGAACGCAAATGCGTATCAGAGATGGTTGATGAGCTAAAAACGGCAGGTGCCGTATCTGTTGATGAATGCCTTGCTTCAAAAAAGCAGCTCAAAAGCGGTGATCTCGTATATGCGGTAATGATGAAAAAATCTCTTCTTGTTTTCAGAATCGGTACTCGTTCTGTACTTGACGGCTTCAGGATACTGGGAGCTCATATAGACTCTCCAAGGCTTGATTTAAAGCAGCATCCTTTATATGAGGACAAAGGCCTTGCATACTTTGATACACATTACTACGGCGGAATAAAGAAATATCAATGGGTTACTCTTCCTCTTGCACTTTACGGTGTAGTTGTAAAAAAGGACGGCACTGTTATTGACATAAATATCGGTGATAAAGAAGGCGATCCTGTACTTGGTATAAGTGATCTTCTTCCGCATCTCGGAGCAACACAGATGGCTAAGAAGGCCTCTGAATTTATTCCGGGCGAAAATCTCAATATTCTTGTAGGAAGCAAGCCTCTTAAGGGCAAGGAAAATGAGGCTGTTAAGGGAATGCTGATATCTATCCTGAAGGAACAGTATGATATAGATGAGGATGATTTTATATCTGCCGAGCTTGAAATAGTTCCGGCAGGCTCTGCAAGGGATTTCGGCCTTGACAGAAGCATGATCATAGGCTACGGACATGATGACAGGGTATGTGCATATCCTTCATTTAAGGCTATCATGGACCAGAAAAATCCCGAATATACAAGTGTATGTCTTTTGACGGATAAAGAGGAAATCGGAAGTGTAGGTGCAACCGGAATGCATTCCCGTTTCTTCGAGGATACTGTTGCTGAATTTTTGGAAATATGCGGCTGCTACAGTACGCTTAATCTTCATCGTACCTTAAAAAGAAGCTGTGTACTCTCTTCGGATGTCAGTGCGGCTCTTGACCCGATCTATGCCGATGTAAGCGATCCGAATAACAGTGCTTATTTAGGACTCGGGCCTGTATTTAATAAATATACGGGTGCAAGAGGCAAATCCGGCTCCAACGATGCAAATGCAGAATATATAGCTTTTTTGAGAAATATAATGGATAGTGCAAATGTTTCCTATCAAACAGCAGAGCTCGGAAAGGTCGATCAGGGCGGCGGCGGAACAATTGCCTATATCATGGCAAACCTCGGAATGCAGGTTATCGATTTCGGTGTTGCTGTTCTTTCAATGCATGCACCGTTTGAGATTGTAAGCAAGGCAGATGTATACGAAACCTACAGAGCCTATATGGCTTTCCTGAAATAAGATCGAATATCAAACTATTTCAAAAAAATAATGAGGCTGTACGCTTTAACTGCGTCAGCCTCTTATTTTAATTATTGTGTAATTTCAAGAGCAAGTCTGTAAAATACCGGATCGTCCATTGCCTCTTCAGCGGAATCATATCCCGCAAATGATCCGAATAAATTATCCGAATCAAGATGAAAGCCCTCTGTTCTGTATTGATTTGAAAGCATAAAGACACTTTCATTTGATAAAAGATCACTGTTCATCATAAGCTTTTCTATCATCCTGCAGGAAACCATCTTCGGCTCGGTAATAATGACCACATGATCCGATACAGCCATCATTGTCTGATCTGCCTTATTCAGATTTGATCCCAAATCCAAAATTATATATGAAAAATCCTTCTTTTCTCTGAGTAATGCAATAAGATCGTAAAGCTGTACCGATCCTACTCCTACCTCAGATAACGGCTTTTCAAACGGAAGGATACATGTAATCTCGCCATGATAAATATTTTTTAAAATGCTGAAATATGTTCCTTCATTTATCTCCTGAAGCATCAATGAAAGCTCAGGCTCTGCATTTTCTCTTGTATCAAGAAATGCCCCGAAGCTCTGAAGATTGTCACAGCCTATCACTAAAACAGACTCTCCAAGCTTTTTCAGCTTTTTGGAAAGAGCAAGCGCCGCAAGACTTTTTCCCGAACCGCCTATAGGTGAAAATACCGAAACTACTGTCGTAGTCTTTTCCTTTACTTCCTCCACTGTCTCGTCATCAGCTTCAGGTTCCTTGGTCACATTTCCTATCAGGCTGTTTTCAATGAAGGCAAGTACGTCTTCCTTTGCCTTGTATTTTCCTTCATCTCCATCATTTATTATAAGTGTATGTGAAATATTGTGTTCCTTAAGGTAAGCACCATAGAACTCCTTTGCAATTATCAATACATCTATATCACGATGAAGCCTGAAGTAATTTTCAAGATATTCGTTTTCGGTAATAATCTGTATCGATACTTCATCATAGAACCGTACTATGAGCTCTTCTTCATAGCTTTTTATGTATTCTATATTAGGATCTGCAATAACTATCTGCTTTTTAATATCGTCCATCCTTCATTCCCCTCATTCTACCGTAAAGGTATGATCTCCAAATCTGATTATGCTTCCCCTTCCGAACGGAGTTTGCAGATTTGGTGAAAGCTGTACGTCATTTAAATAGGTTCCTCTTTCGCTTCCCATATCCTCGATATAAAAGCTTATTTCATTCCAGCCTATAAGAGCATGAACAGGACTTATTGAATCGTATTTCAGACAGCCGTCAACTGTATCGTCGGATCCTATAACAAATTCCTCGTGATTGATCGTAAAGTCCACCGGTTCGGGTGTATTTATCCCTCTTAATGTAATGCTTTCGTCATCTCTTGGTTCCTGCATCTCTATAACATTTTTCAAGGCTGACCAATCCGAAGGATCCTTTTCGCTTTGAGCATCTATCTGACGACATATGAATTTGCCATCCTCCTTAAGCGAAAACAAATCATTTAATACAGCATAAACTCTCTTGATATATATCTTGCTGTCAAGTGATTCAGCCGGAATAACCGCAGGAAGGCAGATTATATGAACCTGAAAATCCTCATCTATATAAATAGTATCCAAATCCCATACAACATTTTCCAGTGAAAGGATCATTTGATCTTCAAGCTTTATCACATAATCAATTATTTCATTTCCGATAGTCCTAAGCTCATCTATCGTGAATTCCTGTGCCATATCATTTATGCTTGTCAATGACTCGGTAAAATATACGAGCTGGATCATACTGTTCCATCTTGTCCATTTACATGGCAGTATTCCTGGAATATATTCTTTTTCGAGACATTCAAACGCATTTTTATCAAGCAGTTCTTCTGAGCCAAACAGAAAATCTCTCATTATATATCCTCGCAACATCTACAGATTCTCAATAAAATCTGTTTAATCATACTACAATTAACGATTAAGATTTTAACACATGAGAGGTTTTTATGCAAACCGTTACATTTGAGTAACATTTCACTGATTTTATTATGTATTTTTTTAACAAATACGCAATTATTGTCTGAATCTCATTCAAAATATTTTTATTATTCTAAAATTTATATGATGCAAGGGTCAATAGGTCAAAACTCTGATGCAAGCATAAAATAAAAGAGCCATCCGTGCTTGGATGGCTCTGAATGTCATTTAATTTCTGTTCTTAAGGAAATCCGGAATCTGAATATCCTTCTTCGGAACTCTGCTTGTAAGCGGTGCTGAACTCTGTGGGAATACAGGCGCTGCACTTACATGCTGGCTCTCTGTGCTCTGCGGCTTTGCCTGAGCATTTACGTTTGGAAGCTTAAATGTAGGAATATTGAAGCTTCCTGCATTTGAAGCAGTCTTTGTCTCTGCCTTCTTTGCATCCTTAACGCTTGCTGTTGTTGCTGTTTCATCACTAAGTCCTGTAGCAATGACTGTGATCTTTGCATAATCCGGAACCGAATCATCATACATAGCACCGAAGATTATGTTTGCATCCTCACCTGCAAGATTCTGTACATAGCTTGCAGCATCATTTGCATCCATAAGGCTGATATCACCGGAAATGTTGATGATAACATGTGTTGCACCATTAATAGTAGTTTCAAGAAGTGGGCTGGCAACTGCCTCCTGAACTGCCTCAAGAGCCTTGTCATCTCCCTTGCCTTCTCCTATACCGATATGTGCAATACCCTTATCGATCATAACCGTCTGAACATCCGCAAAATCAAGGTTGATAAGAGCAGGAAGATTAATAAGATCTGTGATACCCTGAACTGCCTGCTTAAGTACCTCATCTGCCTTCTTGAGTGCTTCCGGCATTGTTGTACGGCGATCTACAATCTCGAGCAGCTTGTCATTTGGAATTACAATAAGTGTATCTACGTTTGATTTCAGTCTGTCAATTCCTGCAAGTGCATTTGTCATACGTGTTCTTGCCTCAAAACGGAAAGGCTTTGTAACAACACCGACTGTAAGGATTCCCATGTCCTTAGCTGCCTTTGCAACTACAGGTGCTGCTCCTGTACCGGTTCCGCCACCCATACCACAGGTAACGAATACCATATCTGCACCTTCGATTATTGATTTGATCTCATCAATGCTTTCCTCAGCTGCCTGCTCGCCAACCTCTGGCTTTGCACCCGCACCAAGGCCCTTGGTAACCTTTTCACCGATCTGAAGAACTGTGGGAGCCTTACAAAGTGTAAGTGCCTGCTTATCTGTATTTACACCTACGAATTCTACTCCTCCGATTGCTTCGTCTACCATTCTATTTACAGCATTGTTACCGGCTCCGCCGACACCAATGACGATTATCTTTGCTGCTGATTCAGCTTCATTAGTCATTATTTCTAACAAAAAAGTGTCCCCCTTTGTGTAATAATATTTTCCCCTTCAGAGACTTTCTTCTTAATAATATATTCAGTAGATAAAAATATCAACTGTTTTTTATTTATCTCTCCAAATAATTCTGCCTTTATCGAGGTCATATGGAGAAAGCTCAATAGTTACCTTGTCTCCCGGAAGGATCCTTATAAAATTCATACGAAGTTTGCCACTTATATGAGCCAGAACTACATGTTTATTTTCAAGCTCCACCTTAAACATAGCGTTAGGTAACTTTTCAAGTACCTTGCCCTCTACCTCTATCACATCTGTCTTAGACATACATATCCTCCTAATAATTACATATGAGTTAAAGTGAGAATCTCCGGCTCTCCATGTGTAATAAGAACCGTATTTTCATAATGTGCTGCAAGCTTTCCATCGGCCGTAACAACAGTCCAATCATCATCAAGCCAGTATACCTCATAGGTACCCTCGTTTATCATCGGCTCAATAGCCAGTGTCATACCTGCTCTTAGCTTTATTCCTCTGCTTTTGCATGGGAAATTTGGTATTGCAGGATCCTCATGCAGAGATGTTCCGATTCCGTGTCCTACCAGATCTTCAACTACGCCATAGCCGAAGCTCTCTGCGTAATTTCCGATAGCTGCTGAAATCTCATGAAGATGATTGCCCTCTTTTGCGAATTTAATGCCTTCAAAAAAGGATTGCTTTGTTACATCTATAAGCTTCTGTGCGGCATCTGAGATTTTTCCAACCGGATATGTCCTTGCCGCATCCGAATGATATCCCTTATAGATAAGTCCGCAATCAAGGCTGATAATATCTCCCTCTTTAAGAATCATTTTCTTGTTAGGAATGCCATGTACAACTGCTTCATTGATTGAGGTACATACAGACGCCGGGAATCCGTTATAATTTAAGAAGTTAGGTGTGCATCCCATTTTGCGGATTATTTCCTCACATCTTTTATCAATATCCCATGTGCTGACACCCGGAGCAAGCATATCCTGCATATTGTCGAATACTTCCTCCAAAAGATGTCCCGCATGCCTCATCAACTCTATTTCTTTTTCAGATTTTATAGATACGGACATAGATTACGCTCCTAATAACTCCTTGATGGAAGCAAAGATGTCGTTTATATCCTTTGTTCCGTCAAGCTCATGAAGAACTCCTGCATTCTTATAATATTCAATAAGCGGCTGAGTCTGATCATGATAAACAGTAAGTCTCTTCTGTACTGTTTCAGGCTTGTCATCATCACGAAGAACAAGCTCGTTTCCGCATTTATCACATATGCCTTCTTTTTTAGGTGCGGCATATATAATATGATATGTTGCTCCGCAATTGATGCATGCACGTCTGCCTGACATTCTTTTTACTATATTCTCATCCGGAACATCTACGTCAAGAGCAAAATCAATTGCTTCATTTCTCTTCTTTAATGCCTCTGTAAGAGCCTCAGCCTGAGGAATAGTTCTTGGGAATCCATCCAGTACATATCCGTTCTTTGCATCATCCTGTGAAAGTCTGTCTACAACGAGGTCGCATGTAAGCTCATCCGGAACAAGAAGTCCCTTATCCATATATTCCTTTGCTTTCTTTCCAAGCTCTGTATTGTTCTTTATGTTTGCACGGAAAATATCTCCTGTTGAGATATGCGGAATATTATATTCTTCGGCAATAAGCTTAGCCTGTGTTCCCTTTCCGGCTCCCGGTGCTCCTAACATAACTATTTTCATATTTTTTCCTTTCTTGATGCATTTAACGCATCATCAAGGCAGATCTGAAAGCCTTGCTTTCAAGTCTCCTTTTTATCCGAAACATTTTATGCTTCGTAAACAAAGCGGATATAACCGCTTTTATATAAAAACGATATTCATGCACTAAAGGCTGTGGTGAAATCACCACAGCCTAAATATGATTTTCCGATTAGTCATTCAAAAAACCTTTATAATTGCGGACGAGCATCATAGATTCAATCTGTTTTAATGTCTCCAATATAACAGAAGCAATAATAATCAGTGATGTACCTCCGAATGAAATGCTTGCACTGAAGAGTCCGTTAAATATAAACGGAATTATCGCAACAATGACAAGACCGGCTGCACCTATGAATATTACATATTTCAATACTGACTGAAGATAATCAACAGTTGGCTTACCAGGTCTTATACCCGGTATAAATCCACCCTGCTTCTTCATATTGTCTGCAACCTCAATCGGATTAAATGTGATTGAAGTATAGAAATATGCAAAGAAAATTACTAACAGGACATATAGAATAAGTCCAAGGGTGAGGAACCAGTTGCTCGGCTTAAACCAATTGCTTGAGCTAAGCATGCTGACAACAGTTGCTCCCCAGCCTTCAAGCTGTGCTCCCGTAAAGCTTACAATAATTGACGGGAATGACATAAGTGAAGCTGCAAAAATGATCGGAATAACACCTGCAGTGTTTACCTTAAGCGGAATATTAGATGACTGTCCGCCAAGGGTTTTTCTTCCAACCACTTTTTTCGAATACTGTACAGGTATACGCCTTTCGGCACCATTCAGTATCAAAACAAGTACTACTACGAATACGATAATAGCAAAAATTACAATCCAAGCTACAGTAGCCCATGCTATCGTCTTTCCGCTGACAAAGTTTTCATAAAGTGTAACCATGTCTGCAGGAATTCGAGAAAGAATATTTATAAGAAGAACGATAGAAATACCGTTTCCTACTCCCTTATCGGTTATCTGCTCACCAAGCCACATAAGAAATGCGCTTCCTGCAGTAAGTGATACAACAACTGTAATTACATTGAGTATATTCATCTCGAGAATCAGCTGATTACCGAATCCAATGCACATTGCAACTGATTCCATGATTGCAAGACCAATAGTAAGTGCTCGAGTGACCTTTTCAAGCTTTTTACGACCCTGTTCACCATCCTTTTGCATCTCCTCAAGCTTTGGAATAGCTATGGTAAGGAGCTGAACAATAATAGATGAAGTGATATATGGTGTGATACTAAGTGCGAAAATCGAGAAATTGTCGAATCCGCCTCCTGTAAATGCATTCAGGAAGCTGAACGCATCATTAGATGTTCCGGCAAAATAATTGCTGAAAAAAGATGTATCAACACCAGGGACAGGGATCTGCGATCCCGCCCTGATAATAATAAGTGCAAAGATTATATAAAATATTCTTCTGCGTACATCCTTTATACGAAACGCATCACGAAGGGTTTTTAACATCAGATCACCTCGGCTGTTCCACCTGCTGCCTCAATCTTAGCCTTTGCGCTTTCACTGAATGCAGACACTTTCACTGCAAGCTTCTTTGTAAGTTCACCGTTTCCGAGGATCTTAACTCCATCTCTCGGATTAGCAACGTGTCCATTCTCTACAAGGAAATCGATTGTGATTTCTGTGCCATCCTCATATCTATTTAATTCACTAACGTTAAGCGCAACAATTTCTTTTGAGTTGATGCATTTGAAGCCTCTCTTAGGGAGTCTTCTGTATAAAGGCATCTGACCGCCTTCAAATCCCGGTCTTGGTGCTCCTGAACGTGCTTTCTGACCCTTATGGCCTTTACCAGCAGTTTTTCCATTGCCTGAAGCATGTCCACGACCTCTACGGAAATTATCGCTGTGCTTTGAGCCTGCTGCAGGCTGCAAATTAGATAAGTCCATTGTGGTACCTCCTATTAAAGATTATTCTTCCACTTTTAACAGATATCCTACCTGTTTGATCATGCCGCGGATTGCAGCGTTGTCAGGCTGTTCTACTGTATGGTTAACTTTTCTTAATCCTAAAGCTTCTACGATTTTTTTGTGCTTAGGAACTACACCGATCGTAGATTTCTTTAATGTGATCTTTAATTTATCTGCCATTTCTAAGTTCCCCCTTAAGCGTAGATCTCTTCAACTGATTTTCCTCTGAGCTTTGCAACCTCTTCCGGAGTCTTCAGCTGACTAAGTCCTTCGATTGTAGCCAGAACAACGTTCTGTTTATTTCTGGAACCTAAAGATTTAGCACGAATATTTGATACGCCTGCAAGCTCTACAACGGCACGGGCAGGACCACCTGCGATGATACCTGTTCCTTCAGGAGCTCTCTTAAGAAGAACCTCTGCGCTTCCGAACTTACCGATAAAGTCATGTGTAACTGAATTGTTTTTATCTCTTGCAACTGTTACCATTTTCTTTATAGCGTCTTCTTTTCCTTTACGGATAGCTTCCGGAATCTCGGCTGCTTTTCCGAGTCCAGCACCAACATGTCCGTTATGGTCTCCAACAACAACTAAAGCAGTAAAACGCATGTTACGTCCACCTTTAACAACTTTTGTAACTCTCTTGATGGAAACTACTTTTTCATCCAACTCTAACTGGCTGGCATCAATGATCGTATGTCTCATGTGTTCTCTCCTTTCTGTTAGAATACCAATCCGGCTTCACGTGCTGCATCAGCTAAAGCCTGAATTTTTCCCTGGTAGATGAATCCGCCACGGTCAAATACAACTTCCTTAATTCCTGCTTCAACTGCCTTTTTACCGATTACAGTTCCTAAATATGCTGCTGCATTCACATCATTTGTCTTCTCAAGCTCAGCCTTAACATCCTTCTGAAGAGTTGAAGCTGAAACAAGAGTATGTCCCTTCTCATCATCAATGATCTGTGCATACATATGATCATTGCTGCGGAACACTGCAAGACGCGGTCTCTGAGCTGTTCCTGAAATGTGATTGCGCATTCTTCTATGTTTTTTCTGACGAACCTGAGCTCTTGATACTTTACTTATCATTATCACACTCTCCTTATATTATTTCTTACCGGTCTTGCCGACTTTTCTGCGGATTACTTCATCTGCATACTTAATACCTTTGCCCTTATATGGCTCTGGTTTTCTCTTTTCTCTGATCTCTGCTGCATACTGTCCGACTTTCTCTTTGTCGATACCCTTAACAGTGATCTTGTTTCCGTCGACTACTGACTCAAGTCCTTCCGGATCAGTCATTTCAACCGGGTGAGAGTATCCCAGGTTAAGAACAAGCTTTTTGCCCTGCTTAGCTGCACGATAACCAACACCGTTTACTTCAAGGGACTTTTCATATCCTTGGCTTACACCTATTACCATGTTGTGGATAAGTGTTCTTGTAAGACCATGAAGAGATTTCATCTTCTTCAGATCGTTAGGTCTTGTAACTACTACACTGCCTTCTTCAAGCTTGATGCTCATCTCTGAAGGAAGAGTTCTTTCAAGAGTACCCTTAGGTCCCTTAACGGTTACCGTATTTCCCTCTTTGATATCAACAGTAACACCTGCCGGTACTTCAACAGGCAATCTGCCTATACGTGACATAATATGTCCTCCTGTAACTTAAATTTTCGGAGAGGACTTAAGTCCTCTCTGTTTTCAGTTCTCTGTCAGCAAATACTTACCATACAAATGCAAGTACTTCTCCGCCGACATGAAGCTTTCTTGCTTCTTTGTCTGTTATAACACCCTGGTTTGTAGAAAGGATTGCAATACCTAATCCACCTAAAACCTTAGGAAGTTCCTCGTTGTTAACATAAACACGAAGACCCGGCTTAGAAATTCTCTTAAGACCTGTAATGATCTTCTCGTTTTTGTTTGCTCCATATTTCAATGAAATATGAATATTTTTATATGATCCAGCATCTTCTAATGTATATTTTGCAATATAACCCTCTTTTACAAGGATATCAGCAATAGCTATTTTCATCTTTGATGCAGGTACATCTACAACATCATGTTTAGCAGAGTTTGCATTACGGATTCTTGTAAGCATATCTGCGATCGGATCGCTCATTGACATATTGTGTTTCCTCCTTTCTTCTATTTACCAGCTGGCTTTTTTAACGCCCGGAATCTGGCCTTTATATGCTAATTCACGGAAACATATACGGCAAATGCCATATTTTCTCAAATATGCATGGGGACGTCCGCAAATCCTGCAGCGATTGTATTCTCTTGTAGAGAATTTAGGTTTACGCTGCTGTTTTATCTTCATTGCTGTTTTAGCCATGAACTTTTCCTCCTAATAATCACTTAGCGAATGGCATATTGAATAATTTCAATAATTCACGAGCTTCTTCATCCGTGTTAGCAGTTGTAACAAAAATTACATCCATACCACGAACTTTGTCGATCTTATCATATTCGATCTCAGGGAAAATAAGCTGCTCTTTGATACCGAGTGCATAATTTCCTCTTCCGTCAAATGCATTTGGGTTAACTCCACGGAAGTCACGTACACGTGGAAGTGAAAGATTGATAAGACGATCTGCGAACTCATACATCTTTTCACCACGAAGAGTTACCTTGCATCCGATTGCCATTCCCTCACGGATCTTGAAGTTAGCAACTGACTTTTTAGCTCTTGTTACAACAGCCTTCTGTCCTGTGATCTTCTCAAGATCACTTACAGCAGAATCAAGAACCTTTGAATTTTCCTTTGCTTCGCCAACACCCATATTGACAACGATCTTATCGAGCTTCGGAACTTGCATTATGTTTTTATATCCGAATTTCTTCGTCATTGCATCGACGATTTCATTCTTGTATAAATCTTTATATCTACTCATAATATTTAGTCTACCTCCCTGCTCAATCTAATACTTCGCCTGTGGACTTAGCGATACGAACCTTCTTATCTCCGTCCATCTTGTATCCTATACGAGTGGCTTTACCTTTATGAAGGTACATAACATTAGAAAGATCTATCGGAGCTTCTTTTGATACGATTCCGCCGGCCTGATTGCTAGCACTTGGTTTTGTATGTTTGGTGACTACATTCACGCCTTCAACGACAACACGGTTTTTCTTTGGCTCAACCACAAGAACTTTACCTTCTTTATCCTTGTCTTTTCCGGCAATGACTTTGACCGTATCACCTTTTTTAATCTTTACTGACATGGCCGTCCTCCTATAATACTTCCGGTGCGAGTGAAACGATCTTCATAAACTGTTTCTCACGAAGTTCTCTTGCAACCGGTCCAAAAATACGGGTTCCTCTTGGTGTTTTGTCATCCTTGATGATAACAGCTGCGTTTTCATCAAAACGGATATAAGAACCGTCCTTACGACGTGCGCCCTTAACGGTACGAACTACAACGGCCTTAACTACATCACCTTTTTTAACAACACCGCCAGGTGTTGCATCTTTAACAGTAGCTACTATTACATCACCGATACTTGCATATCTTCTTGTTGAGCCGCCCATAACACGAATGCAAAGAATTTCTTTAGCACCGGTATTATCAGCAACTTTAAGTCTGCTTTCCTGTTGGATCATACTGGTATTCCTCCTATTGCACTCAAAAGTTATTTAGCTTTTTCTACTATTTCTACTAAACGCCATCTCTTATCTTTTGATAAAGGTCTGGTCTCCATGACTTTTACTGTATCACCGATACGGCAAGTATTTTCTTCATCATGGGCTTTTAATTTATATGTTTTCTTTACAATTTTCTTGTAAAGCGGATGTTTTACGTGGTCTTCGATAGCAACAACGATTGTTTTATCCATCTTGTCACTTACGACTTTACCGACACGTGTTTTTCTAAGATTTCTTTCTTCCACGATTGTCTCCTTTCACTTACCAAATCAGTGCTTAGTTGGCTGCATTTGCCTTCTGTGCAATTACAGTTGAAATTCTAGCAATGTTCTTGCGCACCTCTTTGATTCTGCTTGTATTGTCAAGCTGATTGGTGGCATTCTGGAATCTCAGGTTGAACAGTTCCTTCTTTGCTGCTGTTAACTCTTCGTTAAGCTCAGCTGCTGATTTAGTCATGAGATTTTCCATAAATTTATTACTCTTCACTGTTATCACCGCCTTCTTGATCTGCACGAGATACTATCTTGCATTTACATGGTAACTTATGCATAGCGAGACGTAATGACTCACGAGCAACTTCTTCCGGAACTCCGGCAATCTCAAATAATACGCGACCCGGTTTAACAACTGCTACCCAGTATTCAACACTACCTTTTCCTGAACCCATTCGAGTTTCAGCCGGTTTTGCTGTTACAGGCTTATCCGGGAATATCTTGATCCATACCTGACCGCCACGCTTTGCATTACGTGTCATTGCGATACGGGCTGCTTCGATCTGATTTGATCTGATCCAGCATGGCTCCAATGCTACAAGTCCAAATTCACCATTGCTGATCTTATTTCCTCTTAATGCTTTTCCCTTCATGGATCCGCGGAATTGTTTACGATGTTTAACTCTCTTAGGCATTAACATAATTATTTATCGCTCCCTTCCTTAGCTCCTTTGGTAGGAAGTACTTCGCCGTTGTAAACCCATGCTTTTACTCCGACCTTACCATAAGTGGTATCTGCCTCTGCAAAACCATAGTCGATATCTGCACGAAGAGTCTGAAGCGGGATAGTTCCTTCGCTGTAGAACTCTGTACGAGCCATATCTGCACCGCCAAGACGTCCTGATACTGATGTTTTGATTCCCTGAGCTCCTGCTCTCATTGTACGCTGCATTGTTGATTTCATTGCACGACGGAAAGAAATACGGTTTTCAAGCTGAAGTGCGATATTCTCTGCAACGAGCTGTGCATCTCTGTCAGGTCTTTTGATTTCCTTGATGTCGATGAACACTTTCTTATCAATAAGCTTTGCAAGCTCATTTTTAACCTTCTCTATTTCAGCGCCGCCTTTTCCGATAACAACACCCGGCTTAGCGGTATAAAGAATAACTTTAACCTTTTCGGAAGCTCTCTCTATTTCGATACGAGATACGCCTGCGCTGTATAATCTCTTTTTAAGAAAATTTCTGATCTTATAATCTTCTACTAAGCAGTCAGCGAAATTCTTCTCAGCATACCATTTGGAATCCCAATCTTTGATAACACCGACTCTTAATCCATGCGGATTAACCTTCTGACCCATTCTAGACCTCCTTATTCCTTCTCATCCAACACGATTGTAATGTGGCTTGTACGTTTTTCAATCCTGTAAGCTCTTCCCTGAGCTCTTGGCTGGATTCTCTTCATTGTAGGTGCCTTGTTTGCATAGCACTCTGCTACATAAAGATCCGATTTGCTGAGGCCGTTATTGTTCTCTGCGTTTGCAATTGCAGACTCAAGAAGCTTTTTGATAACGCCGGAGGCATATCTTGGATTGTAGGCAAGTATACCGACTGCTGTTTCAACGTCTTTACCGCGAATTGCATCAAGTACGTAGCATGCCTTCTGAACAGGAATTCTTGCGAATGAAAGTTTTGCAGATGGTCTTGTATCCTTCTCTGCGTTTCTTGCACGTTTGATCTGACTTCTATGTCCTTTTGACATTTATATTACCTCCTTTCCTTATCTTGACTTCTTCTCGTCTTTGCCATGTCCTCTGTAAGTTCTTGTTGCAACGAACTCACCGAGTTTATGTCCTACCATGTCCTCTGTAACATATACAGGTACATGCTTACGTCCGTCGTGAACAGCTATTGTATGTCCCACGAATGAAGGGAAAATAGTTGAACGGCGGGACCATGTCTTAATTACTGTTTTGTCGCCTGATGCGTTTGCTGCATCAACTTTCTTTAAGAGACTTTCGTCAGCGAAAGGTCCTTTTTTAAGTGAACGAGACATTTTACTTCCTCCTTATTTGCTCAGCTGTTTTCCATCTCTTCTACGGATGATGTACTTGTTAGACTGTTTATTCTTCTTCCTTGTCTTAAGACCCATAGCAGGCTTGCCCCAAGGAGTAGATGGACCCGGACGTCCGATCGGTGCACGTCCTTCACCACCACCATGCGGATGGTCATTCGGGTTCATGACAGAACCACGAACTGTCGGGCGAATTCCCATATGGCGTTTTCTTCCTGCCTTACCGATATTAATAAGGCTGTGATCGCCGTTTCCGATTGTTCCGATTGAAGCTCTGCAATTAATAGGAACAAGTCTCATTTCACCTGAAGGAAGACGAAGTGTAGCATACTTTCCTTCTTTAGCCATAAGCTGAGCTGAGTTTCCTGCTGATCTTACAAGCTGTCCGCCCTTACCTGCATGAAGCTCAACGTTGTGTACAAGTGTACCAACAGGGATATCTGACATTGGGAGGCAGTTTCCGACACGAACTTCTGCTCCTGCTCCGCTCATAACTGTCATTCCAACCTTAAGTCCTTCCGGAGCAAGGATATATGCCTTTTCTCCATCAGCATAGCTTATAAGAGCAATGTTAGCTGTACGGTTAGGATCATACTCGATTGATTTAACAGTTGCCGGTATTCCGTCCTTGTATCTCTTAAAGTCGATAATTCTGTATTTTCTTCTATTTCCGCCGCCTCTGTGTCTGACGGTTATCTTACCCTGAGCATTACGTCCCGCATTCTTCTTCAAAGAAACAACAAGTGATTTTTCAGGAGTTGTTTTTGTTATCTCTGAAAAATCAGAACCTGACATCTGTCTGCGTGACGGTGTATATGGGTTATAGGTTTTGATTCCCATTACGGTATCTCCTTTCATTTTGCATAAGCTGTATGCTTATGCCATTGATATGATTCTCGTGCATATCTGCACATACTTAAGCCAAACCGGCTTCGGAATTAAAGACCCTGGAAGATCTCGATTTCCTTGCTTCCCTCAGCAAGAGTAACGATTGCTTTCTTTCTCTTTGCTGTCTTTCCGAAAGTTGCTCCACGACGTTTTGTCTTTCCGTCAAGATTCATTGTGTTGACCTTAGCAACCTTTACACCGTCGAACATTTTTTCAACAGCTTCTTTAATCATTGACTTGTTTGCTTCCGGATTTACAAGGAAGGAATATTTCATTTCTGACATTTCTGCCATGCTCTTCTCTGTTACGAGCGGCTTTAAAATAACATCATAATACTGAATGTTTGCCATTATGCATATACCTCCTCAATTGCTGCAACACTGCTCTTAGTAGCAATCACTGTATCGTACTTAAGAATATCATATACATTGATTGTGCTTGGTGATGCTGTTTCAACTCCAGGAATGTTCTTTGCTGATCTAACAACATTTTCGCTGTCGTCTGTAACAACAACAAGAGCCTTTCCTACCTTGAGGTTGTCTAATACCTTCTGCATTTTCTTTGTTTTGATTTCATCAAGCTTAAGTTCATCAAGTACAAGGAACTTGTTCTCCTGAACCTTTGATGTGAGAACTGACTTAAGAGCAATTCTCTTTTCTTTTTTATTCATCTTGAATGAATAATCTCTCGGAACCGGTGCGAATACAACTCCGCCGCCTGTCCACTGTGGTGATCTTGTTGAACCCTGTCTTGCATGACCGGTTCCCTTCTGTCTCCACGGTTTTCTTCCGCCGCCGCTTACTTCAGAACGAGTTTTTGCTTTCTGTGTTCCCTGACGACGATTTGCAAGATAAAGAACAACTGCCTGATGAACCAGGTTTTCTTTGATCTCAACACCGAATATTGAATCGGAAAGCTCAACAGTTCCAACTTCTGCGCCTTCCATATTATACAAAGCTACATTTGCCATCTAAAGTGTTCCTCCTTTCCTCTATAAGGCTTAGCCTATTGACTTTACGCTCTCGCGTATAGTAATAAGGGATTTCTTTGGTCCCGGTACAGAACCTTTAACGAGCAACAGATTGTTTTCGGCATCGACACGTACTACTTCGAGGTTCTGAACTGTAACCTGTACATGTCCCATATGTCCCGGCATCTTCTTGCCTTTGAATACTTTACTAGGATCAGAAGCAGCGCCGTTTGAACCAGCATGGCGATGATATTTAGAACCATGAGCCATAGGTCCTCTTGACTGTCCGTGACGTTTGATAGCGCCCTGGAATCCTTTACCTTTGCTGATTGCAGTTGCATCGATCTTGTCGCCTGCAGCAAAGATATCAGCCTTGATCTCCTGTTTCACTTCATACTCTGAAGCATTGTCGAATCTGAATTCCTGAAGATATCTCTTGTAAGGTACCTCAGCCTTGTCAAACTGTCCTTTTTCAGGCTTGTTGAGAAGCTTCTCACGGATGTCAGCATATCCAACCTGTACTGCATCGTATCCGTCATTCTCAACTGTCTTAACCTGAGTAACTACGCATGGTCCAGCCTGAAGCACAGTTACCGGAGTAAGAACTCCATCTTCGTTGAAAATCTGAGTCATTCCAACTTTTGTAGCTAAAATTGCTTTCTTCATTCGTTTTCCTCCTGTTTTTCTACAGCGGAACGCCCTTTTGGGGAGTTCATTCTAGTTAACAGATATAAGTGGAATAAGCTTCAGCTATTACTTCTATATCGATTAACTTGATAGCATTTATCAAAAATGATCCCGGCATTTGTGCCGTTTCATCATTTTTTATTATTTGTTTTTCATCTTTATATCGATGAAAACACCTGCCGGCATATTAAGTCTTGAAAGTGCATCTACTGTTTTCTGTGTAGGTGTCACAATATCGATCAGTCTCTTGTGTGTTCTCTGCTCGAACTGCTCACGTGAATCTTTATATTTGTGAACCGCGCGAAGGATTGTAACCACTTCCTTTTTTGTAGGAAGAGGTACCGGTCCGCTTACTGCAGCACCATTCTTCTTAACTGTCTCCACGATCTTTGCAGCTGATGCATCTACTAACTGATGATCATATGCCTTTAAAACGATTCTCATAATCTGATTTGCCATAAAAAAAGTCGCCTCCTATTCGCACTTTTAAGTACGACAAGCGGTGACTGTACACTTCTCCGTGCGTGTCCTAGACATTCGCACGTTGTTTCCACTCATATAGTGGACATTGTTTAATTGTACAGTGACTTGTCGCCAGTTTCTTGAACGGACATTTGCTCCACGGAATTACCTGCCATACGGGCAGCAACCTCACGCTTCATAGCTTTCATGCCACAACATCAAAGATTATACTTGACCGATAAAAAAAATGCAAGAAGAAATTTTGTAAATTTTTCACAAAATTTCATTCTTACATTCATTAGCATTTCAGTCATCGTCTAAGGTCGTTTTTGTCCTTACCTTGTCCTCAGGAAGCAGGAAGTATTTTCTTATTACCATAAGTCCGAACAACGCACCTATAAGAACTATTGTTTCTACCGGGCTTTGCACCTCGGCTATCATTTCTCTTGCTATAGAAAAGAGGATTATTTCAATGACACTGATAACAGAATGTCTTATAAGCAT
Organism: Faecalibacterium sp. CAG:74; assembly: GCA_963595425.1. GTDB lineage: Bacteria > Bacillota > Clostridia > Lachnospirales > Lachnospiraceae > Alectryocaccobium. The sequence continues at coordinate 14,751 of CAVBHN010000020.1, read as the reverse complement.
TCTTACAAACTCGACGCAAATTACAACCTCGAAAAAGCGCTGCAGCATTCCGCGTATATCGTCACCCTCGATCATAGCCATCGGACCGATTTTTGCTATATAATATATAAGCCCTGCAATCAGCATAATGATCGTAGCCACAAGTATTACCGAAATAATTGTTTCGGCCCATGAGGCAATCGTAAGCAGTGTCGTCTTTACCTTTATATGAAATTTACTTTCTTCCATTTTTCCTCTTTTCTGATGCTTTTTCTGCGCATCATCAAGACCGGATTTCAAATTTTTCGTTTTAAATCCTTTTACTTCTATCAGCATATCAATAAGTACTGTATGTTTCTCATTCCATGTATTTTCTTGCAAGCTGTACATACATTTCTACATTTTCATGCTGCTGCATTATCTCTTCTTCTGTAAGGCTTCGTTTAACCTTTGCCGGGCTTCCGACTACAAGACTTTGATCAGGTATATTGCTTTTGCCTGTAACAAGTGCTCCTGCACCGATAAGACAGTTTTTGCCTATTACCGCTCCGTTAAGTATTATAGCTCCCATACCTATAAGGGTTCCGTCTCCAACCTTACAGCCATGTACTATACTTCCATGGCCTATAGTCACATCAGCTCCGATTTCAACATCAAAGCCCTTATCCGCATGAATAACGCAATTGTCCTGGACATTTGTATTTCTTCCTATTTGAATAGGAGCTTCATCTCCTCTTATAACTGCGCCATACCAAATATTGCAGTTCTTATCGATTTTTACGTCACCTACAACATGTGCTGTATCGGCAATAAATACTCCCTCTGCCTTATCAACATTATCCAGCATTAATTTCCTCCAAACATTTTCTTGTATTCATCCGTGAAATCAAGTGTAGCGAAATAGTCCTTCGGAGTTTCGGCTCTTCTTATCATTTCGAAGCTTCCGTCTGTTTTAAGAAGGACCTCTGCTGATCTGAGCTTTCCGTTGTAATTGTATCCCATTGAATGTCCGTGCGCACCCGCATCATGAATTATAAGATAATCGCCCATATCAATTTTAGGAAGCTTTCTGTCAATTGCAAACTTATCACAGTTTTCGCAAAGAGATCCTGTTACATCGTAAACGTGATCGCATGGCGCATTTTCCTTTCCTGCAACCGTTATATGATGATATGCTCCGTAAATTGCCGGTCTCATAAGATTTGCCGCACAGGCATCTACCCCTATATATTCTTTATATATATGCTTCTCATGTATTGCCTTTGTAACAAGACATCCATATGGTCCCATCATAAATCTTCCCATTTCGCAGCATAATGCGACATCGTCCATTCCGGCAGGCACGAGAACCTTTTCGTATACCTTACGAACTCCTTCTCCTATTGCAAGGATATCATTCGGCTCCTGATCCGGCTTATAAGGAATTCCGACTCCTCCGGAAAGATTAATGAAGGTTATATGGCAGCCGGTCTTTTCCTTCAGCTCTACCGCAAGCTTAAACAATACCTCTGCAAGCATTGGATAATAATCATTTGTTACTGTATTGCTCGCAAGAAATGCATGAATACCAAATTCCTGTGCACCCTTTTCTTTCAATATCTTATATGCCTCAAAGATCTGCTCGGTTGTCATTCCGTACTTGGCATCTCCCGGATTGTCCATGATATCATTTGAAATTTTGAAAAGTCCGCCCGGATTATAACGGCAGCTTATTTTCTTCGGTATATATCCAAGAGTTTTCTCAAGGCTGTCAATATGTGTGATATCATCAAGATTTATAATTGCACCATATTCATTTGCAAGCGCATATTCGCTGTCCGGAGTAACGTTTGATGAGAACATTATCTTGTCACCCGAAAAGCCCATGGCATTAGAAAGCATAAGCTCTGTTGCAGATGAGCAGTCACATCCACATCCATACTCTCCTAATATTTTTATAAGTGTCGGATTCGGTGTGGCCTTTACGGCAAAATACTCGCGAAAGCCCTTATTCCACGAAAAGGCTTTTTTTACATTTTCAGCATTCTTTCTGATCCCGGCCTCATCGTATACATGAAAGGGTGTAGGTATCTTAGCCGCAATCTCCTCAATTTTTTCTTTTGTGATAAATGTTTTTTTCATAATTTTCATTATCTCCTAGTAATTAATATATTGTTTGTGCAAAATCTCTTTTGACCCCACTGATACCTAAGGTTTAAACCCTTTGACCCCGGTATCTTAATATTTAAATATGCTTATGCGTAAACAGATGATATTGGCAATATTCGTGATTTCCTGAGCATTTTGAACAATATCTGAATTCAAGCTCCGGATTATCAATTTCAGTCTGACCGCATATAGTACACTTATGCCTTGCTCCGCTTGAAGCCTGTCCTGCGCTCATTGCCTTTTTAAACTCCTGAGCTCTCTTTTTATCCTTTGCCGCTGTACGCGCTCTCGTAAATTTGGCCTTTCTTGTCATAATGAAGAAAATGATCGTAGATGCAAGAGAGCAAATGATCGGAACCCTGATAAGCCAATTTCCTATTATCATGAGATATGTCAAATATGCCACATCAAAAATCGCAAGATATTTTATCTTTATAGGTATAAAGAAAAACAAAAGCATTCTTTCTTCGGGAAATGTGAGTGCAAATCCAAGGAATATAGAAAGACTGATATAATATGTCGAAAATGTTAATCCACCGCTCATCGTTATCACATATGCGCCTACAGGCGATGCATAATACATTATAAATGCCCCGACTACCGTCATGAAAAGTCCAAAGAATATGTATATATTATAGTAAAAATCTCCCCAGACCCTTTCAAGAAGAGTTCCAAGCTGATAGTAGCATATCAGCATGATAACCGTAAGAATACTGATATTTGATGGCGGAATAAGCACCCAGGATACCAGACGCCATATCTGCCCTTGCATAATAAGCCCGGGATTTAGAGTAATCCACAGCTGCAGATTAGCATTGGTTACAGAGCTGATCATCACGATGAAATATCCTATAACATAAGCTATAATGATATATCTTGTAAGGTTTTTAACAGCATACTTGCCGAACTTCTTTTCAAGCTTTTGCAAAAACTTCATTTATTGCGATGACTCCTTATTTCAACCTAATTTGAATTGTTTCAGACAATTATGAAAAGAATTATACACTCTCATTTACTATTTGTCGATAATATAGTCATAAAAGTAAGCATTAGGTTACTTTTAAATAAAAAAGAGTGTGCAGCATTTATATATGCGACACACCCTTGTAATCTCTATATTTTATAATGCATAAATCAAAATATTTCTGATCCGGCACTATTTATTAAGCTAATTTTGCTTTTGCTGTTTCAGCAAGTACTGCAAATCCTTCTTTATCATTAACAGCCATATCTGCAAGTACTTTTCTGTTGAACTCAAGTCCTGCAAGCTTTAAGCCATACATAAACTTGCTGTATGAAAGTCCGTTCATTCTGCATGCAGCATTGATACGTGCGATCCAAAGCTGTCTGTACTGACGCTTTTTCTGCTTACGTCCGGCATATGCTGTTGCAAGTGCACGCATAACAGACTGTTTTGCTACTCTGTACTGTTTGCTTCTTGCTCCTCTGTAACCCTTTGCGAGTTTAAGAGTTCTATTATGTCTTTTCTTTGCGTTTAATCCGCCTTTAATTCTTGCCATTTTATATTTCCTCCTGTCTCATGAATTACATGTAAGGTAAAATCTTCTTCATGTTCTTTACGTTTGTTGAGTCAACCTCAATCTGTTTTCTAAGATTACGTTTTCTCTTCTGAGACTTTTTAGTCAGAATATGGCTTTTATATGCTTTGCTGCGTACTAATTTTCCTGAACCGCTAACTTTAAAGCGCTTAGCTGCTGCTCTGCTTGTTTTCATCTTTGGCATAATAATTACCTCCTTAATTATCCTTTACGTTTTTCTACAAGGACCATAGTCATGCTTCTGCCTTCAACCTTCGGCGCTTTTTCAACCGAAGATATATCAGAAAGCTTTTCAGCGAACTCGTCCAGAATATATTTACTCTGATTCATATGGGCCATCTCTCTTCCTCTGAAACGAAGAGTCACTTTAACCTTATCACCCTTTGAAAGGAATTTTCTTGCAGCATTAACTTTGGTATTTAAATCATTCGTATCGATATTAGGAGAAAGACGTACCTCCTTGAGGTCAACCGTTTTCTGCTTTTTATGTGCTTCCTTCTCTTTGCGTGCAAGCTCATAACGATATTTACCATAATCAATAATCTTGCATACAGGCGGCTTTGCCTGAGGTGCTATCTTGACCAAATCAAGATCTGCTTCCTGTGCACGTGCCATTGCCTCTCTCGAAGACATAATACCTAACTGTTCGCCGTTTTCTCCAATAAGGCGAACCTCCTTATCACGAATCTGCTCATTGATAAATAATTCGCTGTTTGCCATTTTCCTCCCCTTGAATTCGCATCAACTATACAAGTATTACAGAGTGTTGAACCGATTTATAAATCGGGATATGCTCCAAGCAAAATCTCATCAGTTATTTTGCATAATAAAAGCGGATAGATAATCTATCCGCGCAAAAAACAAGATTTGTTTTTATATTAACCACCGGTCGCCTGATTGCGCCGAGGTGAGAGCGGATACTCTGCTTTTTGTCCTTAGATAAATTATCACCTGCATATTTTTTTGTCAAGTATTATTTAATCATACTGCATATTTTTTGCAGATATCCGCAAATTTTATGATATTCCTTCTGTTTATTGCAAATCACAAGCCATCCTCGTCCCTTATGTATATTGACATCCGGCCTTTATCTTTTGTACAATGGCAGAAAATCAATTATAAAGGAGAAGCATATCTTGAGCGATTATCTTATTTATACCGATTCGGCTGCTGATCTTCCTGCACATGTATATAACGAATACGATCTTCGCATCGTTCCGATGGAATATGTTGTAAACGGTCAGGAATATACCTTTTATACAAATTCACCTGATCACGATAAAATTTGCGACAGTCTTTTTGCAGCTCAAAAAGAAAATGCTGATGTCCACACATCTCAGATCACACCTTTTAACTATATAGAAGCCTGGGAGGATGATCTCAAGGCCGGAAATGATATTTTGTATTTATCATTTTCATCAGGTATGTCAGCAACCTATGATAATGCCTTGTTAGCTGCCAATCAGCTTAAGGACGAATATCCTGATTGTAAAATTGTAGTTGTAGATACTCTTTCCGCAACACAGGGACAGGGTGTTTTTGTTCATTCTGCATTGATCAACCGCAAAAACGGAATGTCTATAGAAGAAAACGCATCCTGGTTAACCGAAAAAAGGAAATATATCTGCCATCGTTTTATGGCCGGCGATCTTAATTATCTTCATAAGGGCGGAAGAGTTTCGGCTGCTTCGGCTATCGTCGGTTCAATGCTCAGCATTAAGCCTATCCTTATAATAAATGACGAGGGAAAGCTCGATGTAGTTGCCAAGGCACGCGGCGAAAAGCTTGCTGTCAAAAAGCTTATAGACGGCTACAAAAAGGAAATGGGAGTTCCCGATGTTCCGAAGCTTGTTTATATCGGACATACCTCCCGTTATGAAGAGGCCGAACAGATAAAGAAAAAAATAGAGGAAATCGCGGAGCCGGGTACCGTTGTAGAAACCGTAAACCTTTCTCCTATCATAGGCTCACATGTCGGACCGTCTTTTTTCAGTATTTGCGGCTGGGGCTTCCACCGCAGGGAATCTGTCTAAAAAACTAATTTAAAATGCCATGATTTTCTTACCAAAAGATCTTATCCTTTAGCATAGAAATCATGGCATTTTTATGTTCATTGCAAGCACCGCTTGGTTCCGGATTTCTTCTAATCTATTTCTACAGCGCCGTAAATATCCAAAGGCACATACGCCTTAATGCTTACACCTGTATCTATATATTTTTCCTCAATGAGCTGTCCCTTCTGCCTTATAACAGCTATCTTGCCAAGCTGGTCAAACGGATAAACTCTTTCAATATAAAGTCTGCCCTCAAGTACTGTTTTTTCAAGAAGCTCGGCTATTTCATCCGTACCCTCACCATGCTTCGCAGCTATCATAAGAACGTCATCAGCTCTTTTATCAAACAGTCTTACCTCGTCTGTCCGCTTATCCATTTTATTAAAAAAGGTAAGCACCTTTTTGCCCTCAACACCTAACTCATCTAAGGTTTCATAGACTATTTCCATTTGTCTTTCCATTTGCGGATTTGAAGCATCTACGACATGCACGATAGCATCCGCATATACGGCCTCCTCAAGTGTACTTCTGAAGGCATCTATAAGATGATGCGGAAGCTTCCTTATGAATCCAACCGTATCTGTCAGCAGAACCTGTCCTCCATGCGGCAGCGGAAACAATCTGGTTGTAGGATCAAGCGTAGCAAAAAGAGCATCCTCAGCCAAAACATCAGACCCTGTGAGTGCATTTAACAGAGTTGATTTTCCGGCATTTGTATATCCCACTATTGCAACGGTAAAAATATTATTCTTTTTACGATTTTTTCTTAATACCTCTCTGTGAGCCTTTACATCTGCAAGCTGCTTCTTGAGCACTCCGATACGCTCGCCTATAAGACGCCTGTCCGTTTCAAGCTTCTTTTCGCCCGGACCTCTCGTACCTATTCCTCCGCCCTGTCTTGAAAGAGATTTTCCAAGTCCTGTAAGCCTGCTCTGTCTGTATCTGAGCTGTGCAAGCTCTACCTGGATTTTTCCCTCGCTTGTCAATGCCCTGGCTGCAAAAATGTCAAGGATAATGAGGGTTCTGTCCATAACCTTGCATTCAAGCTCCGCCTGAAGATTTTGCAGCTGTGCCGGAGAAAGCTCATCATCACAGATTACCCCATCTGCATCATAAAGATAAAGCATCTGCCTGAGCTCCTCAATCTTCCCTTTACCTATATACGTTCCCGGATGTATCTGCTCTCTGTTCTGTATAAGCGACGCAACTGCCTCGGCTCCTGCGGTATCTGCAAGATCTCCCAGCTCCTTAAGAGATATTCTGGCTTCATTTTCATCATCTGTTGCAACGCCTACAAGTATTACCTTTTCCTTTTTTTCCTGAGTTTCAAACATATTGCTTCCTCACGTTTCGTCCGATGCTCCATGTGCAAGAAATTTGTACTCATCCGATGCCTTCTCATCATCAGGATACAGCTGCAGATATTCCTTTATCTTTTGCCTAGCCGTATCAAAATCAAGCTTATATTCATATACTATTATTTGATTAAAGAGCAGATTTTGATTGTCAGTCTGATCCCCGCATGAAAGTCCCTGCTCTATATAGGCCAATGCACTGTCATAGTCCTGTTCCTTTATCGCACACATGGCAAGACCGTTGTATGATACTGCAGTCATCTGTCCTTCATTTAGATTCTCATTGTATAATGCCTTTGCATCCGAAATATCATTGTTGTCAAGATAAAGCCTTCCGAGCTCGTCTATGGCATCTGTACATCCCGATTCTATTGCTTTATTAAGACTTTCTGATGCACTGCTGTAATCCTCAAGATACTCAAATACCCTTCCAAGCTTCATATATTCCTCTCCTGTCGAGGGTGTTATATCTGTTGCTTCATCAAGATATTTCGAACCGTCAGCCTCAAGATTGGCATTTTTATAGCTTTCATATATATATAAGCACATCTCTATGCTTTTCTTTGATTCAACTGATTTTTCGAAGCGCTCTGCCGCCTTATCTCTGTTCTGCTCCTGCAAATACAATGCTCCGTCTCTTGCATATGCAATATACGCATTATCTCCCTCTTCAAGCTCCAGATAAATACTATGTGCTGTTTCATAATCTGATTTTTTTATATATGAATCTGTCTCATACAGCTTAACATCCGTCTCGAAATCACTGTTTTTGTATTTCATTTTTTTTAGGCTCAGATCAAACAGCATTATGGCGGATTCATAATCGCCTTTTTCGTAATAGACGATTCCCTCTCCCCTATAGCTTTCCGACTCTCTTTTGTCATTATCTGCAGCATTCTTAAACTCTGCCAAGGCAGTTTCATAGTCGCCATCCGCAAGAGCAGTCATAGCCTTATCATAAGCTCCGGAATCCTCTTTTGTGCTTTGGCATCCTGCCATAAATAAGCTTTCAAAGATCAATGCAATACCCAAACCCAGACACGCTATGCACTTTTTCATATCATTCCTCCATGCCCTCTTGTTTGATAACATTGATAATATTTTGAACATGCTCCTTACATATATCGTTGCTTATTGCTTCTGCCATAACTCGTATAAGCGGCTCTGTTCCGCTCATACGCACAAGCACACGACCGTCATTTCCAAGCTCTTCCTTTGCTCTGTCTACTGCCTCTTTGACTCTTTCGTTATTGATAGTCTGCTTTTTGTCCTTGACTCTTATGTTGCATAAGAGCTGTGGATAAATTTCAACCTCAGACGCAAGCTCTCCCAATGTTTTATTTTTATTTATTACCGCTTCATAGATCATAAGGGCAGTCAGAAGTCCATCACCTGTTGTGGCAAATTCACTGAAGATTATATGTCCCGACTGCTCTCCTCCGATGCTGTAATTTCCTGCTTTCATTGCTGCCTGGACATATTTATCACCGACATCAGTCTGATCCGATTTGATTTTTTCTTTTTCGAGCGCCTTATACAATCCGATATTAGACATCACGGTAGTTACAACCGTGTCTGCATTTAATCTTTGGTTTTCCTTTAAATATTTTCCACACAAAAATATGATTCTATCTCCATCGATAATATTTCCGTTTTCATCAACAGCCAGGCATCTGTCAGCGTCTCCGTCAAGTGCAAAGCCCATATCAAAGCCGTTTTCTTTAACGTATATGCTTAATCCTTCAATATGCGTTGAGCCGCAATCAGCATTTATATTTGTTCCGTTTGGCTCTGCATTTATAATACTTACATTTAAACCGATTTTATCAAAAAGCTTCCCTGCTACAGCAGATGCACTTCCGTTTGAACAATCTACTGCTATCTTCAAGGGCTTGACATCACAGTGCAATGATGCCGCAAGATGTTCGATGTATTTATCCTTCCCACAGCTGTAATCAATAACCCGTCCGATATCTGCTCTTTTTGCATATGAAACAGCATCCACATCCGAACCGTCTATATAGGCCTCTATATCCTCTTCTATACTTGCTTCAATCTTTTCACCCTTTGAATTAATAAGCTTTATCCCATTATCATAAAACGGGTTATGACTTGCAGATATCATTATTCCGCAATCAAAGCCTTCACTTTTTACAAGGTAAGAAACACTCGGAGTTGTAGTAACATGCAAAAGATATGCATCCGCACCCGAGGTATTTAATCCGGACACAATAGCACTTTCAAGCATATCACCCGAGCACCTCGTATCCTTTCCTATAACAACTCTTGCTCTTTTATCTTTGCAAAGGACATATCCGAGATACCTGCCGATTTTATATCCATGCATGGCAGTAAGTGCTACATTTGCCTCGCCTCTAAAACCATCTGTTCCGAAATACTTTCCCATTTTATCTCCTTATCAATCCTTATAAAGATCCTTTTTGTATACTCCATTTTCTACAAGGCCGGCAAAAGCTCTTACAACTGCTTCCTTGTCCTCCTGATATGTAACTCCAAACCATCTTGATGATGTTTCTATTACTTTTACCTTTGCTTTTTTAGCTTTCAAAAGCTCATCTATATATATCGGAAGCAAAAACTCTGATGTAATATCATCAGATTTTATATTTTTCAGGAAATCGGCAAAGCCATCCTCCAGCTGGTCTATAAAACCTGCCTCAAATCCCCACATGTTCATTGAAACTGTTGTATCATTGCTCAGCCATCTTTCGCCTGCCATTGCTCCGTTTGGAGTTTTTATGATATTTTTTGTTTCATCTATATCAATAAGATGATTATTTGAATCTACACTGCATATGCCTCTTGTAACACCGCCATTTTCACTTAATGTGTTTCCAAGCTTAAAGCCTGCCATGCATATATTTTGAATTTTGTTTTTCTGATTAATTTGCTGCACTGCAGGAGCTGATTTGATGTCCTCGTCTTTAGCCTCAGAAACCAAATGATCATGAATAAGCTTATATGGTTCCATTCCATAATAATCATCGGCATTAATAACCGCAAACGGTGTCGTTACCGTTCCTTTGCAGCAAAGCACAGCCTGACCTGTTCCCCAAGGCTTTATTCTTCCATTCGGCACCTCAAATCCCTGTGGTATATCATCGAGACTTTGAAATACATAATTCACATCTATTATTTTTTCTATTCTTTTACCGATCGTCTCGTGAAACTCATCAAGTATATCTTTTCTGATTATGAATACAATGTTATTAAATCCTGCCTTCAGAGCATCGTGCACGGAATAGTCCATAATAAGCTCACCTGATGGTCCGACCGGCGTAAGCTGCTTAATTCCCTTGCCAAATCTGCTGCCGATCCCCGCTGCCATTATGACTAATGTAGTGTCTTTCATTATTATCATTCCTCCATATCAGCAAGCTTAGCTGCCTGATCCGCAGCAAGCAGGCTGTCAATTATCTCATCAATATCTCCGTTCATTATGGACTCGATCCTGTATAAGGTAAGCTTAATACGATGATCCGTAACTCTTCCCTGCGGGAAATTGTATGTTCTTATTTTTTCGGAGCGATCGCCTGTTCCAACCTGGCTTTTTCTTTCTCTTGCCTCTTCTGCATGCTGCTTCTCAAGCTCCATTTCATATAGTCTGGATCTCAAAACCTTGAGTGCCTTGTCCTTATTCTTAAGCTGGGATTTCTCATCCTGGCACGAAATCACTATTCCTGTTGGAATATGAGTAAGTCTTACTGCGGAATCAGTTGTATTGACACACTGTCCGCCATTTCCAGATGCTCGAAATACATCAAATTTGCAGTCATTCATATCAAGATGAAAATCTATTTCCTCTGCCTCGGGCATTATTGCAACTGTTATGGTAGAAGTATGTATCCTGCCGCCGCTTTCGGTTTCCGGAACTCTTTGAACACGATGCACTCCCTTTTCATATTTCAGTCTCGAATATGCTCCGGCTCCGTTTATCATAAATGTAGCCTCTTTGAAGCCGCCTATACCATTTTCACTGCAGCTCAAAAGCTCGCATTTCCACCTTTTAGTCTCAGCATATTTATTATACATTCTATATATTTCATATGCAAAAAGAGCCGCCTCATCTCCGCCTGCTCCGGCTCTTATTTCAACTATTACATTTTTCTGATCATTCGGGTCCTTAGGCAGCAAAAGTATCTTCAGCTCATGCTCAAGCTCCTCCTTTTGCTTTTTCGCCTCCTGAAGCTCCTCCTTAAGCATTTCCCTCATTTCATCATCATTTTCTTCGCCAAGCATCTCAAGGCTTTCCTCAATCGTTTCGTTGCACTTCTTGTAACTGTTATAGGCATCAGCTATAGGCATCAGCTCTGCCTGTTCCTTTAAAAGCCTTTGAAATGTTCTGCTGTCATTTATTGTGCTCTGATCATTAAGCTTATGCATTATTTCTTCAAGCTTAATCAGAATATCCTCTAACCTGTCAAACATTGTACTACTCCGTTAACCTTTGAGCACTGACCGCTCTGTCAAGTCCGCTCAGATCCTTAATTATATTTATATTATAAAATCCGTTCTTTGAAAGCAGATCTGATACATACTTTGCCTCATCAAATCCAATTTCAAATATCAATCTGCCGTTATCCTTAAGATAATCCCCCGCTTCATGTATTATGCGCCTATAAAAATCAAGCCCGTCTGCACCTCCGTCCAATGCAAGCACAGGATCATAATCCTTAACCTCTGTTTGAAGTGATTCTATTTCCTTTGTTCTTATATACGGCGGGTTTGATACTATCATATCATATTTATTATGCACATATTCAAAAATATCTGATTTTATGAATTCACAATTTGCATCAAGCTGCTTGGCATTTTGCTCTGCTACCTTTAATGCTTTATCACTTATATCAGCACCTACTGCATGAATATTTTTTTCCTTTGCAAGTGTTATAATAATGCATCCGCTGCCGGTACACATATCGAGAACATCCATGCCGTTTTCTATAAACTTAAGTGCTTCCTCTATAAGAATTTCCGTATCGCATCTTGGGATAAGCACATTTCCGTCAACATAAAAGCATCTGCCATAAAACCATGCCTCACCTGTAATAAGCTGCAGCGGAATATGCTTTCCTCTTTTATTTATAAATTCCGAGAAAATATTCAAATGCTCTGTATCGCATATTTCATATTGTCTCATAAAATAAGCATTTTGAGAAATGCCAAATGCTTTTATAAGCAATTCCCTTGCATCATATTCAGCATTTTCAATTCCCTTTAACCTTAAAAAGTCTACAGCCGACCTAAATGCCTGCCGTAGACTCAAATTTTCTTCCTGAGGATTATATTTAATCATTGATTTCCCGGACATCCTTTTGTTTAACATCTCCTGCAGCTGCATCCTTTTTATCATATTTGTACCCGAAATTTTCGGCAAGAAATTCTCTCCAATCAAATACAGCTTCGACGGATGCTATTCCGACCTCTGCCATAGACCCGTCCGGCTCTCTTGTAGTCATTTTCTGCAAAGCCATTCCCGGCTTACTCAAAAGATTAATAAAGCGGTTATCTGTACATCCCGCAAGTCTTATTATCTCGTATGCAGTGCCTGCAATAAGAGGAATAAGCGCAAGTCTGATAACTATTCTAAGCAAATGCGAATCGACCTGTATAAACATTATAAATATAATGCTGACTACAATAACATAAAATAAAAAGCTGGTGCCGCAGCGTTTATGAAGCCTTGAGCTTGCAAGTACATTTTCTACTGTAAGCTCATGTCCTGTCTCCAGACAGTTTATACATTTGTGCTCAGCTCCGTGATACATAAATGTTCGCTCAATATCCTTCATACATGATATTGCAACTATATATATAAGAAAAAACAAAACCCTTATAACTGCTTCGATTGCCGAAAGAGCCCATTTTGATGTAACCCATCTTCCAAGGAAGCTGCTTATAAAATAAGGCAATATCATAAATATCCCTATCGCGAGTACAACCGATACAATAAGCACGCCCGTCATCGCAGCGCTTTCTTTTTTCTCTTCTCTTTCCCGAAGCTTTTTTATATCATATTCGGAAAGGTTCTTTTCTCTTTCACTTCTGGCCTTCTTTTCTGTCTCGTCCTCCTCCATGAAGAATTCGGCAGAATACATAAGACATTGCATACCGGTAACAAGAGAATCTATAAAAGCGAATATCCCTCGTATAAACGGAAGTGCCTTCCATGTTCCGGGCTTTATATAGCCCTTTACCGGTTCTGTCTTAGTAATTATCTCACCATCAGGCTTTCTGACAGAAATAGAATAATTTTCTCTGTTGCGCATCATTATTCCTTCTATTACAGCCTGCCCGCCTATGCCTGAGTTAACTCTTTTATTCATTAATTTAACCTGATAAGCCTATCTGCAAAAATGGGTTGAGATCATACAACCTCAACCCTTTTAAGCTAAACCATATAAATTTCCGTTTATTACATACCGTATTTCTTATTGAACTTCTCTATACGTCCACGTGCCTGAGTAGCTTTCTGCTGTCCTGTATAGAAAGGATGACATTTTGAACAAATTTCTACGTGAATATCTTTCTTTGTAGAACCGGTTGTAAAAGTATTACCACAGTTGCATGTTACTGTTGCCTGATAATATTCCGGATGTATTCCTTCTCTCACTGTATTCACCTCTTCCGTTTTTTAATCTGTATTTTATATTCGTGCCATTGATGGCCGAATTAATCTCGTACCAATAGCTTTTCTATATTATCATACAAATTATGATAATGCAACAACTATTATTAATTTTATATTTTATATTATTTAAATCAAAGCAAAACAAAACGCCAAAATCCGAAACATTTCAAACCTTGACGCTTTACCATAGCGAGAGGGGGATTCGAACCCTCGACACCGCGGGTATGAACCGCGTGCTCTAGCCAACTGAGCTATCTCGCCATATAAAATTAAATAAATGGGACCTACAGGGCTCGAACCTGTGACCCTCTGCTTGTAAGGCAGATGCTCTCCCAGCTGAGCTAAGATCCCAAATGAATTGCTTTAACTGCAACTCGCTTTGCTATTATATAATCTATTATGTGAATTTGTCAACATAAAAATAAATTTATTTTTTCTAAATTTATCGTTGACAATCTATATTTTATAGAATATAATAACTTTTGCATTTGAGCGAATAAAGCTCATTTCAAATCGGGGTGTGGCTCAGCTTGGCTAGAGCGCCTGCTTTGGGAGCAGGAGGCCGCAGGTTCGAATCCTGTCACCCCGATTTAAATATATGCAGGTGTAGTTCAGTGGTAGAACACCAGCCTTCCAAGCTGGATATGTGGGTTCGATTCCCATCACCTGCTTTGCATATTTTAATATGCTACGTGTTTGTAGCTCAGCTGGATAGAGCAACGGCCTTCTAAGCCGTGGGTCGGGGGTTCGAATCCCTTCAAGCACGTTATGGTGGGTATAGCGCAGTTGGTTAGCGCGCCAGATTGTGGCTCTGGAGGCCAAGGGTTCGAATCCCTTTATCCACCCTGCCGTGTCGGCAGCTTATTGGGCTATCGCCAAGCGGTAAGGCACAGCACTTTGACTGCTGCATACGCTGGTTCGAATCCAGCTAGCCCAGTCAAAATTACAGGGAGCATTAGCTCAGGTGGTAGAGCACTTGACTTTTAATCAAGTTGTCCGGGGTT
>CAVBHN010000019.1:0-47367 GCA_963595425.1 Faecalibacterium sp. CAG:74 | reverse complement strand
ATCTCGAGGAAGCAAAGCAGGAGATAGAAGTACAGGAAAAGCTTGAAAAGATCCGCAAAGGATATACAGGCTTAAATCCAAAGGATATTCGAGTTATCGATCCATGCGAAGGAAGCGGGCACATATTATCATATATGTTTGACGCACTTATTAGGATTTATGAGGCACACGGCGTGCAGACAAGAGATGCCGTTAAAAGCATTATAGAGAACAATATCTACGGCCTTGATATAGATGAGCGTGCCGCACAGCTTGCTTACTTTTCTGTCATGATGAAGGCAAGGCAATACGACCGCAGACTCTTCAGTAGAAAATATGAGGATGGCAATGTCACTATCCCTCAGCCGCATGTATATGCGATCAAAGAGAGCAATCATATGGACAGCTTCGCTCTTGAATACTTCTGCAACGGTGATGTAGGGCTGAAGTCTGCAATGGATGACATCACAAGAGAGCTGTATGATGCCAAGGAATACGGATCTATTATCACCGTAAGCAAGCAGGACTGGCCATTGCTTTATGCAAGGCTTGATGAGGTTGATAAGGATATAAGCATTTACAGGGAAAGTGTGCTTAGCACAATCAAGCCGATTATAGAGGTGGCAGAGGTGCTGGCACAGAAATACGATGTGGTTGTGACGAATCCGCCGTATATGGGCGCGTCGGGCATGAGCAGTAAGCTCAGCGACTTTGTGAAAAAAAATTATCCTGACAGTAAGAGTGATCTGTTTGCGGTATTTATCGAGCGTTGCGGTCAGATGGCAAAGAATGACGGCTATCAGGCAATGATAACTCAGCATTCATGGATGTTTCTTTCAAGCTTTGAAAAGCTTAGAGGAAGGCTTTTAAGTGCAGATATTGTAAATATGGCGCACCTCGGAGCAAGAGCGTTCGAGGAAATCGGCGGTGAGGTGGTTCAGACCACCAGTTTTGTTATGCGTAACAGTTCTATTACTGATTATAAGGGCACATATTGCCGTCTTATCGAGCCAACCAGCCAGCAGGGCAAGGAAGATATGTTCCTTGCAGAAGAAAATCGTTATACCGCCGACCAGACTAACTTCTCCAAAATCCCCGGTAGCCCGGTGGCGTATTGGGCTTCAAAAAAATTAAGGGAAGCGTTTGAAAACGGACTTTTATATAATCATTCGATTTCACCAAGTCAAAATGTCACAGGAAATAATGCAAGGTTTGTTCGAAAACATTGGGAAATTGATAAAAACCAAATTGGTGGAAAAGACGATTGGATTTTCTATGCAAAAGGCGGTGGATACAGAAAATGGTGGGGAAACTTAGAAGATATAGTGGATTGGTCACCTGAAGCAAGACAAATATATCAATTCAGCGATGGTAAGCATGCTTCACAAATTATCAATAAAGATTATTGGTATAGAAAAGGAATAACATGGGGTCTGATAACTTCTGTAACACCAAGTTTTCGTGTTATGCCTGAAGGAGCTACATATGACAAAGGTGGTTCTACGGTTATAGTAGATGAAGATGTATATTTATTTACAATTGCATTACTGAATTCCAATGTCTATCTTGCAATAGTGTCTATACTGAATCCAACTCTCAATTTCCAAGTAAAAGATGTCCGACTTATGCCATTGGTTTTAAAGTCAAAAGATGAAATATCGAGTAAAGCAGTTAATTGCATAAGATTATCAAAGAAAGACTGGGACTCTTACGAAACCAGCTGGGATTTTAAGCATCATCCGTTGATTGACAATCATTACTCGGCGATCAGTGACCAGAGTTCAGCAATCGATGATCAGAGCGAAGAGAGCAAAACTGCCCACTATACACTTCTCGCCGATAGCTACAACGCATGGAAAGCCAACTGTGAAGCCCGTTTCCTAAAGCTTAAATCCAACGAAGAAGAATTAAACCGCATTTTCATCGACATCTACGGTCTGCAGGACGAGCTGACGCCTTACGTTTCCGACAAGGATATTACTGTGCACCGCATTTTCGATTGTAAGGATGATGTGCCTGACAGCATGAAGGGGTCAAACTATGTCCGCACTAAGCGTGACGAGATTGTCTCTCTTATCTCTTATGCCGTAGGCTGTATGTTCGGGCGTTATTCGCTGGATGTGCCCGGCCTGGCCTATGCAGGCGGCGCTTTTAGTGATCAGTGGGTAGTGGTCGGTGGTCAGTATTATAAAAGGGAGGTTGTGGAGAAGTATGTCGGTGAAGAGTTACAAAGAACTCTTGGTATGGCAGAAATCGATGCAGATTGTGGAGAAAACATATCGACTGGTGAAACTGCTGCCGAAGGAAGAATTGGAAACACAGTTTATGATCTGTGTTCGTCTGAAATACTTGAAGCAATCGCAAACGGAACAGGTGATGAACTGGTTAAACGAGGATGGAAAGATGCAAAGCGCATTGATTGGAAAGCTATCCACTGCACACTGACTACTGACCACTACTGTCCCGATCCCGACAACATCATCCCTATCTGCGACGATGAGTATTTTGATGATGACATAGTCGGCCGCTTTGCAGAGTTTATAAGGACTGTTTACGGCTCTGCTACATTAGAAGAAAACCTAAGATTTATCGCAGAAGCACTTGGCGGCAAGGGATCGCCAAGAGAGATCATAAGAAGCTACTTCATGAATGACTTCTACAAGGATCATTGCAGGACATATCAGAAGCGCCCTATTTACTGGCTCTTTGATTCGGGTAAGAAGAACGGCTTCAAGTGCCTTATCTACATGCACCGCTATCAGCCTGATACCGTTGCACGTATCCGTACAGACTATGTACATGAGCAGCAAAGCCGCTACAGAACTGCGATCGAGGACCTTGAGACCCGCATTTCAAATGCATCAACAAGCGAAAGAGTAAAGCTCAATAAGCAGCTTAAATCACTAAACGACAAGGCAGTAGAAATCCACGAATACGAGGAAAGGAACCACCACCTTGCAGATCGTATGACAGCTATCGACCTTGATGACGGCGTAAAGGTAAACTATGCCAAATTCCAAGGCGTGCTCGCGAAGATAAAATAAAGCGTTTTTGTGCAAAATCTCTATGACATCTTTTTTAATACCTGATATAATAGGCATGACACAAAATGTCGCTTACCCATTGTCGGACGGGTAGGCGGCATTTTTGCGTTTATACGGATTTTTAATGTTTTATGAGGAGGGCCTATTATGCCAAAAACAAAATTTCAGAAATTTATTTTCACTCTTATCACATCCGGCTGCATGATTTTTATTATGGGAGTTTACAATGTTGCTATTCATACCGGCGGACTTCAAGCTGCTACGTTCGGACAGGCAATCCATTCCTTTTGGCTGGAATGGCTCGTCGGATTCTTATGTGCATTGTTTATTGCAGGAAAAACTGCCAAATACTTCGCGTTTCGCGTAGCAAGAGAGACTGACCGTCCGATATTCATTATCCTTTGTATTCAAACATTCACAGTCTGTACAATGGTGCCGATCATGAGTCTTATCGGAACTGTCGAATCATCGGGAATCTCTTCAAATCTGATCTTTATCTGGCTCCAAACTATATGCCTGAACTTCATCATGGCTTATCCGTTGCAGATATTGGTTGTCGGGCCATTCTGCAGATTTGTATTTCGTCACCTGTTCGCATCGGCAAAGCAGGAAATGATGTGAGATAAATAGGGAAGAATAAGGCAGAGGCACTCGGGTCATATGGCTTGGGTGCCTTTTTGATTGCGAGGTACACAATTATATGCAATAATAAATTGCGCATATAATGCGGCACACCCATACTATATTGAACTGACTTATGTAAAGCATGAAGGGATGTTTGGTTTAATGGAAATACGTAAAGCTAAGCCTACAGATATAGATGATATAGCTAGGATTTATGAGAAGATTCATGACGAAGAAGAAAAGGGATCAACCACAACCGGTTGGATACGAAACATTTATCCCACTGAAAAAACAGCAGAAGATGCATTGGATAGAAATGATTTGTTTGTGATGACGGATGAAAATAAAGTCGTAGCATCAGCCGTTATCAATCAGATACAGGTTGATGAATATAAGTATGCAAAGTGGAAGCATCCGGCAGAAGACAGTGAAATTATGGTGCTACATTGTTTGGTCGTTGAACCTGCTTGGAAGAATAAAGGCTGCGGCAAAGCATTTGTGGCATATTATGAAAATTATGCTAAAGAACAGGGGTGCGTTGCACTTCGTATGGATACGAATGCGAAAAATGCAAAGGCACGCAGCTTGTATCAGCGTCTGGGATATGAAGAGGTGGGTATTGTAAAGGCTGTGTTCAACGGAATTTCCGATGTGCACTTGGTGTGCCTTGAAAAATATTTGGACTGACAGGAATAAAGGAAAATTAGACAGAAAGCAGAGAAATAACAGAAGCAATGAGATGCTTATACGGATTAAAAACGAAAGGTTGGAAAAAATTATATGATTATAAAATATGCCACAGAAGAAGATATCAAAGCAATTGCTGCAGTCGAAGCAGAATGTTTTCCACCTGCAGAGGCTGCAACAGAAAAGGATTTTGTTGAAAGAGTTAAATATTACGGAAATCATTTTTGGTTGATGTTCGATGAAGAGAAGCTGATCGCTTTTGTGGATGGCTTTGTTACCGATGAGCCGGATTTGACAGATGAAATGTACGAAAATGCAGCTATGCACAACGAAAATGGTGCATGGCAGATGATTTTCGGAGTCAACACTCTGCCGGATTACCGTAAACATGGATATGCCGGGGAGTTGATTTCCCGTGCTATCGACGATGCCGTAAGACAAGGAAGAAAAGGGCTTGTGCTTACCTGTAAGGAAAAGCTGGTTCATTATTATGCAAAATTCGGCTTTGAGGATGAAGGGATATCTGAAAAATCCACGCATGGAAATGTTGTATGGCATCAGATGCGACTGTCGTTATAACGTTTCAAGTTATTGAAACAGCTCCAAACCGGTGAAAATTATAAAATATGTCGTAACAAGAGATGACCACAGGAAGCACAGCAGCTGCAAAATATTCGATTGAGAAAAATAAATGCTCGTGTTATGATTATTCGATGTGAAAAGAATTATACAGAGCACTAACTCTTACACAATCAGATTTTAAAGGAGAGTATATATTATGAAACTTGGCATAGTCGGACTTCCGAATGTAGGAAAAAGCACACTTTTCAATGCGATCACCGGAACGGCAAATGCGCAGGCGGCAAACTATCCATTCTGTACGATAGAGCCGAATACAGGAGTAGTTGCGGTGCCGGATGAAAGACTCGATAAGCTTTGCGAAATATGGAATCCGGACAAAAAGACACCTGCGGTTGTTGAATTCGTTGATATTGCGGGACTGGTAAAGGGCGCTTCAAAGGGTGCAGGACTAGGCAATAAGTTCTTGGGACATATAAGAGAATGCGATGCTATCATCCACGTAGTACGCTGCTTTGACAATGAGAACATTACACATGTGGTAGAGGATGCCACAAAGCCGGCACCTGTGGATCCGGACGGAGATATAGAATGCATCGATTTTGAGCTTATCCTGTCTGATCTTGAAATGGTGCAGAACAGACTCGCCAAATTTGCAAAGGCAGCAAAGACAGGAAACAAGGATGCAAAGGCAGAGGTAGCGATGCTTGAGCCGCTGGCAGCACATCTCGAGAAGGGACTCAGTGCAAGAACCTTTGAATTCGACGAAAAGGACGAGACACAGCAGCTTGCTCTTAAGGAGCTTGGTCTGCTTTCTAAAAAGCCTATCATATATGCCTGCAATATGGATGATGACGGAGCAGCCCAGCCCGAATCAAATAAATACTATCAGATCGTCAAAAAGCGTGCGGATATCGAAGGAGCTGAAGTGATTCCGATATGTGCAAAGACAGAGGAGGAGCTTTCTGAGCTTGATGATGAGGAAAGAGCAGAGTTCATGGAGGACCTCGGCATGAAGGAATCCGGACTCGATAGGCTTATAAAGGCAAGCTATTCGCTTCTCGGACTTATCTCATATCTTACAGACGGCAAGAAGGAATGCCGTGCATGGACTATCAAACGAGGAACAAAGGCTCCGCAGGCAGCAGGAAAAATACATTCTGATTTCGAGAAGGGCTTCATAAGAGCCCAGGTCTGCAGCTTTGATACTCTTATGGAGTGCGGCGGCAAAATGGCTGAGGTAAAGGCAAGAGGCCTTTATCGTTCGGAGGGTAAGGAATATGTTGTTAAGGATGGAGATATAATCGAATTCTTATTCAACGTTTAATACTTGGATGTCAGACCTCGGAGGCAATTTCCTCCGGGGTTTTTTGAAAGGATGTAATATGGAAAAGATAATTTCACAGCTTGCAGGTGAGCTTGGCAAGCCGGAAAATGCAATAAGCAATGTAGTAAAGCTGCTTGATGAGGGAAATACCATCCCGTTTATTGCAAGATACAGAAAAGAAATGCATGGTGCAATGGATGATACGACGCTCAGACAGCTTGAGGAAAGATTAAAATATATTCGCAACCTGAATGACCGTAAGGAAGAGGTCAGAAAGGCAATAGAGGCACAGGATAAGCTTACATCTGAGCTTGAAGCAGATATAGAAAAGGCAGTCACTTTATCCGAGGTTGAGGATATATACAGACCTTATAAGCAAAAGAGAAAAACCCGTGCTTCTATCGCAAAGCAGAGAGGGCTTGAGCCTCTTGCAAATGCAATCTTTGAGCAAAAATTAGATGCAGCCGAATTAAAGAAGCTTGCCAAGGAAAGCATAGATCCTCAAAAGGAGGTTGAAACCATAGAGGATGCCCTGTCGGGAGGCTCGGATATTATCGCAGAGATGGTTTCGGATAATGCAGATATAAGAAAAGCATTAAGAAATCAAATGCAGAAGAAGGGTGAGCTTATATGCGAAGCGGCAAAGGATGAGGATTCGGTTTACAGCTCTTATTATGAATTTACCGGAAAAATAGAAAGGCTTGCCGGACATCAGATACTTGCGATAAACAGAGGTGAAAAGGAAGGCTTTTTGAAGGTAGCGGTAAATGTCGACAGAGAGGATGCACTTTCATTAATAGAAAGAAAGCTGATAAAAAGAAATTCGACTACAAGGGAGTTTCTTATCAATTCGATAGAGGACGGCTATGACAGACTGCTTGCACCGTCTATGGCAAATGAAATCCGCGCCGCACTTACGGAGGTGGCAAGTGACGGAGCCATAAAAAATTTTGCCATTAATCTGAAGCCGCTGCTGCTTCAGCCTCCTGTAAAGGGCAAGGTGACGATGGGGCTTGATCCGGGATATCGCATGGGCTGTAAGGTTGCTGTTGTAGATGCTACAGGAAAGGTGCTTGATACGACGGTTGTTTATCCCGCACTTGATGAAAGAAAAAAGAATGAAGCAATAATTATATTAAAGAAGCTTATCGATAAGCATAACGTTGAGCATATAGCCATAGGAAACGGAACAGCTTCAAGAGAAACAGAGCAGATGACAGCAGAGCTTTTGAAGCAGTGCAAGGGAGTCTCTTATATGATAGTAAGTGAGGCGGGAGCGTCGGTATATTCGGCATCAAAGCTTGCAGCAGAGGAATTTCCTCAGTTCGATGTCAATCTGAGAAGTGCCGTTTCTATTGCAAGACGTCTGCAGGATCCGCTTGCAGAGCTTGTAAAGATTGAGCCAAAGGCAATCGGTGTAGGACAGTATCAGCATGATATGCCTCAGAAAAAGCTCGATGAAAGCCTGAATGCCGTTGTAGAGGACTGTGTTAATGCAGTCGGAGTGGATGTAAATACGGCATCGCCGTCTCTTTTGCAAAGAGTTTCGGGACTTACGTCTGCAACAGCCAAAAATATAGTTGCCTACAGAGAGGCAAACGGAGCATATACATCAAGAAAACAGCTTTTGAAGGTCCCGAAGCTCGGACCGAAGGCATTTGAGCAATGTGCGGGATTTTTGAGGATTCCTGAAAGCGACAATGTGCTTGACAATACCTCTGTGCATCCCGAAAGCTATGAGGCGGCAAATAAGCTTCTTGAGCTATGCGGCTTTAAGCTTGAGGATGTGAAAAATAACGAAATAGTCGGACTGCCGCTTATACTTAAGCAATACGGAATGAAAAAAGCAGCCGATGAATGCAATATAGGAGTTCCCACTCTTGAGGATATTTTAAAGGAACTTCAAAAGCCCGGAAGAGACCCAAGAGAGGCATTGCCGCCGCCTGTATTCAGAACTGATGTACTTGATATGAAGGACTTAAAGAGCGGCATGAGGCTTACGGGAACCGTAAGAAACGTAATAGATTTCGGCGCATTCGTTGATATAGGAGTTCATCAGGACGGACTTGTGCATATATCGGAAATAAGCGACAGCTTTATTAAGCATCCAAGCGAGGTTTTAAAGGTCGGAGACGATGTGGATGTGGTTGTTTTATCGGTAGATGAAAAGAAGAAAAGGATAGCATTATCAATAAAGCAGGCAAAAAATTCCTGATATACGTGCAGAGAGTTTTGTAGTAAAATAATGAAATGATAACCGGAGTGCAAGACATACATAAATCCGGCATCTGTTAGGGCCTAAGGACCCGTTTAACCCTGCCAACATATACATTAAAGGAGACAAAAATTATGGGCGAATATTTATTTTCAAATGAGCATATTATTTCCTGGCTTCGTTATTTTGCAGAGAATACACAGATAGATCTTGAAAGAGTCAAGATCCTTGATATTACAAGAAAAAACAAAAACCTTATACCTACCGTTGAGTCACACAGATTCGTTCTTGTTTTTACAGAGGCAGGACATCCTGATATCTTCTACAGAATGTTCAATGCCGGACTCGGAGAGTGTACGGTAAT
This sequence comes from Faecalibacterium sp. CAG:74, assembly GCA_963595425.1. Lineage (GTDB taxonomy): Bacteria > Bacillota > Clostridia > Lachnospirales > Lachnospiraceae > Alectryocaccobium. The sequence goes on along the minus strand of CAVBHN010000019.1, from coordinate 38,548 downwards.
TTATAATGACGGAAGCGATCCGAGCGGACCGGTTAAGCAGTCAAAGGTATATGATATGCTGAACAGAGGAATCAATTCCTCAGCCGGAATGCTTATAATAAACGAAAATGCAAGAAGCACATTTAAATTCGGAATGGACAATCAGGCATTTGCAAGCGGCTCGGTAAGATATGTCGGCTCGGAGATCAGAGCGGTAATCTTAAGCAAAATGCAGATAAACGAGCGTAAAAATGTATGTGTGATCTCAGGCGAGTCGATTGCCGTTGAATCAGCTATTCTCGCAGGTGAGGGAACAGTAATAGCTGTAGAATACAGCAGCCGTGACAGACAGACTCTTGAGGAAAATGTAAACCAATTCGGACTTAACAATATTCATATCATCGATCATGTTGATGAGGAAGCCATGAGTAATCTTCCTGTGCCGGATGTTACAATGCTTGTTGCATCTGCCAGCATGGAGCAGGAGATGGAATATATGCTTAAGATAAATCCGGAAATGGAGTTTGTAATTTATACGCTTGATTTCAAGGTTGCATCTCAGATAGAAAATGTATTCGAAAAATTCGGACTCGGAGAGCCGGATGTAACTCAGATCCAGGTTTCCAAGCTCAGCAGCAAGCATACATTTGATGCTCAGCCTGCACCTTGGATCATTACAAGAAGGTTAGGTTAAGACAACCTGCATAAAAAATAAAGTTAGCAAATGCTTTGTATTGACAGTGTTGCACAAAAATGATATTTTACAGAGAATGCATAAGAAAGATGCTCCGTCAGAAGTATTGAATACGCAACGACTTTTTTATGTATTATTTTGACGGCTCATACAGTCATCGGAGCAAAATGGTATGAAAAACCGTTAGACGGGTAAAATTCATTATTTTTATTTCGAAAGGAGACTGAAACTATGGGTAAAAAAGGATTAGGATTATTTATCGGAGGATTATTATTCGGAACAGCGGGTATAAAGGCTCTTTCAAGCAAGGATGCAAAGAAGGCTTATACTCATTGCACAGCTGCCGTATTTCGTGCAAAGGACTGCGTAATGAAGGGTGTTACCACACTTCAGGAAAACTGCGCAGATATCGTAGCGGATGCAAAGGAAATCAATGCTAAAAGAGCTGCTGCCGAGGAAGCAGAGGTTGTAGAGGATACCTCTAAAGAGGAAGCAGAGGAAGCATAAATCATGAAATGTAAAATAGTACATGAAAGCAGAGGAAGACTGAGAATCTCCCTGTTTCAGAAAAATATGACACTGAAGCAGGCTGATATACTTGAGGCATATTTGCTCACTGTCAAGGAGGTTGATCAGGCTGCTGTTCACGAGAGAACCTGCTGCATAGTTATACAGTATATCGGTGATCGTGATAAGGTACTTAAGGCATTAAGCAGATTTGATTACAATGCGCCCGGTATGGAGGATCTTCTTCCTATGCATTCAAGCAGGGAGATGAACAGATATTACCAGGAGAAGCTTGTAGGAACAGTGACCGGAAAGGTGCTTCGTACGGTATTTCTTCCGGTGCCTGTTCAAATCGCAATAACTGTATGCAAATCCGTTCCGTATATATTTAAGGGCATTAAATGCCTACTGAACAGAAAAGTGAAGGTTGAAGTGCTGGATGCTGTTTCAATCGGAGTATCTATCGCAAGAGGCGATTTTGCTACGGCCGGATCGGTAATGTTCCTTCTGAGAATAGGAGAGATCCTTGAGGAGTGGACACGCAAAAAATCAATGGATGACCTTGCAAGATGCATGTCCTTAAATATCGATAAGGTATGGATGAAGAAGAATGACGAGGAAATTCTTACTCCGATAACCAAGATTAAGGCAGGGGATGAGGTTGTTGTCCGTATGGGAAATATAATTCCTCTTGACGGAGTTATAGTCGACGGAGATGTAACCGTAAATCAATCATCTCTTACAGGAGAGTCTATTCCTGTTGCCAAGCATATCGGTACAAACGTATATGCCGGTACTGTAGTTGAGGAAGGTGAATGCACGATAAGGGTAATTCATCAGAGCGGAGAAGGAAGATATGACAAGATAGTTTCGATGATCGAGGATTCGGAGAGATTTAAGTCATCGGCTGAAAGCAAGGCATATGCTCTTGCGGATAAGCTTGTTCCTTATACACTTCTTGGAAGCGGACTTACTTATTTGCTGTCAAGAAATGTTACCAGAGCACTTTCGGTTCTCATGGTCGATTTCTCGTGTGCACTTAAGCTTTCAATGCCTATAACAGTGCTTTCAGCCATGAGAGAGGCCGGCACCTATCATATGACGGTAAAGGGCGGCAAATATCTTGAGGCAATTGCCGAGGCAGATACAATTGTCTTTGACAAAACCGGAACGCTTACATATGCATGCCCGAGGGTTGCCGATATTGTTACATTCGGAGATTATGAAGAAGCCGATATGCTGCGTGTGGCAGCCTGCCTTGAGGAGCATTTTCCGCATTCAATGGCAAATGCGGTTGTCAGGGAAGCAAAGAACAGAGGTCTTCAGCATGAGGAAATGCATACAAAGGTCGAATATATAGTTGCACACGGAATCTCAAGCACTGTGCAGGACAAGCAGGTGGTCATCGGAAGTGCGCACTTTGTATTTGAGGATGAGAAATGCATTATTCCTGAGAACGATAAAGAAAAATTTGAGACTCTGCCTCCGCAGTGGTCACATCTGTATCTTGCAATAGGCGGAGTTTTGGCTGCGGTTATCTGCATCTCTGATCCTTTGAGGGCGGAAGCAAAAGAGGTAGTCAAACAGCTGAAAAAATCAGGCTTCAAGAATGTTGTCATGCTTACTGGAGACAGCGAGAGGACGGCAGCTGCAATAGCAAAGGAGGTAGGAGTCGACGAATATCGCTCGGAGGTACTTCCTGATGATAAGGCTGCATATGTTGATGAGCAGAGAAGAAAAGGGCATACAGTTGTTATGCTCGGTGACGGAATCAATGATTCGCCGGCACTTTCCGCGGCAAATGTAGGCATAGCGGTAAGCGGCGGTGCTGCGATAGCAAGAGAGATTGCCGATATTACTATAACGGCAGATTCTTTAAGGGAACTTGTAACGCTTCGAATGCTTTCAAAGGCTTTAATGAAGAGGATAAATGCAAATCACAGATTTGTTGTCGGATTTAACGGATCGCTTATACTTTTTGGAGTACTCGGAATACTTCAGCCGGCAACATCTGCGATGCTTCATAATCTGTCAACCGTAGCTCTGAGCCTTAACAGTATGACAAATCTTTTAGAGGAAGACAAAATCAGGCTGATAGAAGATAAAGAGCTCGTATTGCAGGAGGCTTAAATATAAAAAAGCGGGTCTGTCGCGTAGGCGGCAGACCCTTTTATCTTTTATAGATTTATTTTCGATTTATTCCATTTCGAATGCTCCGGTATAAAGCTGGTAATAAACTCCCTTTTTGTCAATCAGGCTTTCGTGATTTCCTCTTTCGATGATACGTCCATGATCCAAGACCATGATTACATCGGAATTCTGTATGGTAGAGAGCCTGTGGGCTATGACAAAAGTAGTTCTTCCCTTCATAAGCTTATCCATGCCGTCCTGTACGGCCTTTTCTGTACGTGTATCTATTGAAGAGGTAGCCTCATCAAGTATCATTGCCGGCGGATTGGCAACAGCGGCTCTGGCAATGGCAAGAAGCTGACGCTGTCCCTGGCTCAGATCGGCACCTGCACCGGTAAGCATTGTATTGTAGCCGTTTGGCAGGTTTTGTATAAATGCATCCGCATTTGCAAGCTTGGCTGCCTGTATACATTCCTCATCGGTCGCATCAAGCTTTCCGTATCTTATATTGTCCATAACGGTTCCTGTAAAAAGATAAGTATCCTGAAGAACTATTCCGAGAGAGCGTCTCAGATCACCTTTTTTGATTTTGTTGATGTTAATGCCGTCATATCGTATTTTTCCGTCATCAATATCATAAAATCTGTTTATAAGGTTTGTAATAGTGGTTTTTCCGGCGCCTGTCGATCCGACAAAGGCAATTTTCTGTCCCGGCTTGGCATAAACGCTGACACCGTGCAATATGAGCTTTTTAGGCACATAGCCGAAGTCTACATCAGTCATCTGTATATCTCCGGCCATTTCGGTATATGAAACGGTTCCGTCATGATGAGGATGCTTCCATGCATATATTCCCGTATATTCCTTGCTTTCCGATAAGCCCTCGTTTGTTTTTCTGGCATTTACCAATGTTACATATCCGTTGTCTGTTTCAGAGGTTTCATCGATCAGATCAAAAATACGCTGTGCACCGGCAAGGGCCATAGATATCATGCTCATTTGTTGAGATATCTGCTGGATAGGCATCGAAAATGCCTTTGACAATGAAAGAAAGGCAACAACAACGCCGGCTGTGATAGAGCTGTTATTACTAAGAACAAGATATCCGCCAAGTATCGCAAGCAGGATATACTGGAGGTTTCCTATCTGGCTTAATACAGGCATCAGGATATTTGCATATCTGTTTGCTTTTTTCGAATCCTCATATAATATGTCGTTTTTCTTATCAAAGCCTTCCTTGGACTTTTCTTCATGACAAAAGACCTTTATAACCTTTTGGCCCTCAAGCATTTCCTCGATATAACCGTTGATATTTCCGAGAGAGCTTTGCTGTCTTGTAAAATATCTGGTGCTGTGCGAGGCTATATATTTTGTTATAAGAAGAATTAAAACCGTTATAGCCACAACTACGATCGAAAGCGTAACGCTGTAATACAGCATGATGCAGAAGGAAAATATAACACTCAGTACACTTGAAAAGAGCTGCGGAAGTGCCTGGGAAATAAACTGCCTTAATGTATCCGTATCGTTGGTATAGTGGCTCATGATATCGCCATGTGTATGAGTATCGAAATATCTGATAGGGAGCGACTGCATATGATTGAACATATCATCCCTTATTGTCTTAAGACAGCCCTGTGAGATATTTACCATGAACTGACTGTAGAGCAATGTGCAAAGAGCACCGATCAGGTAGACGCAGCCCATTAAAATAAGCATTTTAATAAGGCCTGTAAAAACGGGAGAATCGGATAAAAGCAGAGGCTCTATATATTTGTCGATCAATACCTGGATAAACATTGATCCGCCCGTATTGGCAGCGGTTGAAATCAGGACGCATATAGCTGCAAGTAAAAATAATCCCTTTGAGTGCTCGTATATATATTTCATTAAGCGCTTTATGGTGCCGGCACTGTACTGTTTCATTTATCATCCCCTCCTTTTTGCTGAGATTGATATATTTCCTGATAGATCGCATTTGTCTGCAAAAGCTCATCATGCGTTCCTATAGCATCGATTCGGCCTTTGTCCATGACAACTATCATTTCGGCATCCTGTACGGATGAAATTCTCTGAGCGATGATTATCTTGGTAGTGTCAGGAATTTCTTCATTAAAGGAGCGTCTGATAAGAGCATCTGTTTTTGTATCTACAGCACTTGTGGAATCATCAAGAATAAGTATCTTCGGCTTTTTGAGCAGTGCACGTGCGATGCATAAACGCTGCTTCTGACCGCCCGATACGTTTGTTCCGCCCTGTTCGATATATGTGTCGTACTGCTCCGGGAGATTTACGATAAATTCATCTGCCTGTGCCAGCTTGCATGCATGAATGATTTCCTCATCGGATGCAGCTTCATTTCCCCAGCGCATATTTTCTTTTATTGTGCCTGAAAACAAGGTGTTTTTCTGCAAAACAACAGAGACATTATCTCTAAGAGTCTTGAGATCATATTGCTTTACATTTATTCCGCCTACATAAACATCACCGCCGGCAACATCATACAAGCGAGGGATCAGTGATATAAGACTGCTCTTTCCGCTTCCTGTGGATCCTATTATGCCTATAGTCTGTCCGGAGAGGATATTTAGGTTTATATCCTTTAGACACAATTTGTCCTTATTGTTTGAATAACTGAAGTTTACATGATCAAAGCAGATGTTGCCGTCCTTAACGTCCATAACAGGATCAGTAGGATTTGACAGGCTGCTTTCTTCATCAAGAACCTCAACTACACGCTCCGCAGAGCTTCTGGCAATTGAAATCAGAACAAGCACCATTGAAAGCATCATAAGAGATGTCAGGATCTGCATTGCATAAGTTATAAGACTGGTCAATTCACCTGTAGTAAGCTCGGTTGCACCTGATAATACGATTATTCTTGCTCCGAACCAGAATACAAGGATCATACATACGTATACGACAAACTGCATAAGAGGTGCGTTCAATGCCATATAACGCTCTGCCTTGCAGAAGGTTTTGTAAAGAAGAGTGGAAATTTTCTGGAATTTATCCTTTTCATGCTCTTCCCTGACAAAGCTTTTTACAACACGGATTCCGCTTACGTTTTCCTGCACAACGCCGTTCAGGTTGTCATATTGCTTAAATACCTTTTCGAATATAGGCTGGGATTTCAATATTATCAGGACAAGACCGCCGCCCAGAACAGGGATCATAATAAGAAAGATAAGAGCAAGCTTCCAGCTGATGAGCCAGGACATGATAAGCGAAAAGATCATCATAAGAGGTGCTCTTACCGCAATACGTATGATCATCATGTATGCATTTTGAATGTTTGTGACGTCGGTTGTAAGTCGTGTAACAAGGCTTGCTGTTGAGAACTTATCGATATTTGCAAATGAAAAGCCCTGTATACGATAATACATGTCCTTTCGCAGATTTCTTGCAAAGCCCGCTGAGGCTGTTGCGGCTTCGGAGCCGGCGAAAAATCCAAGAAGGAGTCCGATGATAACACATATACCCATCGTAACCCCAAGCTTTAACAGTATGTCCATACTTCCGCCGTAAATACCTTTATCAATAATATCTGCCATAAAAAACGGAATAATAATTTCAAGTAAAACTTCAAGAGCAGCGAAAATTGCCGTTCTTATTGAAGCTGCTTTATATTCTCTGATGCTGTGAAGCAGCTTTTTAGTCATTGTATTTTTCCTCCTTTTAATTTCTTTATGCTATTCCAGGCTATTTTATCGCTAAATTTATTGAAACTGAATTTCTAAGATGTTATTATTGATAAACAAAGTGAAATAATATTAATTTAAATAACTTATCAAAAGTAAAGACTGTGAATTTGAATGCTTTGCCTTCAAATTCGCAGTACAGATGAAGGAAATATGTCAGTAAGGGGGAATTATGACAGAGATACAGATAGAGTGCTTTCTTGCGATTGCAAACCATTTGAATTTCGCAAGAGCGGCAGGTGAGCTTAACATATCGCAGCCTGCGGTTACACATCAGATCCAGGCTCTTGAGGCAGAGCTTGGTGTAAAGCTGTTTAAGAGATCTACAAGGAATGTTTTTCTGACGTCTGAGGGAGAGTATTTTCTGGATGACGCAAAGTCCATGCAGCAGATTATTTTGCGTGCAAAATCGAGGTTTTCAAAGGAAGGGGTTGTAGGCTTTGAGAGCTTGACAATAGGCTGCAGCAGTCCGTATCAGATCAGACTTATGTCAAATGTATTAAAGAAAATGCGGATAGAGTATGCGGATTTTCATCCTCAGTTTCGTTATATGACACAGAGCCAGTTTCCGCAAAAGATAGACGATGAGGTATTGGATGTTGCATTGGGAATGAAATTAAATATAAACGATCAGTCAAAGGTGAAATTTCGTGAGCTGACATCAGTGTCGCTGCGCTGTGTATGTCCCAAGGAGCATCCTTTCTCGAATTACGAAAATATTTCACTAAAGGAGCTTCAATCATCAAAGCTGATTGTTTATACACCGATATCGGCATCGCCTGAAATTGCTCTGACACAGAAAAATCTTGTTAAGAACAAAAATATGATCGATACATACCTGTGTGAATATCCGGAGGATGCCATTTTGCTTGTTGAGGACGGCTATGGGGTTACGATACTGCCGGAAATATTTATACCGGATTGGGCAGATGTGAACAAAATACCCATAAGCGATGCAAAAAAGCTTTCGTTCGGAATATATTATAAATCGCGCTTAATAAATGAAGTACTGCGAAGATTCATAACTCTTATGCAGGAGGAAATGGGCTGATCAAGGCTTGTAAATAAGCTCTGTTTCGGTCAGCCTTTCAAGCATGGAATTAACCGCTCTTTTTTTATCATCCGCGCGGAGCACATTTAAAATAAAAAGATCAATGCTATATGGCTTGGCATTTTCATTTAATTCCTCGAAGCTGCATGCTTTTAGAATATCATTCATTCTGTCAGCCGAAAGCCTAAGGCTTGTATCGGGGATATCAGCTTCGGTTCCGAAGAATAAAAGCATAAGCATTAACAGGCTTCTTGATATTGTCTCGCCCTTTAGGATTTTGGACATGAGGGAATATTCCTCCCAGTTCGGATCGTTTGCATCGGAATCGGAAAGCAATATATAAGAATAAAATCGGTTTAGAAGCTCAAAGAGCTTGTTTGAGCTTACCTTTGCATTGCCAAGACAAGAGAGTATTTCGTCTCTTGACATATTGGCATGCCTGTTGGGATCCATTTTTGATATATTGCTAAGAGGCAGATCAAGATAGATATTTCGTTTCAGAGTTCTTGAATTTGTACAGGCAATATAATCGGAGATCCTTGTATTAAGATATAAAAGAAAATATTTGCAGATATAATATCTTGACTTTTCACGTCCTATGCAAAAGCTGCGTATATTTTCACAGATATAAAGCGCAAAGTCTTTGTTTTTCGAAAATATGTCAAGCCTTTGCTCGATGGTTCTTGTTTTTTGTATGGTATATTGTGTTTCATTTGCCAAAAGAGCAGAGCCCTTCACATAGGCTTCTATTTTTGACAAAGGAAAAGAGGAGTATGAGCCGTTGCTCCCGGTTATGATAAGCTCGTTATAGCTTCCGCTTTCTTCAAGCTCCTTAAGAACGGCTACGAGCTCCCTCCATGCATCGAATGTAAGGGCGTTTTTAAAGCTGTAAATAAGAGTTGCTTCTATAAGGTCTCTTGCATACAGCTTGGCTCCTGTTTTCTCAAGCAGGTTTTTATTAAGCGTATCAAGATTCCATTTGCAAACAAAGCCCTTTGATATCAGTCTGTATCGAAGAGGATAAGAGTTTATTTTTTCTTCAAGCTTTTTTATTGCTTTTAGATCCTTCTTGGCCGAGCCTTCAAATACAGAACTCTGTATATCTGCCAAAGCATTTAAAATACCGAGAGTATCCTGTCCGCTAAGGCCTAAAACTATTTCAGTAAATATATTGTTGCCGATTGTTCTTCTTCCCATAAAAGCACCTCTAAGAAGCATTATACAGTCTGTGATTCATTTAGAATACCGTTAACTGTACTAAAAATAAAATAGGGTCTGTCGCATTATGCGTTTAATGCGGCAGACCCTAAAATAATTCTGTTCTATTTATGAATTTGATTTTTTTCCGAAAATCTCGATCAGAAGCTGAAGGATCTTAAGATAGAGATAAAGTACGGTATATGCAATACCGAAGGCACAAGACCATTCGTATTTCTTAGGCAGCTGGTTTGAGACAAGCTCATGTACGGTATCAAAATCCGAAATAAGAAACAGGCATGCGATGATAACAAAGAATATCGATAAGCCTATGCTGATAAGCGGATTTTCCATAATTGTAGAAATAGCCTGAGAAATATTGTTAAGTCCCGGTATAAAGTGAAGAACAAATGTCAGGGCAGAGCCGATGATCAGAGTTATAAAAATTGCACTTATTATAGTTTTGAACTTCTGGCTTATCTTGATCTTCTTGCTGCAATATAACAGAAGAAGAGTAAAAACAAGTATGATAGTAAGCATAAGTGCGGTAAATGACATCCAGCGGTATTCTGCCTTGAGCGCATCCGATATAAATGCCAGGATATATCCCTCAGAAAGGACGTAAATTGTTCCGGTAACAGGTACTATCGAAGCAATAAAGGTGCTGAGTATTGCCGTAACTACAACAATAACAGATGCAGCAGCAAGAAATCCGGCTGCCTGTGCAGTAAGTGAGATTTCAAAAACTCCTTCGGCGTCGGATGCAAATAGGATATCTCCCGAGCCTGACAGCATCTTTTGAAGGCTGTAATAAAGTACAATGCCTACTGCCGTAAAGATCATAAAAAAGATCGTTTTTGAAATAACTCCTGCATAGGTTGCTGTTGTAGAAGAATGCTCCTTATCCGCAACGTTTTTGAGCCTTCTTATGACCGGATTGGTCATAAATGCGGAGTTTAAACTCTTTGTTTTTTCCATAATGAAATTACTCCTGTCTTGATTGGGTTTTCTTAGATTTTTCCAAATTATTTTTGATTATGAGCCTTTGAACGGCTGCATATTTATGTCATTTGAATATATCACAAAATACTGAAAAAGAGAAACAGAATTTTCTGCAAAGAAAATGGATGTTTCTCTTTTTACGTAACAAAGAAATGAACAATTGTTAAAAAATAGACGGAGAACAAGAAGATGCAAGTATTTTGTGAAACTGTGTGAAAATGACAATAAAAAATAATTGACAATTAGAATACGGATAAAAGTATACAAAATAAACAGTATAAATCCTGTGGAAATGGTAATATTGACAGAATACCGGGGGGGGGTAAAATTCATACATAGTTTTTATAACGGAGAAGCAATGAAACATTTTACTAAAAATTTGCTTTATGAGAGAAACGAAGCTTAAAAGTAAAATTTTCAAATTTATCTTAATGATGAAAGGTCAGGAAAGAGGAAAGGATGAAAAAGGTAAGGGTTGGAGTAATAGGCTGCGGTGCAATCGGCAAAACCCATATTGAGAGAATAACCAACAAAATACCGAATGCTGAGGTATCCGCTGTTGCAGATTATTTTCCGGAGGCTGCAAAGGCAGCAGCAGAAAAGTATGGCTGCAGAATGTTTGCATCAGGGGAAGAGGTTATAGGCAGTGATCTGACAGACGCGATACTTATTGCATCTGATGATCCCTCTCATGCAGGTTATGTTCTTGAAAGCATCAAGGCCGGCAAAAGAGTGTTTTGTGAAAAGCCGCTGGCTCAGAAGGCGGATGACTGTATCGAAATAATGAAGGCAGAGGAGTCGGCAGGAAAGATACTGACACAGGTTGGATTCATGAGAAGATACGATCCGGGATATGTACAGATCAAAAAAATGATTGATTCCGGAAAATACGGCGTTCCTCTTATGATTCATGAAAAGCACAGAAATGCATATCAGACAGGCAGCAACTTCGAAACAAATACAGCAATTTACGGAGTTTGTATTCATGAAATAGATATTTCACGTTGGCTTACAGACGATGAATATATAAGCGGACAGATCCTGACAGTAAGACAAAGCTCGGAAACGGACGGAGATTATTTGAATCCGCAGATAGTCAATCTGCAGACCTCAAAGGGTGTGAGGATTGATGTAGAGATCATAGCCTCCGGTGCATATGCATACGACATTCAGTGTGAGGTTGTTACTGAAAAGGCAGCAATTTCTCTACCTAACCCTCCGAGTGTTAAATGCAGAACCAATTATGAAGCATCGAAGCCGCTTATGCATGACTGGTCGGAGAGATTCCCCGGTGCCTATGATATTGAGCTGCAGGCGTGGATAGATGCAGTTCAGGAAGGAAGAGACGAGGGCCCGACAGCTTGGGATGGATATGTTGCAGCAGTTACGGCAGATACGCTTATAAAATCAAGATCAACCGGAATGGCTGAAAAAATCGATCTCATAAAGAAGCCTTCAATATATGTGAAATAAAGGGAGGATGTAATGAAGAAAATTAAAGAAAATCCATTTGTCAAAAAACTGGGATTTAACAGGCTGATGCTTATTGTTGTTCTCATTGTAATGTATGCGGTCTTCTGTGCTATTATTCCTAATTTTTCGGGAACAGCACATATCGTAAGCACGCTGAATTATGTATATTTCCTTGGATTTTTGGCACTTGGAGTAACATTTGTAATTGCTACGGGAGGAATTGACTTTTCTATCGGTCCTGTAATGTTCTGCTGTGCACTTATTTCGGGATATGCATTTAATCAGCAGGGTGTTCCGATCGGAGCTGCTATATTCCTTTGCATATTGATTGGATTTCTTTTTGGAGTATTTAACGGATTTATGGTCGCTTATTGCAAGATTCCTCCATTTATTATTTCAATGGCGTCCATGAATATCGCTAAAGGTCTTGCATCTATTTATACAGGTGCGAATTCTGTAAGCTGGCCGCAAAGAGCAGATGCTGCAGGAGCATTCAGAAACATTGTTATTACCGAAAGCGGTTTTCCGGTAGGAATAATAATCTTTGCGGCAGTAGCTATTATATGCGGAGTTCTTCTTAACAGTATGAAACCAGGAAGATACATTTTAGGACTTGGAAGCAATGAAGAGGCAGTTCGTCTTTCAGGTGTTAATACTAAGAAATGGAAAATGTTTGCATATATAATGTGCGGAACGCTTGTAGGACTTGCAGCATTGTTCTTCGTTGCTTCTTATACAACTGTTCAGCCGGGATATGGTGATCAGTACAACAATGAGGCAATTGCAGGATGTGTTATGGGTGGTACATCAATGGCAGGAGGACTTGCTTCTATCAGCGGTACAGTAATAGGTGTATTTATTATAGCTCTTCTCCAGGAAGGTATTTTGGCATTGAAGCTGTCTAAGGATATTCAGCTTATTATCACGGGTCTTATCGTTATAGTTGCTGTATTTGTCGATGTTTTAGGCAGAAGAAGAAAGAACTGATTAGCAGACGATTCATATACAAAAAGGAGAAATTTAATGAGTGAATACATTTTGGAAATGAACGGAATAGATAAAAGCTTTCCGGGTGTACATGCACTTGATCATGTAAATTTTAATGTAAAGCCGGGTGAGGTCCACGCACTCATGGGAGAAAACGGAGCCGGAAAATCGACTCTTATGAAGGTTTTGACCGGTATATATTCTAAGGACTCAGGATCAATAATTTATGAAGGCAAGGAAGTAGAGTTTCACAATGCAAGAGAGGCACAGGATGCCGGAATAATCATCGTTCATCAGGAGCTCAACATGGTAAGTGATCTGACGGTTGCTCAGAATATCTTTATCGGACGTGAAATAAAAAAAGGCTTCGGAATCAATGATAAAAAAATGATAGAGGAGTCAAGAAAGCTTTTTGAACAGCTGAATATAGACATAGATCCTACTATGAATATGGATGATCTTACGGTAGGAAAGCAGCAGATGTGCGAGATAGTAAAGGCTGTATCTCATGATGCGAAGGTAATCATTTTCGATGAGCCGTCTGCAGCACTTACAGAGAAGGAAATCGAAGAGCTGTTCACCATTATAAGAGATCTTAAGGCTAAGAATTACGGAATTGTTTATATCTCTCATCGAATGGACGAGATAAAGGTTATAACAGACCGAGTTACAGTCATGCGAGACGGAACCTATGTAGGAACGCTTATAACAGCTGATTCTACCAAGGAAGACATCATCAACATGATGGTAGGCCGTGTAATATATGAAGATCCTAAGGAAAAGAGCATGGTTAAGCCAGATGCACCGGTGACACTGAAGGTAGAGCATCTTAATGCCGGACGAATGGTCAAGGATGTAAGCTTCGAGCTTCATAAGGGCGAAATTCTTGGATTTTCGGGCCTTATGGGTGCAGGACGAACCGAAACAGCAAGAGCTATTTTCGGAGCAGATCCAAAGCAGAGCGGAGATATCTATATAAACGGAAAGAAGGTGAGCATCAAATCACCTCAGGATGCCGTTAAATACGGTATCGGATATTTATCGGAGGACAGAAAGCGTTACGGAGTTGCCGTGCAGAGACCTATTTCAGAGAACAGTACAATGGCTGCACTTGATGATTTCTGTACCGGACTCATGATCAATAAATCGAAGGAGGCAAAGTATACAAAGGAATATGTAGAAAAGCTTGCAATCAAAACACCGGGAATCGATCAGCTGGTTGTTAATCTGTCAGGAGGTAATCAGCAGAAGGTGGTTATTGCAAAGTGGCTTATAAGGAACTGTGATATTCTGATATTTGATGAGCCGACAAGAGGAATTGACGTAGGCGCAAAGAGTGAAATCTATAAGCTCATGAATCAATTGGCACAGGAAGAAGGAAAATCGATCATAATGATTTCTTCGGAACTTACAGAGATACTTCGTATGAGTGACAGGATCGTTGTTATGTGCGAGGGTGAGAAGACAGGCGAGCTTGATATATCCGAGGCTACGCAGGAAAAGATCATGGATCTGTCTACGAGAAATATTGTTGATTGATTATGGAGGGCAAGATGAAAAAAAAGTCTAGTTTAGGGAATATGGTGAAAAGCCAGAAATTTATAGTTGTTCTGGTATTTATCGCATTATTTGTCGTTTTTAGTGTTGCCAGTCCGGTTTTCCTTAGATATACGACAATAATACAGATGTTTGATATGGCTTATTACTATCTGATCATGGCATTTGGTGTAGGCCTGGCGCTTATAACCGGAGGAGTTGATCTTTCGATAGGAACCGGTGTTGTATGCTATGCGATTGTCGGAGCGGCTGTAATCAAAAATCTCAATGCACCTGTTGGTGTAGGAATACTTATATCGATACTTTTGGCAGTAGGCATAGGTCTTGCAAACGGAATATTGATTGCAGTTATGCAGCTTCCACCGTTTCTTGCAACACTTTGTACATGCATGATCGCCAGAGGACTTGGATCTATATGTGCAAATAACTTTTCAATACCGTGGCCGACAACAAGCCAGGCAGGAGGAGAATTCCATTACCTGTTTAAATTTACAACCTCAAGCGGAATGATAATTCCGATAGGCTTTATATGGATCTTTGTATTGATGCTTATTATGAGATACGTACTCAACAGCACAAAGTTCGGCCGTTATACAATCGGTATAGGAAGCAATAAAGAGGCACTTTTGCTTTCAGGTGTAAACGTCAAATTTTATCACATCATGGTATATGTAATATGCGGTTTATTTGCCGGAGTAGCATCGGTTGCATACGCAGCATCCACACCTACGATTCAGCCGGGTGTCGGAGCCGGAATGGAAATGGATGCAATAGGCGGAGCGATTGTCGGAGGCGTTTCGGCATCAGGCGGACGCGGCTCTATGGAAGGTATTTTCATCGGTACATTGGTAATTATGCTTCTTAAGGTAGGACTTCCGTTTGTAGGCTTCCAGGCAAACTGGCAGCAGCTTATTACCGGCTTTGTACTTATCGGATCCGTTCTTATCGACGTAATAAGAACAAGCAAGGCAGCAGCTGCAAAGGCAAGTGCAGCATAAAGAACATTATATTAAGAAATAAGCCGTTCGGTTTATATAGACAAAATCAAAAAACAAGGAGGAAATTTTAATGAAAAGAAAAATTTTAGCTTTCGGTTTGGTAACAGCGATGGCAGCATCACTTGTGGCATGCGGTGGCGGAAGCTCGTCTTCAAGCACATCCTCAAAGTCTGCATCGGCAGAGTCTTCAAGTAAGGCAGAAAGCTCAAGCAGCACTTCAGAGACATCAGAGGCATCAAGCACATCCGAGAAATCATCAACAGCTGACAAATCAGCATCAAGCGATGAATGGGTTATCAATGTAGATGACATGATGTCCGGAACACAGTTTGAAGGACTTAAGGCAAACGACAGCTACAGCTTCCAGATAGTTGTTAAGGCTTTCCAGAACACATATTGGCAGGCAGTTATCGCAGGTGTTAATGCGGCAGCTGAGGATCTCGGAGTAACTGTTGATTCACAGGGACCGAATACCGAATCTGATATTGCAGACCAGATCAATATGTTAAATACAGCTATTAATAACGGACCGGCCGGAATAGGACTTTCTGCATCAGATGCAAGCTCTGTAGTAGATTCTCTTAATTCAGCTAAATCAGCAGGAATTCCAATAGTTGCATTCGATACAACTATTGATACAGCTCCTGAGGGAACACTTGCAGCTACTATAGCTACAGACAGTATTGCAGCAGGCGATACAGCAGCTGCAGAGGCATGGGATGCACTTGCAGACAGAATTAAATCATCAGATAAGCCTGTAAGATTCGGAATGGTAGCTCAGGATGCAACATCATCCAATCATCAGCAGAGAGGTCTCGGATTTGTAGACGGAATCATTTCAAGAGCTAAAGAAGCAGGCTACAAGGTAGCTGTTATCGGTAATGATTATTTCACAGGCGCATGCTCAGATAAGGGTGATGAAAGCTCTGCAGATGTTATCATTGAATGTGCAGTTCCTTCACAGTCAACTCTTGACTATTCAGCAACAGAAGCATCTGCTATAATGAATAAGGCAGATACAATTTGTATGTATGCAACAGGACAGACAGCATCTGAAGCACTTGTACAGGCTGACAGCACACTCGGAGTTCTCGGAACAGATCCTTCAAAGGATATGATAGCTATAGGCTTTGATTCAGGTACAATCAACAAAGAGAAGATCAATGACGGTACACTTTACGGATGTATTACTCAGATGCCATATGCAATGGGATATTATACAGTATGCGCACTCGTTCAGCTCGCTAACGGCGGAGAAGTTGAAGATATGAACATTCCTGGATATTTCTACAATGCAGACAATATGACAGATGATCTTATAGCTCCTAACCTTTATGATTAATAATTAGAGGTAGTTGTTGTACCACAAATCTAAATAAAAATTAGCTTAAACAAAATAAAAAGGGATGGAGTCTTCTGCATCCCTTTTTATAAGAAAGAGGAATATATGAAGTGTACAGCATGTATAGAGACAATTTTTACAGAGCTGCCATGGGAAAAGCGATTCAAGGCTGCAAAGGATGCAGGCTTTGATGCGGTTGAATTCTGGAGCTGGACGGATAAGGACCTTGATCAGATAAAGGCTCTTGCCGAGGAAGCGGATATTGTAATAACCGGATTTAACGGTGATGCCGATTATTCACTGGTTGATCCGACACATAAGGAAAAATATCTTGATTTTTTGAAAAAATCACTGGATGCAGCAAAAAAAATAGGTGCACTGAGCGTAACAATTCATTCAAATGCGTTGGGTGACGGCGGAATAGTTGTTAATCATTATGATGAGCTGTCAGATACAGTAAAGCTGTGTTCAATGTATGATATGCTGAAGGATGCGGCAATTTTGGCTGAAGAGGCAGGAATTACATGTAATCTTGAGGGATTAAACATAACAACAGATCATGTAGGAAATTTCCTTAAATCCACACAGATGGCAGCAGAAATAATAAGAGTGCTGAATTCTCCGCGGATAAAAATTTTGTATGATATATATCATATGCAGTTAAATGATGAGGGATCGATCATCGATACAATAACAAAATATGCAGACACAATGGGACATATCCATATTGCCGATGCTCCGGGAAGACATGAGCCTGGAACAGGTGAGATAAATTATAAAAATGTTATTGCACATTTGGAAAACATAGGATATAAGGGATATGTAGGTTGTGAGCTTTTTCCAAAGGAAAGCAGTGAGGATGCTGTCAAAGCCATAATGGCTGTTATGAACAAATAGCCACAAACGAAATATAAACCGGGATGGTACAGCAGTATGAAGTTTAGAGATATTGCCGAGGAATTAGGTGTTTCGATCGCAACTGTATCGAGAGTATACAACGGTCAAAAGGGAGTAGGCGAAAAGACCAGGAAAAAAATTGAAAAGGTTTTGGAGGCAAATGATTATTGTATTGATGCAGGAACAAGAAACAGGGCATTAAACGGAATAGAAAAAAAGAATTTTGCATTAATTACATTTATCTTATATGAGGGCGGCAATCACAACATTGAAAGAAATGAAGATTGCTTTGCCAGAATTTTGATGGGTGCAGAACGACGTGCAAAGGAGCTTGGATACATGCTCAGCATTGTACATGTCAGATCTGATGATTTTGAGGAGTTCATCACATCATCAAGAGAGATAAAGCTAAGTAAGGGTGCATTGCTTTTTGCGAGTGAAATAAATGCCGAAAAATTCAACAGCTTAAAGAAGTGCAATATTCCTATTGTCATGATTGACAATGAAATGGGATTTTATTCATATAATACTGTATGTGCGGATGGCAGACAGGGAACGTATACAGCATTGGAATATTTAAGATTCCTCGGGCACAAAAAGATAGGACTTTTGGGGCCTCTTTGTCCGATGGGCGGGCTTTTATTCAGAGAGGAAAGCTATTATGAGGCAATGTATCATATGGGCTTCCGTATAAATGAAAATCACATAGTCAGGCTGGATCACGTTCTTGAGGCAGGTATAAAGCAGATGGACAGATATCTTGAAACCAATAAGGATCTCCCGACTGCATATTTTGCCGTTAATGATGCCATTGGCATTGCTGCTATGATTTCATTAAAAAAACATGGTTACAATATTCCGGAGGATATATCTATTATTGGGTTTGACGACTCAAATATAGGAAATTCATCAAAGCCGAAGCTTTCAACTATGAGAATAGATTTTACAAGAATAGGCGAAATAGCAATTAATCGTTTAGAAGATGTTATCATGGGTGATAACAGTGTAATTCATGTATATGTAGAAACACCGCTGCTTGTAAAGGAATCGACAGCAAGACCCGGAGGCACAAGCAGCAATGAAAATATTTAAGTATGAATACACATTTGAGGGTAAGGGCCTTCAAAGCATATATGATATCGCATAAATGCGTAAATAAGGAGGAAACAATGATTAAAATAGGAATGCTTGGAGCAGGAAGAATCGGAAAGCTGCATGCAGCTAATCTTCAAAATTCTGTAGCTGAGACTACAGTTGTCAGAGTGGCAGATCCATTCATGAATGATGCAATGAAGGAATGGGCAAAGTCATTGGGAATTCCTAATATTTCAAGTGATCCGGAGGATGTATTTAATGATCCGGAGGTAGATGCCGTATTTATCTGTTCTTCAACAGATACACATGCTGATTTTATAATTAAAGCAGCTAAGGCAGGAAAGCATGTATTTTGTGAAAAGCCTATTCATACGGATATTGCAAAAATAAACGAGGCTATAAAGGCTGTTGAAGAAGCAGGAGTTAAGCTTCAGGTTGGATTTGTAAGACGTTTTGATAAGAGCCATAAGGCTGTAAGAGATGCAGTAGCATCAGGAAAGCTCGGAAAGCCATATGTAGTTAAGGTTTGCTCAAGAGATCCTGAGCCGCCGTCAATTGAATATGTAAAGGTATCAGGCGGAATATTCTCCGATATGATGATCCATGACTTTGATATGGTAAGATATCTTTCAGGCAGTGAGGTTACAGAGGTATATGCTATAGGTGAGTGCCTCGTTAATCCTGATATTGCACAGTATGATGATGTTGATACAGCTATTGTTACCCTGAAATTTGCAAACGGAGCAATGGGCGTTATAGACAATTGCCGTCAGGCTCCGTATGGCTATGACCAGAGGGTTGAGGTGCATTGCGAAAAGGGATGCGTACAGGATAACAATAATATCGAGAACGAAGCATATATAAGCACAGCTGCAGGCGTAGAATCTGCTAAGCCAACCTGGTTCTTCCTTGAAAGATATAATGATGCTTTTATAGCTGAGGAGACAGAATTCGCACGTTCAATTATCAATGATACCGCAGTACCTGTAAACGGAAAGGATGGATTAGAGCCTGTAAGAATAGCAATTGCAGCTAAGAAGTCCCTTGAAACAGGCAAGCCTGTAAAGCTTGACGAAATAGACAGCTAAATCTGTGAAGCAATAGCTTCAATTCATTTCTTCTTTAAAGACAGCCCGGCGATGGTGACGCCGGGCTGTTCTTGCAATATATATTCAAATTATTCTTCCATATTTTTAAAAGAATCCCTGTATTTTCCGGGTGGAATTCCAACGTATTTATTAAACATCGAATTGAAATGTGCGGTACTTGAAAAACCGAGCATATCAGCGATATCTCCGATAGGGACAGATGAATCCATCAGGTAGCCCTGTGCCTCTCCGATACGCCTCTCCATTGTGTATTGGATAGGAGAAATGCCATATTCGGCTTTAAAGGTATGTGCAAGGTAGTATTTGTTTAAGTTAAGATCCTTGGCAATTATATCAAGCGTCAGGGAATCATGACTGTGTTCATTTAGATAAAAACGAATCCTTTCTGCCGTTGCATGTGCGGAGGTTTCCTTTTTGGATACTTCATTTTGTCCTTTTTCCTCTATCAATTGTCTTGTGAGGAGTATAAGGGATTTTGCAAGAGAATTGCATATATTGCTGTCCTTGGAGCCTCCGTCCGTAAGCCTGTATATAAGCTGGAAAATCTCCTTTACATTGGACGTAAGAGCTCCGCAGGAAACTACAGGTATAGTATCCAACGGGCATATCCAGTTTTCTCTGAGGTTTTTGAATTTGACATTTGTGACACCGATGCTGTATGAGCGTACATGTCTTTTTGCCTCGGGGCTTTCTCCGTGTAAAATACCGGCGTTGCATATGACAATGTCACCCTCGGTAATGTCATATGTATTGGTATCCACTATATAGCTTCCGTTTCCCTTGTATACATAAAAAAGCTCCATAAAGTTATCATGGCTGTGCGGAAGTCTGCTGTGCTTGCTGCTGTGCTCCTCGTTTATGAAATGACATGCGCAGCAAACAGGCTCTTTTTCAAGAATAAGATTTGTCGAAGATAGTGGTGAAAGCTGCATTGTTCCTCCTGAAAATTATCTCATAAATATTAAAAAGCAATATTCTGTAATCAAAATCAAAAAAAGTGCTTTTAAGGCCGAATATCAAGCCTCTTTTTATACAATATTAAGATAACGTCTTTTGGAATTTTACCATATAATTGTAAATAAATAAAGCAGGAGACGTAAACAATCACCAAAGAAGTCTCGCTTAACTGCTTTAGAACATCAAAATGTATAAATAAAGGCCTGATTTGTACAAAATAACAGTAAATATAGCTAATTGTTTAAATGTTTAAAGAACGGAAGGAATGAATTAATCATGAAGAAAGTAAAAATCGGTCTTATAGGTGCAGGAAGAATCGGAAAATTACATGGTGAAAATCTTGCTCATTCAGTAGCGGATGCGGATCTTTACGCAGTAGCGGATCCATTTATGAATGATGCAACAAGAGCATGGGCAGCAGATATGGGAATCGATAATGTATATGATGATCCTGAAAAGATATTTGCAGATCCATCTATAGATGCAGTATTTATTTGTTCTTCAACAAATACACATGCAGATTTTATTATCCGTGCAGCAAAGGCAGGTAAGCATATATTCTGTGAAAAGCCTATTGATACAAAGCTTTCAAAAATCCAGGAAGCATTGGATGCGGTAGAGGCAGCAGGAGTTAAATTGCAGGTTGGCTTCGTAAGACGCTTTGATCATAACCATAAAGCAGTTCGCGACACAGTAGCATCAGGCAAGCTGGGAGCACCGAATATCGTAAAGGTTACTTCAAGAGATCCGGATCATCAGTCAATGGATTATATCAAGGTATCAGGCGGTATCTTTATGGACATGACAATTCATGATTTCGATATGGTGCGTTACCTTTCAGGCAGTGAGGTAACAGAGGTTACAGCTTATGGTGCAGCGCTTTCGGGAGCGGGATATGATAAGTTAGGTGATGTTGATACGGCGATTATAATGATGAAGTTTGAAAATGGGGCATTAGGTGTAATAGATAACAGTCGTGCAGCTCATTATGGTTATGACCAGAGAACAGAGGTTCATTGTGACAAGGGTGCTGTTTGGGTATCAAACGATTTGAACAATACAGCAGTTGTTTCCTGTGGTGAGGACGTTGAGATATCTAAGCCAACCTGGTTCTTCCTTGAAAGATACAACAATGCATTTATTGCAGAAGCGAAGGCATTTACAGAAGCAGTATTAAACGACACACCAACCCTGGTAAACGGATTTGACGGAATTCAGCCGGTAAAAATCGCTATGGCAGCTGACAAATCACTCAAGGAAGGCCGCCCGGTTAAGATTAGTGAAATAGAAGCAGAAAACTAATATTATTGACGGGGGACAATAAATGAGCGGAAACGAATTAAATAATGATCAGTTTAAAAAGCTAAGCACAAAGGTACGAGTGTCATACGGATTCGGTGATACAGCCTGCAATATAGTATACGGAATGATTTCGGCACTTTTGGTTCTGTTCTATACGGATTATGCCGGAGTACCCGTTGCAACAGTAGGTCTGGTAATGCTTATCTCACGTATATTTGACGGTACAAGTGATGCAATCATGGGTGTCATTGTAACAAAGACAAAGAGCAAATGGGGAAAAGCAAGACCATGGATTCTTTGGATGGCAATTCCATACTGTATATCAGCCGTAGCACTGTTTACGGTACCGCAGACAACAGAGACAATGCAGTTTTGGTATATCTTCATTACATACAATGTAACGACTACCATCTGCTATACAGCAATAAACGTGCCTTACGGTACTCTTTCGGCATATATGACACGTTCATCACACGAAAGAGATATGCTCTCAATATTCCGTATGTCGATGGCACCTATTGGACGTATTATAGCAGTTACGCTTACACAGCCGGTAGTTAAGCTTTTGGGAGATGATCAGGCTGCATGGGTAAAGGCAATGCTGATATGGGTTGTTATCGCATTTGTAATGCTTATCATCTGCTTCGTAAATTGCAAGGAAATGGAATCCGGAGATGACGACAGCAATAAGGATACAAAGGTAGGCATCGGAACAGCATTAAAGACTCTATTAACAAACCAGTATTTCTGGGCATGCCTGATACTTTGGACAGTAACATGTGTACACGGCACAATAGTAGGAACCGCGCTTCCTTATTATTGTAAGTACATATTCGGAAATGATACATGGATGTACAGTGTGCTGTATCTTGCAGAAACGCTTACACTCGTAATCGGAGCAATGTTCTGTCCGATGCTTCTGAAGAAATTCGGAAAGAGGCAGATTTCTCTTATCGGAGCAATTGTGGCAGTTATTGCACAGGCATTGTTTATTATCAACACTCAAAGCTTTGAATGGGCTTTGGCAACATCGATTTTACGTGCATTGGGTGAGGCTCCTCTTACCGCTATTGTATTCGGTATGTTGGGAGATGCAGTAGAATTCGGACAGTGGAAATCGCATATCCGTCAGACATCGCTGATATTTGCAGGCGGTGCACTCGGATTTAAACTTGGAACCGGTATCACAAGTGCTTTGCTTTCAAATATGCTTTCGGGAGCAGGCTATGTGAGCTCATCTGGGGCAGGAGTTACACAGCCGGCATCGGCACTTGCTATGATACAGAACATATATATATGGGGACCGATCCTTGTATGGATCATCGCGGTAGTTGTACTTGCACTTTACAGGCTTGACAAAAAGTATCCTGCAATAATGAAGGAGCTTGCGGAGCGTGAGACAAGAGGCGAGCTTTGATATATATTTAATGGCAATTTGGCATCGGATTAAAAAGTAGGGTTAAGGATTTTTAGATGATTATGTATCGCACTGCGGTGCATAATCATCTATAGAAGAGGTAAGATAATGGATGTAAAGTTAGGAATATGTAATTTCTGTGTACCCGGAACAGGGGTATTTGCACCACAGATCGTTTCGGAAATGGGACTTGACGGAATGTCGCTTGAGCTTGGCTCATATGAGCACGGATGGCCGCTTGGACAGCGTAGGCTTCAGGATCTTTACCTTGAGGCACAGCAGAAATACGGAATCAGCTATCCTAATGTCGGAGTAAGCGACGGAGATAATGTACCGTTTCATGCCAGAGTCGGTACGAAATGGGATTCAATAGTAAATGAAGAGGGAACAACAGCCATCGATGCAGCGGCATATATGGGAATAGACCTTGTTTTCTTCTCAAATTTCAATGCCAGCTATATGGCAACTGATGAGGATATAGAGAATACGGCAAGAAGATATCGCTATTTCTGTGATTATGCCGGAGAAAAGGGAATTAAGATTGGATGCGAGAATCCGAACAGCGTCGAGGTTCAGAAAAAGCTTTATCAGCTTGTAGATAAAGAAAATTTCTATCTTTTCTTTGATTCATGTAATCATGCATGTCTTACAGATATAGATATACATAATGTGCTTACTGAAATGTATCCGTATTATGTAAATCAGATGCATGTTAAGGACGGAATTAAGGATCAGAATGCGCAATATGTTCTTGGAACAGGAACAACAGGATATTATGAGACAATAGATTTCCTTAAGAAACAGAACTATTCCGGATGGCTTATTCTCGAGAACCTTTATGAACTCGAGACCATGAGAAAGCTTAATAAGGATTACTTTGAAATAATGAAAGAGGACATCAGAGTTCTGAAAGAATCCACGAAATAATTTTTGAAAAGTAATTCCTGAAAAATATGTTAGGTACAAATTAAAATTTACATAATAGGAGAGCAAAACTATGTTAGATCCAAAGAAGGTTAAGGTTGGTATTGCTCCTATCGGATGGACAGAGGATGACATGCCGGAAATGGGAGCAGAGAATTCATTTTTACAGACAATCGGTGAGATTGCACTCACAGGTTATGTCGGAACAGAGATAGGATGTCAGTTCCCAAGACAGCATCCGGAAATCATCAAAAATGAACTGGACAAGAGAGGCTTAAGTGCTATCACAGCATGGATCAGTACTTATATCAATGAAAAGCCTATGTGGGAAAATGAAAGAGCATTTATCGATCATATTCATTTTCTTAAATCAATCGGCGCAAGCATTATAAATACCTCTGATCAGAGCTATTCTATTCAGCATCAGTGGAATACACCTCTTAAATATAAGAGAGAATTAAATGATGATGAATTTGAGGTGCTTGCAAAGGGACTTGATCATTTAGGAAGCATTGCAGAGGATTTTGGTATGCATATTGTTTACCATCATCATATGACAACAACGGTTCAGAGAACAAATGAAATTGACCATCTTATGGCACTTACAAGTCCAAAATATGTAAATCTTATCTTTGATACGGGACATTTAACATTTTCGGGAGAGGATCCGATAGAGATTCTTAAAAAGCATCATGACAGAATCAAACACGTTCATCTTAAGAATGTCAGAAAGCCTGTTATGGAAGAGTGCTATAAAAAGGAAAGAAGCTTTCTTCATTCTATACCATACGGAGTATTTACTATCCCGGGAGATCCTGAGGGTTGCGTAGACTTCCCGGAGGTATTCAGACTTCTTGGCGAATACAATTACGAAGGCTGGGTAGTTGTTGAAGCAGAGCAGGATCCGTCAGTTGCAAATCCTCTTGAGGTTGCAAAGATAGCGCGTAAATATGTTAAGGATCAGATCGGATTTTAATAAATTTAAAAAATTATTTTTAAGGAGATAAATAACTATGAAGAAACTCAAAATAGGAATCATTGGTGTCGGACGTCTCGGATATGAGCATGCATGCAATATTGCAAACAGAGTACCACAGTGTGAGCTTGTTGCAATCAGTGACAAGAATTTTGACAGAGCTAAGGAAGTAGCAGAGGAATTAGGTGTTACAGCTGTATATGAGAAGCCTGTAGATCTTTGCAACGATCCTAATGTAGAGGCAGTAGCTATCGTTACAAATACGGATTCTCACGTAGATATGATCGAGCTTGCCATGAATGCAGGCAAGCATGTATTCTGTGAGAAGCCGCTTGCTGAGACAGTTGAGAAATGTAAGAGAGCAGAGAAGATCGTTGAGGCACATCCTGAGCTTACATTTATGCTTGGCTTCATGCGCCGCTTTGATCATTCATATGCAGTAGCAAAGAAGAAAATACAGAATGGTGATATCGGAGATATCGTACTTGTACGCTGCTATTCACAGGATCCTATCGCTATCATCGAGGGAACACTTGAGTATGCACCTCGTTCAGGCGGACAGTTCATTGATATGTCTATCCATGATATAGATCTTATTCGCTGGCTTACAGAGTCAGAGCCAAAGAAGCTCTGGGCTATCGGCGGATGCTATGAATTTAAACAGTACAAGGATTGGGACGACGGAGATAACGTATCATGCCTTATCCAGAATGAAAACGAGACAATGTCCTTCTTCTATGCAGGTCGTGCCGCAGCACACGGCTCAGCAGTTGAGACAGAAATCGTAGGAACAAGAGGAACATTGAGAATTGCAGCTGTTCCGACAGATTCTCTTCTTGAGGTTATGAGCTCACACGGTGTTTGCCGTGAGTGCTATCAGGATTTCGTTACTCGTTGGCATGATGCATATGTTACAGAGCTTGAGTATTTCTGCAACTGCGTAGAAAACAAAGAAAAAGCAGCTCCTAACGTATATGACGGAACAAAGGCAACAAATATTGCATTCAAATGCAAAGAGAGCTTCTTAAAGAATGAGCTTCTTACACTTTCATAATTGATTACTTTTCTAAACCATTTATATATGTATACCCATTACATCACAATTTCTTGTGAAATATTTTGCAGAGACAGAGCAGCGGAAATGCTGCTCTGTTTTTTGACATAGAATAATAAAAATGTTAGATTGGATTCATAATTATGTTTGGATGAGGAGAGACATTATGCAGAGCTTTTTAATTGCGGCGCAGGTTGTTATACCGCTTATGATATATATGATAATTGGCATAGCTATAAGAGCGGCGGGTATTTTTAGCGTACAGCAGTTTAAGGGACTCAATATGCTTGCGTTTAAGGTGCTTATTCCGCTTTCGCTGTTCTTCAGCATTTACAATGTCGATTTAGAGGAAACGGTAGTTCCTCATGTATTTATATTTGCGGCAATAGCTGTGCCGTCTATGGTAGCTGTTGTATGGATTTTATTTAAATTTCTCATAGACGATAAAAGAGACAGAGCAACAGTTATACAGGGCATTTATCGCAGCAATTTTGTTTTATTCGGTGCGGCAATAGCGGCAGAGCTTTGCGATGCGGACGGGGTTGCGCTTGTAGGAAGCCTTACGGCACTTGTGATTCCTATGTATAATATATTTGCGGTTATTTTATTTGATTTAAACAGCGGAAGAAAAATAAAAATAAGAGCACTTTTGCTTGATATAATCAAAAATCCACTTGTGCTGGCCGGAGTATTCGGAATCCTTTTTAATATATGTCCGGTTAAAATACCGACATTGATCATGACTCCGTTTCAGACATTGGGAAAGACGGCAACACCTATAGCACTTGTGACATTAGGAGGGATTCTTTCTGTAAAAAGTATCATAGGAAACAGAAGATTTCTTACAGCGGCAGTTATCGGAAGACTCGTTATTGTTCCGGTAATAATGATAGCAATAGCCTCGGGAATTGGCTTTAAGGGAAAAGAGCTTGTAGCAGTGCTTGCTATATTTGCATCACCGACAGCTGTTGCATCTACACCGATGGCGCAGTCCATGGGAGGAAACGGAGAGCTTGCAGGTGAAATAGTAGCTATGACATCAGCCTTCAGTATAATAACGATTTTCCTGTTTACTTTTATTCTTTCAAACTGGGGATTAATATAAAAAAATAGAATCAAAACGCATATAAAATATATATGTCATATACATAGATAATGAAATTATGTTAAGAGATATAAAATACTTAGAGGACAAGGATGTACAATTATGTTAAAATTATAACAAGAGTGAGTTCGGGTCTGAATGCTTAAGTATGAGATTGCTGCAGAACCCATATATCTGCTTTTATGGCAGTTAGAGGTTATAACGGATTTCAGCCTTAAGGATACAGCTTACCAGGCAGAAATAGTCAGATGAGGAGATAATAAAATATGCGTGGAGTACACAGTGCGGTAGATAATATCAGACGTAGTGTTTTTACTGAGGTTGCGAAGCTTGCCTATGAAGCAGAGAATGATGATTACAGTGCAATAGATGAGGTGCCATACAGGATCATTCCCGGTGAGCTTGCAAAGTACAGAAGAGATATTTTTCTTGAAAGAGCAGTTGTAAATGCGAGATTGAGACTGGCTCTCGGAATGGATTTTGCTCCGGATGGTCCGGATAAGCCGATAAGCACATATATAAATGAGGCTGCAACAGACCAGAAATATTTCAAGGCCCCTCTTGTAAATGTTATAAAATATGCCTGTAATGCATGTCCCGAAAAGCAGATACGAATTACAGACAGCTGTCAGGGATGCTTATCACATCCTTGTCAGAATGTTTGTCCTAAGGATGCGATATACTTAGATGACGATAAGCATTGTCATATTGACCAGAGCAAGTGTATCAAATGCGGTAAGTGCTTCAGCCAATGCCCGTATCATGCGATATCAAAGATAGAAAGACCATGTGCAGAGGTTTGCGGAATGGATGCGATTCATTCCGATGAGCTTGGAAGAGCTCATATCGATTATGATAAATGTGTATCGTGCGGTATGTGCCTTGTTAACTGTCCGTTTGGTGCAATTGCAGATAAGAGTCAGATATTTCAGCTGATTACAGCAATAAAGAGAAACAAAGAGGTTATAGCCTGTGTTGCACCTGCATTTGCCGGACAGTTTGGGAAAAATGTATCGAACGGTCAGGTAAAGGAGGCTATGAAGCAGCTGGGATTTAAGGATGTTGTAGAGGTTGCGATAGGAGCAGATCTTTGCACAGTCGAAGAGGCAAAGGACTTCCTTGAAAACGTACCTGAGAAGCTTCCGTTTATGGCCACATCCTGTTGTCCGGCATGGAGCATGATGGCTAAGAAGATGTTTCCTGAGATTGCTGATTGTATTTCTATGGCTCTTACACCTATGGTTATTACAGCGCGTATGGTAAAAAAAGCCAATCCCGATGCAAAGATATGCTTTATAGGACCTTGTGCGGCAAAGAAAAACGAAGCAAACAGAAGAACGATTCGTTCCGATGTGGATTTTGTTCTTACATTTGAGGAAGTGCAGGGAATGTTTGATGCAAAGGGAATCATTCCGGCAGAAATAGAGGCCGAGGAGGATTCTGCGATGACAGAGGGCAGCAGCATGGGCAGAGGCTTTGCAGTCGGAACAGGAGTTGCTGCAGCGGTCGTAGAGGCAATCAAGCACATTAATCCTGATATAGAGGTTCATACAGAGTATGGAGATGGCCTCAAGGAATGCAAAAAGCTTTTATTTAAAGCTAAGCTTGGCAAGTGCAACGGTTATCTTCTTGAAGGAATGGGATGCCCTGGAGGCTGTGTAGCAGGAGCTGGAACCATTTCACCTGTAAGAGAGGGTGTCATGAATGTACAGAAGTACTCCAAATCGGCATCTATAGAGAGCAGTACCGAAAGTCCGCATCTTGATAAGCTTGAGATAGTTGAAGAGAAAAATATATAAGTCACATTTTAGCTGTTTAGAATTGTAAATCGTATAATAAGATATAAATAAAAGGAGAAAAAATGGTAAAGCATATTATTTTATGGAAGCTTAAAGAAGAATATACAGAAGAACAGAAAGCGGAAATTAAAAAAGGAATCAAGGAAGGGCTTGAAGGTCTTAAGGGAAAAATCCCGGGTCTGATTGATGTGAAGGTCAATATAAACGGACTTCCTTCATCAACTGTAGATCTTATGCTTGATACAAGCTTTGAAAGTGAAGCTGCATTAAAGGGATATTCGGTACATCCGGAGCATGTTGCGGTTGCAAATTCAAAGGTACGACCTTATACAAGCGTAAGAAGCTGTCTTGATTTCGAATGTTTTTAAGAAATGAGAGAATGAAGGACAAACAGTAATCTCATATCTAAATAAAAATACCAGTAAAAGCCGCAGAGTTTATATTTCTCTGCGGCTTTTAAGAAAGTAGGATTATTATGAAAAGCGTATCAAAAAACAATAAAAAGCTTATAGCCCTGATATCTGCTATAGTGGCAGCTGTGGTTGCGATTTTTTTGATCATCAGCTTAATTGGCAAGGGTAAAACAGCAGTTGCCAGAAAGGCATATGTCAAAGCTATTGACAGCGTAAACAGTGCGGATCTTACATCGCTGAACAGATTTTCCGGAAAGGTAGAGACTCAAAAAACGGAAAATGTTAAATTTGATACCTCAATGACGCTTGGTGAATGCTATGTTCAAAAGGAACAGCATGTGGAAAAGGGTGATAAGCTGTTTGCATATGATACGCAGTCTCTTCAGATAGAGGTTCAGCAAAAGCAGCTTGAGATAGAAAAGTTAAATACAACTATATCAAATGACAATGCGCAGATCACAACGCTGACAGATCAGATGAATAAAGCGGCAGCATCCGAGCAAATAGAATTTTCGTCTCAGATTCTTGAGCTTCAGGCAGAGGTTGCACAATCGGAATACTCAATAAAGGTTGCACAGTCTGAAATAGATAAGAAAAATAAGACAATAGAAAATTCAGTAGTAACAGCTCCGATTTCAGGAACAATAACCGAATTAAATGATATTTCAGATATAACCGATGATACAGCCTATATGGTAATAACCGCAGATGGTGAATTCAGGGTTAAGGCAAAGGTCAGCGAGCAGAATATAGTTGATATCAATGAGGGCGAGAAGGTCCTTTTAAGATCAAGAATAGATGAATCAAAGACGTGGCTTGGAAAGGTTTCGGTTATAGAAAAGCAGGCATCAACAGATCAAAGCAGCGGCGGTCTTTATGACGACAGCTCGAGCAACACCGCATCGGACTATACATTTTATGTCGAGCTTGAAAGTACAGATGGACTTATGCTTGGACAGCATTTGACTATAGAAAAATATATAGGGCAGGATGAGCTGGGAGACGGCATCTGGCTTACAAGCGGATGGATAGTTAAGGACGGAGATTCAAGCTATATATGGGCATCCTCATCCATAGACGGAAAGCTTGAAAAAAGACAGGTGGTTCTCGGAGAGTATAAGGAGGATGCAGATATCTATAAGATAGAATCAGGTATATCCGATACCGATTATATTGCCTGGCCGGATGAGGATTATGTCGAGGGAATGTCTGTAGCTGTCAAGAATGCGGATACAAGCTCCACAGGAAGTGAAAATAATACATCTGATCAGGAGTCAGGTGACGGTACTATTGATGACGGTATGTCAAATACCGATGACAATACAGAAGCTTTGGCTGTACAGGACTGATTATTATGGAAAAAATCCTTGAATTAAGAAATATTTATAAAAGCTATGGAGAAGGAAAGCTGGCAGTACCGGTTTTATTTGATATAAACATGCAGGTGGATGAAGGTGATTATATCGCTATAATGGGTCCTTCGGGTTCGGGAAAATCCACACTTATGAATATTATCGGATGTCTTGATGTTCCTACATCGGGAACATATATGTTAAACGGCAATGATATTACCGATATGTCACAGAATCAGCTTTCTGATGTAAGAAATACAACTATAGGCTTTGTTTTTCAAAATTTCAATCTGCTGCCAAGAGAAACAGCACTTGAAAATGTTGCTCTTCCTATGATATATGCAAAAATACCGAGAAGAGAGCGGCAAAAAAGAGCGATGGAGGCACTTGAAAGGGTTGGACTTGGAGAAAGAGCAGAGTTTAAGCCCACACAGCTGTCAGGCGGTCAGAAGCAAAGGGTTGCGATAGCCAGAGCTATGGTAATGAAGCCAAAATTACTTCTTGCCGATGAGCCGACAGGAGCACTTGACAGTGCATCAGGAAAGCAGGTTATGGAGCTTTTTGAGCAGCTCAATGAAAGCGGTGTAACTATTGTAATGATCACACATGACAGTGACATAGCAGCTCATGCTAAGAAGGAGTATCTGATAAGAGACGGAAGGCTTAGCATAAGAGAAGGTACAAATGAGAAGGAAGGCCTATGCTGAAAAAGAAAAATAAAAAAAAAGTGCTACCTTTAATCATTGCAGTAGCTGCAGCTATCATAGCAGCAGTCATATTTTGCAATATAAGCAATGCATCAAAAAGTGTTGACGTATATAAGGTAAGTGAACTTCTTCAGTCAAATTGGGATGATAATACATTGAGCGGAGAAGTCACAGAGGGAAGAATTCAAACCATTCAGCTTAAGGATGGCATAGTTGATGAGATTTGTGTAAGCGAAGGCCAAAGCGTAAAGGCCGGAGATATGGTTATGAAGTATGATACAGAGTCGTTTCAGCTTACAATCAAATCGGATGAAGCAAAAATATCATCCCTTGAAAGTGCGATAAATAAATCAAAGCAGGAGCTTGAAAAATATAAGACCCTCATTCCTTCGGAATATGCTCCTACGGTAGAGCCAACGACAATACACCATACGGCAGATCCTGTTGAAACACTTGATGAAATAAATGCAGGAACCACACCGTCTAAGCAGGGCGAGATAAGAACCTATTACTGTACGCCGGAAACTGTTGTAAAGGCTGATTTTTTGAAATCACTGTATGATAATTCGGCTGTTGCAGAGCTTCAGGTATATGAAGGAAATGTATTATATGCTACATGGACAGTGGATGGCAGCACGCTTGGCGATTCTCCTTATGCAAAAAAAACACAGATCGTAACACCGGAGCCTACATTAGATCCGACAAAGGAGCCTGAACCGACTGAGGATGCTGAACCGACTGATGAGGCTGGATCAACAGAAGAGGCAGCAAAAGCTTCAGACGAGCAAACAGATAACAGTGATGACAGCGGTAAAAGTACAGCGGAAATCGAGTTTGAGGATTGGACTATAGGAGAGGGCGTCAGCTATAATGGCGACGGTACCGCAAATATAGATTTTACAAGCCCGCATTACGGAACTCTTGATACAGTAGTGCCCGAGGAGGCAGAGTGGGATGAAACGATATATCCCGAGGAGCAGGCAAATAACGGCGAGAACTATACATATTCAAAGGATG
This sequence comes from Faecalibacterium sp. CAG:74, assembly GCA_963595425.1. Lineage (GTDB taxonomy): Bacteria > Bacillota > Clostridia > Lachnospirales > Lachnospiraceae > Alectryocaccobium. The sequence goes on along the minus strand of CAVBHN010000019.1, from coordinate 5,806 downwards.
AGCTTGCAAAGATGATTCAGGATAAGACAAAGGAAATAGAATCTCAGAACTTGAGTCTCAAGGAGGCAAAGCTTAATTATGAGAAGGATAAGCTTACATACAATACAGGAGAGGTAAAGGCTTCGATAGACGGTGTTGTCACAGAGCTTAAGGATGTTGCAAGCCTTGCAGCAGGCGGAGATGTAATGAAGATAAAGGGCACCGAAAAGGCTGTTGTTACGGTTGCGGTAAGTGAATTGGAGCTTGAGAAGATAAAGGCAGGCGATAAGATAGATATCGTCGGATATGAATCAGGCGTTTCAACAGTAGGAGTAATCAATGAAATCGGTACCGAGCCTCTCACAACCTATAGCACCTATGGAGCAAATAATCCTAACAGCTCATATTATCCGGCTAAGGCCTATGTTGAGGAGGAGGGCGCTGAGCTTAAAACAGGCGAGAGCTGCCAGGTAACACTCCAAAATTCAAGAAATGATGGCGGAAAGTATCTCCCTAATATGTATATAAGGTCAGATATAAACGGAAAATACGTTATGGCGGAAAGCAATGGCCGGCTTGTAAAGAAATATATTAAGACAGGCAAGGCACTTTGGGGCTATGTTCTTGAAATAAAGAGCGGAATCGATGAAGATGACAAAATAGCATTTCCGTATGGAAAGGATGTTAAAGAGGGAGTAGCTGCCAGGGATGCTGAGGTGAATTATTATTAAAAAACGGAGAAATGTATGATTGAGAACATTAGATTGTCGATGAAGGGAATATGGAGCCATAAGCTGCGTTCATTTTTGACAATGCTCGGAATTATTATCGGAATTGCAGCAATCATAGCCATTGTTTCCACGATTAAAGGCACAAATAAACAGATTCAGGATAATCTCATAGGAGATGGAACAAATACGGTTACTTTGCAGTTTTATCAAAACGGAATGCAGCAGGATTACAGCTACAATCAGGTTCCGGACAATCTTCCTCACTATACCGAAAAGGTAAAAAAGCATATTATGAATATATCCGGAGTTGAATCCGTCAGCATGTATCATAAGATGGAATACAGCAGCAGTATGTATTACAAGAACAGTGATATGCAGAGCAGTTCTATATACGGAATAGATGAGGATTATATCTGGACTAAGGGACTGCAGGTAATTGAGGGAAGAGGAATATCGGCTAATGATATAAAGCTGAGCAGAAAGGTTGCCCTTATCGATGAAGCGGCCGAAGGAAATTTTAACGGTGATGATCCGGTAGGAAAGACAATAGATATAAACGGAGAGCCGTTTACGGTTGTTGGTGTGGTAAGCAAAAAGACAGAGTTTGAGCCGGTAATAAATTCTGTAGATGATTATAACAAATATGCAACAACGGAGAACGGAATTGTATATGTTCCGGATTCACTCTGGCCTGTATTGGCAGGATATGACATACCGAATGAATTTATAGTTAAAACTGACTCGGTACTCAATATGACGGATATCGGACAGGATGTTGAAGATATATTAAACAGCTATATTTCGAGTGATTCTACCGGAAACAACAGCATGGAATATAAAGCAAAGGATCTTGCAGGGGAGGCAGCACAGCTTCAGAAGCTGTCTGAATCAACAAACTTTATGCTTATAGGAATTGCATCGATATCTCTGCTTGTAGGCGGAATCGGTGTAATGAATATCATGCTTGTTTCGGTTACGGAAAGAACAAGGGAAATCGGACTCAAAAAGGCTTTGGGAGCCAAAAGAAAAGCAATACTTTCACAGTTTATTACTGAAGCTGCAATGCTGAGTGTTATTGGCGGAATACTGGGTGTAATAGCGGGAATCATCCTTTCAAGGATAATGGCAGCGGTTGCATCCGTGCCGGCAGCAATCAGCGTACCCGCAATAGTCATTTCGGTTTTGTTTTCAATGCTTATAGGTGTGGTATTCGGAATTGTTCCGTCAATAAAGGCGGCGGATCTCAATCCGATAGATGCACTTAGATATGAATGATATCGGGGTCAAAAAGTATAAGGGTCTGTCGTATTAAATGCATAATGCGACAGACCCTTGACATTTCAACCACAACATTATTGTATTGTTATTTTCTTATTTCATAAACTCAAGAAGCTTATCCTTGTATTTATGATAATCCGATAAGCCAAGCTCATAGAGCTTTTGATTGACAGCGGCATCCATTTTATATGTGCTTATTTGCATGCTGGTTTCAAGGCTGAAAATAAATGCCTTGCCTGCTTTTTCGGCTGCAAACATTTCATCCTGGCATTTTTTATACATTATATGTCGGTTATCCATATCCTTTATTGCATTTGGATATTTTCTGCAGGCCAGAGAATAAAACAATTTGTTTTTTTCGGGTGTTTTAATAAAATGCCTTGACTTGCTCAGAAGACAGATGATCTTATCACATCCCTTATCAAAAGCTCTTTTAACCGGAACGGCAGCACTTATTCCACCGTCAAAATAGGGAGTTCCGGCAATTAATACCGGCTTGCATGCCGCAGGTATTGCACTTGATGCCATTATTTCCAAATAATTATTTCTTTTAAAATTACTTTTATTAAAATAAGCAGGCTTGCCGGTAAGTGCATTTGTAGCAACTACCTCAAATTCAGTCGGATTACTCATCATAGCATCGTAATCTATAGGATCATTTCCATCCTCATTGCTGAGAGTTCCGTAAATATATTGGAGATTAAACAAATTACCGGTTTTGAGAAAGCTCTTAAAACCGAAGTATAACGGCTCATGAATGTGATCCGTATAAAAACGTCTGCTTCTTCTATGCTGCCCTGCCGTATATGAACACAGATTTGCACTTCCGGCAGATACTCCTATGCAGTAGTCAACAGTGATATTATCTTCTATAAATCCATCTAAAACGCCGGCGCTGTAAGCACACTTCATTCCGCCGCCTTCTACGACTAAACCTATTTTGGACATTTAAATGCTCCTTTATATAGCCTTTACACTTTCCCTTATTACAAGGTGCGGCTGAACAATTATATGCAAAGCACCATTTCGTTCGTCGCATAATGCAAAATTATTTTCTTTTATACGCTGATGAAGGATATTTAAAGCCTGAATTCCCATTGCTTCAATCATTACACTTACTGTTGTAAGAGGTGGATCAATAAGAGACGATAACGGAATATCATCAAAGCCTACAATTGATATATCGTCCGGAATAGAATATCCGTGCTGCTTGAAGGCCTTAATGCAGGCTGCAGCAATTATATCGTTTTCTACAAAGTAGGCCGAAGCAGGCTTGTTACCCATATCAAGCCAATTTGAAAGCTCGTTGTATGCATCATTGGATGCAATCGAAACATCTATTATATTCGAATCATTGGATTTAGGCAAGCCGAAGTCTTTTTTGGCAGCATAATATCCCTGCTCACGTTCATTGAAATTACTTATTCTGAGCTTTGAACGGATATAGCCGACGTCTTTATGTCCAGTTTCAAGAAGGTGAGATACTGCCATGCTTGCACCCTTGCAGCTGTTGCCGTAAATACAGTCAACATTAAGATCAGTTGCATTGTCAACGATAACCAGCGGAATATCCAAATTTAATATACCGTGATTTTTGGCATATTCTATATGCTCTTCCTTTAAATCCGTAGCAAGTAGAATTATCCCGGATACATCCTTTGAAAGTAGGGATATTTGAGATGACCAGTCAGATGAGGTATGAAAATAGCTTACTAAAACGTTGTAGCTGTATTTCTTTGCACGCATTTCGATGCCTTGAAGAATGCTTGCATGAAAGCTTGTTTCATTTGCAACAGTAGCATAATCATCAACAAATATAACAAAACGTATATGAATATTTGATTGAGATTCGGCCAGATATTGCATTTTTGGAGAACCGTTTCCGTAGGCTTCCTTAATTACCATTTTTCTTGTTTGATCGCTTACTCCCGGTTTGCCGTTAAGAGCCAGAGAGACAGCGGCCGGAGATATTCCGAGCTTTTTTGCTATATCTTTTGCTTTCATATTGTATTTCCTTGTGATGCTAAATTTCAATTGAATTACTAAATTAGTTTAGCTTTTTTTTATCCTTTAGTCAACGAAAGAAAATGAATTCTATTTAATAAATACCAACAAAATAGCCAGTATATTTTTGAGTAAAATATAGAAATATAAAAATATGCATAAATAAGCTTGATAAATATTTTATTTAAATTATAATCAAATTAAATTAATTAAGCATGGACTAAAATAATTTAGATAAAAACAAAGGGAGGGAAATATGTATTATATAGGAATTGACCTTGGAACATCATCGGTAAAAATGCTTCTTATGACAGAAGAAGGAAGCATCGAGAAAATTGTTTCAGGAGATTATCCGTTAGAATTTCCAAAGCCGGGCTGGAGCCAGCAGAAGCCTGAGGATTGGTGGAATCGTATATGCGAGGAGATGCCAAAGCTTCTTGAGGGTATAGATAAGTCAAAGGTGAAGGGCATTGCCGTAGGCGGACAGATGCATGGACTTGTTGTACTTGATAAGGATGACAATGTTATAAGACCGGCTATCCTTTGGAATGACGGACGTACGAATAAAGAGGTTGATTATCTCAATAACGAGATTGGCAAGGACAAGCTTAGTGAGTATACGGCAAATATCGCTTTTGCCGGATTTACAGCGCCTAAGATTCTCTGGATGGAGAAAAATGAGCCTGAGCTTTTTGCAAAAATCTCCAAGATAATGCTTCCTAAGGATTTTATCAATTATAAGCTTACAGGTGTATTTGCTACCGATGTATCCGATGCATCGGGAATGCTTCTTATGGATGTAAAAAACAAATGCTGGTCTAAGGAAATGCTGAATATCTGCCACATTAAGGAAGAACAGATGGCACATATTTACGAATCCTATGAAAAGATCGGATGTGTTTCAAAGGAAATAGCAGACAAATTCGGTATTCCTGCCGATACGGTTGTAGCAGCGGGTGCGGGAGACAATGCGGCAGCTGCAATAGGAACCGGAACCGTAGGAGACGGAAATTGCAATATATCTCTTGGCACATCAGGTACGATATTTATTTCATCAGAGAAATTCGGTGTTGATAAAAATAATGCATTGCATTCATTTGCACATTCAGACGGAAAATACCATCTTATGGGCTGCATGCTTTCGGCTGCAAGCTGTAATAACTGGTTAATGAAAAATGTTTTTGAAACAGATGATTTTGTAAGAGAGCAGTCTCTTATAAAAGAAGAGGATCTCGGACATAATCATCTGTTCTTCCTCCCATATCTTATGGGTGAAAGAAGCCCGATTAATGATACAAATGCAAGAGGAACCTTTATCGGAGCAACAATGGATACAAAGCGTTCTGATTTCACGCTTGCGGTGCTTGAGGGTGTTGCATTTGCTGTTAAGGATATGTTCGTTATTGCTGAGAGCCTGGGACTTAATATAGAAAAGAGTAAGCTTTGCGGCGGCGGAGCAAAGAGTCCGTTATGGAGAAAGCTTATTGCGAGTATATTAAATATCAAGCTTGAGATTCTCAAATCGGAGCAGGGACCAGGAATGGGAGCTGCCATGCTGGCAATGGTTGCGGCAGGAGAATACAAGGATGTAAAGACTGCATGTGACAGGATCGTAGAGGTGGCAGAGGTGATTGAGCCGGATCCTGAGCTTGCTAAGCTGTATGCAGACAGATATGAACAGTTTAAAGAAATTTATCCTGCAACAAAGGAACTGTTTAAGAAATTAGTATAAAATAAAAGAGGGAGAAAAAAGATGACTAAAAATATTCCGGAAGTAAAGCTTGGAATCATAGCAGTATCAAGAGACTGCTTTC
>CAVBHN010000018.1:43803-49953 GCA_963595425.1 Faecalibacterium sp. CAG:74 | reverse complement strand
TGCACAGGGAAACATAGATGCAGGCGAGTTGGCATACGATCTCGGAGAAAATGCGGCATCGGTAGCAGGAGGAACCCTTGGAGGTGTACTGACAGGTGCTGCCGCAGGCTCGATTGTTCCGGGAGTTGGAACAGTAGTAGGCGGAATAGTAGGAGGATTGATGGGTACTGCGTTAGCAGGTGAAGCTTACAAAACGGCAGCTGAAGCTATTTCTGAGCAAATCCCCAATGCCGCAAAAGGCATGGAGGTTATCGGAAACAAGGCACAGGAGATGGCGAACGGAGTTGTTGAAATTGTTACAAAGCAAATGCCGGACATGACAGGCAGCATATGCTCGGCAATAAATAATTTTGCAAGTGAATTTAAGCTTCCTGTTGCGGTGTAAAATCTGATTGATTATAGTTAAGGCATAAAATAATACAGAAAACAAGGATACAAGAGTATGGGTATAGGGAAGCTTATATGCTGTGAGGGCGATAATACATCATTTATATGGAAATCTCCGTATGAGGATTTCAATATGTTTTCACAGATTATCGTTCATGAAAATCAGGAGGCTATTTTTGTCAGAAGCGGGAAGATCATGGACATTTTAGGACCCGGAAGATACAGACTCGATACAAAAAATGTTCCGATCCTTACGAAAGCCGCGCATGTATTTACAGGCATCAGTATTATTCATTGTGAGATATATTTTGTAAATAAGAACGTTCAGATGGCCTTAAAGTGGGGATTGGATTCAAAAATAAGGTTTATTGAGCCTACGTCGGGTGTGCCGGTTGAAATCGGAGTTTCGGGAGAACTGAGCCTTCAGGTGGCTGATTCGTTGACTCTTTTGGTGAAGAATATCGGAACGCTTAAGGGAGTAGCGTGGAACGAAACGGGAAAGGGCTTTGCAAAATCGTTAAAGGAAGCTTTCAGACCGCTTATCACGGCGGCAGTTAAGTCTTATCTGCCTGTAGTTATCAGGGAATTCAACATAGACATAATTGCAATCGATGAGCAGACGGATCTTATATCAAGAGAGCTTAAGAAGAAAATCAATTCAGGCTTTTTAGAATACGGCCTTGATATAATAGATTTTTATATTCTTACGATATTGCTTCCGGAGGATGATGAAAGCTTTAAGGAACTTAAAAAGCTGCATACAGTGGATCTGCAGAAAAAGACGGCTGCGGCAGAGGCGGATGTGCTTGCAGCAAAAGCTCAGAGCCAAAAGGCGGCAGAAGCAGCTGAAGCAGATAAGGAAGAGAGAATTCAGTGTCCGAATTGCCGCAAATTTGTTCCTGTCGGAAAATTTTGCAATAACTGCGGTGTAAGGCTTCAGAGCAAATGTCCAAATTGCGGAGCAGCACTAAAGCCGGAAAGCAGATTTTGCAGTGAATGCGGAATGAAAATAGTTTGATCGAAAAGAGAACAAGATGGATAGGGAACGTTGTAAAATATGTGGCGGAACAATATGCCTTGACAAGGAAAATAAGAAGGCTTACTGCGAATATTGCGGAAGTGCTGTTTCATTAACGCAGGAAATGCAGGATGAAATCAGGAAATACGAATATGAAAAGAAGAAAAAAGCAGAGGATGATTTCGCAACCGAACAGGCAAAAATAGTATATGAGCGAAATGAGGTAAGCTTCTTTAACAAAAGCGCATTAAAGGTTCTTTTGATTATTCTGCTTGTATGTGTCGTGTTGGCTCTCCTTGTAGAGATAGGCATGGGGAATCCGCTGGCCGGTACGGTATGCATTATACAGACAATTCTTTGTATTGCAGCAATGCTTTCGGGTTCAAGGGTAATTAAGCTTAAGAACAGAAGTATACCATTGCTGATGACAATTGCTGCTTTAGTCTTAATCATTCCTTTTGTGCTTTTTAATAATTTAGATGCAAAAATGAAAAGCGATGCAAAATACAAGGAAAAGAGCTTGAGCTGGCCGAGTACGGGACTTGCAAAAATGCTTCCGACGCCTGAATACAAATACGGAGAGATAAACAGAAATGAATCGGAATATTTAAGTGTGGACATATATTTGGTTTCGGAAAAAGAATTTAAAGCATATAAAGCAGAATGCAGGGAGAATGGATTTAACGATGTTTCATATGAAAGTGAAACAGATATGTATGCTTATAACTCACAAAATTATTATCTGACCTTAAGTTATCATGAATATAATAACGAGTTATCTGTATACATAGAAGCTCCGGAGTCATTTGATGGCTTTAAATGGCCAAAAAACAATCTGCTTAGCTTACTGCCTACTCCAAAGGCAGATAATTCCAATGTTATATCTGACAGATCTGATTATTGCAGTATTCATATAGCCGATTATTCATTGGATGATGTAGATGCTTATATAGATGAGTGCATCGATGCAGGATTTACAGAGGAGCATTCACGCAGTGACGGATATTATTGGGCATATAATAAAAAGGGTGAAAGATTAACAATAGAATATGATGAGCGCCAAAGAATAATGGAAATTCACATTCACGCAAAGGAGGATTCCTGATAAAAGAACAGCAATGATTAAAGCTTTTTCATAGTACAAAAATTTGCAGAGCCTTAGCTGTAATATACATGTCATAAGATAACAGCAGCAAAAATGACATGTATACAAAGCTTTTAATTTGCAAGAGTGATGTGATAAATGCATCAGGAAGGAGAAAACTATGAAAAAGAAAATATTTGCGGCAGTATTAATAGCAGGATCTGCTCTTAGTCTCGGAGCATGCGGCGAAATGACAGTCAGTGAGGTTGATGAAAACAATAAGGTGACGAGCTCATATACAGTTCCGGCAGATGAAATCATGGATTATGACAGCACGCAGTATCATTCAACGGATACAGACAGCAATGAGGTTGCTGTGCAGGACAGCGAGTCAAATTCATCGGGAAATGACGGATATGTATATTATGCAATAGATGACAGAGAGCGTAAGTCGATACTCGCAGATGCAAACGAATATGAATCCGCCAATTCGTCAGATAGTGACGAGGAAATGTTTGCTGAGATAGACGGGACACTCATGAATGCATTTGGCTTGACATATTCCATACTTGGCGACAGCTGCGGAACGGTTTATACAATGGATGAAATGCCTTATCTGTATGGTATAGAGGATTACAGTCATCATGCAAATGAAATCTACCTGATGCAGCAGGAGGGTTCCGAAAGATTTGGTGATAACGACGTCTGTGTAGGTGCCTTTGGATGGCTTTCCAGGGTATTTGTTTTTGAGCATGAATGGGGAGCAACCGTAAAGGATTTTACGGACGCACTCAGAGAAAATTATCCTGATTGTACAAGACTTCAGTTTACAGACAAATCGATTATCCCGTCAGCACCGTCAAATATAGGAAATACACTTGCTTATGTGGAGTTTACGGCGCCGTTTTGCGCAACGGGAAATACAAGGGTTCGCCTTTATATTGAAGCAGCAGGAGATGATTCCGGTGCAAGCTCTGATACATGGGTATATCTTCAGAAAATTTGAGTAAAATAAAATATAAAGGTCTGTCGCACTCTAACCTGATGCGGCAGACCTTTATTTGTTGAAGCTCATGAAAAGGAGTCCTTAAACAGTCCTGTTAATACGGCAGTATCTGATATATCAAGCGCATAAGCATTCAGCGTTGACGGAGGCTGAGTGTTGATGCATGCTGCTATAAGATCAGTAAGCCAGCTGTATGTGCCGGAAGCTGATTCGCCGTTCGCAAAGGACGAGAAGCAAAATTTATTATTGTCTTCAAGCGTGCCTTCCATGATGGCGGTTTGATTGAAGCCATTAAGGTAGGTTATATAGACTTTGGCATTCTTGTCTGTAAGCTCTGCTGCAAAGCTGTAATCATTTACTGTAATTGAATTGCCGTTCTGATAGCAGCTTGTTATGTAATTATCCGAATAAGAGCCGTCCTCACTTAACAAAATGAATTTATTGCTGCACAAAAGAAGATCGGCAACATCGGTATAACTAAGATTTGCATCGTTTGTCTTTATTGCAATGAACTTATACAGAGGCGAATCGCAGCCGGAGGTAACAGCCGAAAGTGGATCCATTTCTCCAAGGGCATATGGGCTTTTAAGAGCATCAAGCCTACTGCGTATAACCTGAAAGTTATCTAAAAGCTCGCCGTCTGTCATATTGCCATATACATAATAAGACAAAGAAGTATCATCATTGGAAAAGGTATTTTCTGACACCTGGTATTTACCGAAGCTGTCTGTATCGTTTTGCCATGAAACCTGTTCTTCTATTTCAATGTTAAAGCTGTGCTCCAGGGGGGCATGAGTCAGATTGTATTCCAAAACATTGATAAGTGACTCACTGTCATCTGTCAAAAGGTAAAAGCCGCTGCCGTCCTTCTTAGGAATAGTAGAAAACGTGTTTACAGGCGGTGAACAGTCAATGTCGGATCTTAGGCTGTAGGAGTTATTCCATCTGCCTAATGTTTCTTTGTTTTTATCCAGAAAATCCTTGCTGAAGCTTACATCAATGCATGTGCCGTCTGCAGAAATACCGCTTGAGACTTCAGATGAGCTTATGGCGTCAGTCGAAATTACATCCGTTAAAACTTCAGAAAAATCCTCAGTCTGATTCAAGGCTATGGTTTCATTATTTTCAGAAGCTTTAAGAACAAGGCTTGATGCCCTTGTAAGATAGCCGCGGAGCACATATTCCGGAACGGAATCGTATTCTACGACAGTTGTTCCGTATGCGGTATCAGCTGCGTCATTTTGCGGGAAATCCTTTTTGTTGAGTAAAAGAGTTATAATCCCTTTATTTTCGGTAAGAGAGTATGAACCGCTGCCGGAGGCAAAAAGCTTCAGACGTTCTTCTAAGGTCTTTATAGATTCATTATATCCGGAAACAGTAAATTCATCGGTTGGAGTAAGAGTTACCTTATACATTGTTTCAGGGTTGTATGTCATGGAAGATCCTGTGAATTTAAAGAAAATCATCACAAAGACAAACGCGGCCGCTATAGCTGTACAAAGTGCGATTACCGGTCGTTTGCTTTTGGATTTTGCTTCGGGTATGGACTGTTTGGAGGAGCTTTCAGACGGCAGCACAGCTTCAATTGCAGAAAGCATTTCATCTGCTGATTGATATCTGTCTGATGGATGAAGAGCAAGACCCTTCATAAGTATTTCTTCAAGCTCGTTGCTTAAAGCAATGCCAAGCTGTGACGGACGCTTCAGACCGTCGTCTAAAAGCCTGCTGTAGGCTCCCTCCGGAGGCTTTTCTGTAAGGCAGAAATACATAGCTGCACTTAGGGAATAAATATCCGTATATGGTCCTTGGACCTCGTCTGCGGCCATTTGCTCGATCGGTGTATAACCATCCTTTAATGTGCAGGTATATTTTGAAAGCCCCAGGCTTCTTGCGGTTCCGAAATCGAAAAGCTTAAGCTTCAAAGCAGACTCATAAGCGGGAGCTTCATCAAGGAGAACCATTATATTATCAGGAGCAATGTCACGGTGAATGAGTCCCTGCTTATGAAGCTTTGACAATGCAGACAGAAGCGGCTTTATCGAAGAAAAAAGACTGACTGGGGAAAGTGCGCCATATTTATCAATATAGGTCGCAAGAGTTATCCCATCGAGGTATTCCATTACTAAATAGCTTTTATTATTTTCCTCAAAATAATCCAGGACACGAACGATGCTGTCGCTGCTTATAGAACCCAAAATCTGACCTTCCTTTATACCTGAAGAATCGAGCTCCTTTATGCATACTCTAAGCTGTATGGGCTCCTGCTCTGCTTCATAAGTAATCCCAAAGCCACCGCGGCTCAGAATGCTCAATATTTTATATTTATTGTTTAATATCGTTCCTGCCGCAAGCTGCATGATATTCCTGCTCCTTTTATGAGTAATTCTTTATTCTTAAAGAATAGCATGTGCAGGCCGGTATTTCAATCTTACAGGGAGTCTATAAGCAATTAGATTGCTTATTATGATAATAAGCCTCGTGATGGTATTGAATGAGCGGGAAAAATCATGTATATTGCAGGTAGTAGTCATGAAATTAAGAAATATAGATTATATATGAAGTTATGAAAACCAGATATAATCACAGTATTTATGAAAAGAGGTGACAGCTTATGTATGAATACAGACCCGGAGGTCCGGGAATGGGAGGACCGCA
>CAVBHN010000018.1:0-43728 GCA_963595425.1 Faecalibacterium sp. CAG:74 | reverse complement strand
GTGGGGACCGCCACCGCCGCCATACAGAGGCGGCTGCGGAGGCTGCTGTGTTATGCCGTTTATTATATTTGCAGGCATTATAATCGCAATAGTTGCAATGATATTATGATACCGGGAGCGCAACGATCAGGTATAAGCTTGATATTGTAAATTCAGAAAAGCGGTTACTGTATGAATGAAAAAGAATGCCATATAGAAGGCTGAATGGGCTTGTGAGGAAAAAATTCTTCACAGGTCCTTTTCTTTTTGTTACAAGATGTATTTTTCAAAAAAATAATAAAGCTTATTTCTAATCATACAAATTACAAATATCATTCACCAAATGAACACATTTCACAAATAAACTACGATTGTGCTTTAAAGGAAAAAGCGTAGAAAAGCTTATAGTTTTGATTTACATAGAGAGGAGCAGTTATATGCGCAATAAAAGATTATGGCCGGCGTTATTTGCAAGTGGTTTGGCTTATGCAGTTATGCTTTCAGGCTGCGGCAATGCAGGAAGCAGTAATAAAATCACGATATCAGAAAGTACAGTATCGGGAAAGGTTTCATCAATAGAAGGAGATACTATTATCCTGTCAGCAAGCAGCCAAATGGGCGGAGGTATGATGGAAGGTGGTGCTCCGCAGGGAGGCGCACCGGGAGGAAATTCGTCTGATTCAGAAGGCACACCGGGTGAAGGCGGAACAGATAATCAGACGCCGCCTGAAAAGCCGGAAGGGGCAGAGGATAATTCGTCTGATTCGGGAAGTACACCAAGTGAAGGCGGAACGGATAATCAGACACCGCCTGAAAAGCCGGAGGGAGCCGACAGTAATTCAGCCGATTCAAGTGCCCCACAGGCAGATGGTAATACAGATGAGAACGGTAACTCAGAAAAAAACGATCAGCCAAATGAACAAGGACAGGCTCTATCTGAAAATACGGATGATTCAATGACATTTGAACTTGTATTGAATGATACGTCGGTGCTGAAGGATGCAGATGATAATTCCATAGAAATAAGTGAGATACAGGAAGGAGATACACTTACTGTAACGATAGATAAAGACGGAAATATAACATCTGTTGTTTTGGAGGATGAAAACAGCAGCCAGTCAGGCCCCGGAGAGTCAAATGAAACAGGTTCATATTCGGCAGAAAAGGAGTTTACGCAGGACAGTGAGGTGTCTGATGAAACATATACATCTACGGGAAAGGATGAAAATGCTGTACTTATATCAGACGGAGCAGCAGTAAGCCTTGATAATGTAACAGCAACCAGAAATTCTGCCGAAAGCACAGGAGGCGACAATTCAAGCTTCTATGGCGTGGGAGCCGATGTTCTTGCCACTGACGGAACCGCATATATAAAGGGCGGAAGCTTTACAACCGATGCAAACGGCGGTGCAGGGCTTTTTGCATATGGAAACGGTGTGATATATGCATCGGATTCAACAATAGATACCAAAGCAGATACGTCAGGCGGAATTCATGTAGCAGGCGGCGGAACACTTTATGCATGGGATTTGAATGTAACAACAGCAGGCAACTCCTCGGCAGCCATCAGAAGCGACAGAGGCGGCGGAACTATTGTAGCGGATGGAGGTTCCTACACATCTACGGGAACGGGTTCTCCGGCAGTATATACAACAGCGGATATTTCTGTAAATGATGCAACGCTGACAGCGGAAAATTCCGAGGCAATATGTCTGGAGGGCAAAAATACACTTCGTTTATATAATTGTGATCTAAGCGGAAATATGGCAGATGACGAGCAAAATGATTGTACCTGGAATGTTATCTTGTACCAAAGCATGTCAGGTGATTCCGAGGAGGGCGAGGGAAGCTTTCAGATGACCGGAGGAAGTCTTACAGCCAACAACGGCGGACAATTTTATACTACTAATACGGAATCTACATTTTATCTGTCAGGCGTTGATATAAAAAATGCCGAGGATTCGGAATTTTTCTTAAGATGTACGGGAAACAATAACCAACGAGGCTGGGGAAGCAGCGGTTCAAACGGAGCAGATTGCAATTTTACAGCTTCCGATCAGGTTATGGAAGGAAATGTTATATATGACAGCATCAGCAACCTGGATTTTTATATTACAAACGGAAGCTCTCTTACAGGAGCATTTATTGACGATGAGAGCTATGCGGGAAATGGCGGAACAGGCAAGGCCAATCTTTATATAGATGCGGATTCCACATGGTACGTTACAGCAGACAGCACACTTACAGAGCTTGAGTGTGATGGTACAATTTGTGATACGGACGGAAAGATGGTAACAATAAAGGGAACAGACGGAACAGTTTATGTTAACGGAGACAGTGAATATACAGTTACCGTTGAAAAATACAGTACAACGGCAGATGTTTCGGGAGCAGCCACAGCAGATGACTTTTCATCTCATGCGGTCGATAAGCCAAATCAGCTGGGTTAATTCATAGAATAAGAGCCTTGGGATTATTTTCTTGAGGCTCTTTTTTTGTGACAGCAATCAAGTAATCTTAAGGCTTGTATCATTTGTTATATTATTATAACCTATTGATACCAGGGTTTGTCGAATTATGCGTTTAATGCGACACCTCCTGCATCATCTATACAAAAGATATAAATGAGATAATGCTCTGATTGTTAGATATACGGATATGAAGGGAAACAAAAGATGAATATAACTCAGATTAAATATGTGCTTGAGGTGGCAGGAGCCTCATCTATGAGAGAGGCATCAAAAAAATTGTATATATCTCAGCCGGCACTGTCCTCAAGTATAAGGGAGCTTGAAGAGGAGCTTGGTATATTGCTGTTTGAGAGAAGCAACAAGGGGATTTCGTTAACAGATGCCGGAAGAGAATTTATTGTATATGCAAAAAAGGCAGTAAGCCAGTATGAAATATTAGAGGAAAGGTATTTGACGAATGACGGTGACAAGGAACGCTTCTCGGTATCTACACAGCATTATAATTTTGCAATAAGAGCCTTTACGGGTGTTATTCGAGGCAAAAATCCGGAAAAATATAATTTTTCCATACATGAGACACGAACAAATAAGGTGCTTGAGGATGTAAGGGATCTTAAGAGTCAGGTTGGAATCATTTCGTTTTCAAGTGCAAACGAAGGTGTTATTAAAAAGCTTATAAAGGATTATCAGCTTGAATTTACTCCGCTTATGAGAAGAGAAACCTATATTTATGTATGGAAGGATCATCCGTTCGCCCAAAGAAATGAAATTTCTATTGAGGAGATGCAGGATTTTCCTTGCGTGGCATTTGATCAAAGCGATGACAGCAATTTTTATTTATCAGAGGAGGCTATGGCTGACTATTCGTTTGACAAGCTTATAAAATCCGATGACAGAGCTACAACCATGGAAATAATAGCGGAGCTTAACGGCTATTCTATAGGCTCGGGAATGCTTTCGGTAGAGGGTTCGATTCTTCAGGGACTGGTTTCCATTAAGCTGAAGGAGGAGGATCCGCTTATTATAGGATATATAGTAAGAAAGGGCAGTATGCTGTCCGCCTATGGGGAGGCATATGTAAACGAGCTGATGAAATATAAAGAACTGTGATAGGAAGAAGTTATCACCGATGATAAATTGAAAGAATTTTACAGAGTGCTGAAAGTAAGCTAAAGTAACGTTATCAAAAAAAGGAGGCGTAAGATATGTTCAGCACTGTAAATTCAAAATTAAACAGTTACATGTGTTGTCGAATGAGACATTCCGGAGCAAATGAAACGGTCTGGGGCATTCGACGTATTAGTGTACGCCTCAATTCCATATAAAAAATTTTTCATTTGCACGGAAGCTTATAATCAGGCTTCCGTTTTTTTATTTTAAGAGAATAGATACATGCGTCAGTATAAGAAACTTCAAAACAGAGAAGGAGCTGACAGCAGAGGTTAAGGAGAAGAGAAGTTGGCAGAGGTTTTTAAGCTGGATAGGTTATCCAAGGTATATAAAAACGGCGGAAATGAATTTCCGGCATTGAATGACATAAGCTTAAGTGTTGAGGAAGGAGAGATATTCGGCATCATTGGAATGAGCGGTGCAGGAAAATCGACGCTTGTAAGAACTCTGAACCGTTTGGAGGAGGCTTCGGGAGGAAGTGTAAGCTTTTATGGGCAGAATCTTGCAGAGCTGAGTCAAAAGGAGCTTCGAAGAGTAAGACGCTCTATAGCAATGATATTTCAGGGCTTCAATCTTTTGAAGCAGAGAAATGTACTTGAAAATGTTATGCAGCCGTTAAGGATTGCAGGCGTCCCAAAAAGGGAAAGGATAGATAAGGCAAGGGAAATGCTTAAGGTTGTGGGACTTGACGGAAAAGAAAGGGAATATCCGTCAAGGCTGTCAGGAGGTCAGCAGCAAAGAGTTGCCATAGCAAGAGCATTGGCAGCAGATCCTAAGGTGTTGCTTTGCGATGAGGCAACAAGTGCGCTTGATCCGAGTATGACAGCGGAAATCCTTCAGCTTTTAAAGAAAATAAATGAAGAAAGAAAGCTGACAATAGTAATCATCACCCATGAAATGGCCGTTGTTGAAAAGATATGCGACAGAGTGGCGATTATCGATAAGGGAAGGCTTGCGGAGTTGGGTGAGGTAAAGGAGATATTCAGAAGACCAAGATCGGAGGCGGCCAGAAGGCTGGTATTTCCGAGTAATCCATATGATCCGTCAAATAAGAACAGCAGAATTATACGAATTGTCTTTGATGGACTTGAAGCAAGTAAGCCGTTTATTGCAGATCTGGTAGATAAGACCGGCTTAAAGGTCAATATACTAAGTGCGAATACGAAGAGCGTAGGAGGTATAGGATACGGCCAGATGGTGCTTGAATTGCCGGATGGCAGTAAGGATCAGGAAAGAATAATAGATTTCTTCAGAACAGGAGGTCTTAGCGTACAGGAGGTAGAAAGAGAATGAGCGAATATATAATCGAGGCGATAAAGACCGGAATACTTGAAACGCTGGAGATGACCGCAATAGCAGCCGTTCTTACATATATAATAGGACTTCCGCTGGGAATATTGCTTTATTCGACAGCCAAGGGTGGAATTCTGGAAAACAGGCCGCTGAATTTTGTAGTCGGTCTTATCGTAAATATATGCAGATCACTTCCGTTTTTGATTCTTTTGGTATTGCTGGTTCCGGTAACACGTTTTATTACAGGCTCATCAATCGGAACTGCAGCATCCATTGTTCCGCTTACAGTCGGAACCGTACCTATCGCGGCAAGGATGATAGAGTCATCACTTTGTGAGGTGTCGCCGGGAATTATAGAGGCGGCTAAATCAATGGGAGCATCACCGATGTATACGATAATACATTTCGTTTTGCCGGAGGCTACGCCATCACTGCTTTTGGGCGGAGCTATAAATATTGCAACGATACTCGGATATTCGGCAATGGCCGGAGTAATCGGAGGCGGCGGCTTGGGAGCGATCGCATTGCAATATGGATATTACAGATATCAATCGGATGTTTTGTGGACAACGGTTGCAATTCTTGTACTTATGGTAATGCTGATACAGGAGGCAGGAAGCCTTGCAGCAAAAAAAGCCAGAAAGTGAATAAGCTACGGATTCAATTAAAAATAAAATATATACATGGAAAAGGAGATTATTATGAAAAAGAAATTTATTACGGCAGCAGTTACATTAGCATTTGCGGCAGCTCTTACAGCATGCGGCGGGTCAGCATCATCAAGCAGCAGTGCATCAGATGAGACTTCCAAGAGCAGTACATCATCCGAAAGCATAGCGGCCGAAAGCACATCGGCGAAGGACAACAGCTTGGATGGTACGGTCATAAAGGTAGGAGCCAATATTACACCGCATTCGGAAATATTGGAGCAGGCAAAGCCGATTTTGGCTGAAAAAGGAATTACACTTGAAATTGTACAGATAGAGGATTCAATAACTCCGAATGTAGGCGTTTCAGAGGGAAGCCTTGATGCAAACTATTTCCAGCATGAGCCGTATTTGGAACAGTATAACGAGGAAAACGGAACAGATCTTGTTTCAATAGGTGCAATTCATTATGAACCGTTCGGTATCTATGCCGGCAAAACAACAAAGCTGTCAGAGCTTGCGGACGGAGCAACAATAGCAGTTCCAAACAATGTAACAAATGAAGCAAGAGCACTTCTTTTATTGCAGCAGGAGGGAATACTTACTCTTAAGGACGATGCCGGAATCAATGCTACAGTTGAGGATATTGTAGACAATCCTAAGAATGTACAATTTAAGGAGCTTGCACCTGAGCAGCTTGTTCAGTCTCTTCCGGATGTTGATTTGGCAGTTATAAACGGAAATTATGCTATTGAGGGAGGCTTAAGCGTAAGCGATGCATTGGCAGTAGAGGCAGATGACGGACTTGCAGCTACTACATATGCCAATATTATTGCTACAACACCTGAAAAGGCAAATGATGAAGCTCTTCTTACATTGGTAGAGGTGCTTAAGAGTGATGAAATTTCCAATTATATAGAAGAAACATATAACGGGGCAGTAGTACCGTTGAAATAAAAGACCGGAGGCAATAGGAATGATTGGATTTGAGTATTATAATCCTGCAAAAATAGTATTTGGAGAAAACAGTGAATATAAAATAAAGGATCTACTTAAGGCATATGAGGTAAAATCATTGCTTTTGGTATATAGCGGAGATTTCGTGAAGAAGCTTGGCATATATTCTGTAATCGAGGATGCCGCTAAGGAGCTGGGAATCGCATTCAGTGAAAACGGAGAGGTTGTTCCGAATCCAGATATCAATCTGGTAAGAAGGCTGGTTGAGCAGGGCAAAAAGGATGAAGTCGATTTTGTTCTGGCAGTAGGAGGCGGAAGCTCTATAGATACAGCAAAGGCTGTGGCACTTGGTATACCATATGAAGGAGATGTATGGGATTTCTTTGAAAAAGGAGTGTCGCCTAAGAAGGTCCTTAACGTAGGTGCTGTTGCGACCACGGCATCAAGCGGCTCCGAGACATCAAATGCAGCCATTCTTTCAAACGGAGAGTGGAAGCTTGGATTTGAGGATGATCGAATCATTCCTAAATTTGTTATCATGAACCCGAGGTTTTTGCTTGGGCTTCCAAGATATCAGACGTTTGTTGGAATAGCTGATATACTTGCACATCTTTTGGAACGTTATTTTTCTGATGAAAAATATTCCGATACAACGGACTATTTGATAGAAGGGGCAATAAGAGCACTGCTTGTAAATGCGGACAGACTTATAGAGAATCCCGAGAATATCAATGCAAGAGGAGAAATACAGTGGCTCGCAAGCGTTGCGCATAATAACTTTCTGGATGCAGGCAGACGCGCCGACTGGGGTTCGCACAGAATAGAGCATGAATTGTCAGCGCAATATAATATCACTCACGGAGAGGGAATGGCGGTTGTGCTTGTTGCATGGACAAGATATATGGCAGAAATCAAGCCATGGAGACTTGCACTTTTGGCAAGCAGAGTATACGGTGCCGATCCGTATGATTATTCCGAAAAGGAAAGAGCGTATATACTTTCGGAAAAGCTTAAGGAGTTCTTCAAAAAGCTTGGATTGAAAACAAGTCTTACAGAGCTTGATATTGATGAGAGGGATTTTGAAGTGATGGCGAAGAGGGCTACAAGAAACGGAAGTGTCGGACACTATGAGAAGCTTGATGCCGATGGATTTCAGGCGGTTTTAAGGCTGGCACTGTAAATTTATAAAACGAAATAAGGGCAGTTTGGAGAAATTATAATCTTCTGACTGCCTTTTTTGCTAAAAAATACAAATATAAAAATTAATGTGATAAGATGGTACTAAGTTCGAAATATCAAAAGCAGCCATTTTTGAAAGGACAGAGGTATTATGAAGCTTGCACATACATTTAGAAACTACGACAAGAAGAATCTCGCAAAGGATATACCGGCCGGTCTTATTATAATGGCTGTATCTATACCTATTTCCATGGGATATGCACAGATTGCAGGCTTGCCGGCAGTATATGGATTATACGGATCGGTATTTCCTATTTTGATATTTGCATTTTTTTCAACATCACCTCAGTTTATCTTCGGAGTGGATGCAGCTCCGGCAGCGCTTGTAGGCGCAGCTCTTTTAAATATGAATATAACAGCAGGTTCACAGGAGGCAATGAAGGCAGTCCCTGTCATTACGTTCTTTGTTGCCCTCTGGCTGCTGGCATTTTCACTTTTAAAGGCCGGAAAGCTTGTCAACTTTATATCGGCACCGGTAATGGGTGGCTTCATATCTGGAATATGTACAACAATAATCCTGATGCAGATACCCAAAATCATGGGCGGCACGGCAGGGACAGGAGAGCTTTTGGAGCTGGCAGAGCATATAGGCAAAACAGCGGAAGGTATAAATTATCCGTCGGTTTTGTTAGGCGTGGCGGCACTTGCGATACTCCTTATTTCAAAAAAGCTTGTTCCGAAATTTCCTATGGCAGTAGTGCTTATGGCAGCCGGAGCTGTTTTAACAGCTGTATTGCCGATAAGAAGCTGGGGTATTCAGACGCTCACTGCAGTAGAACCGGGACTTCCGGCATGGAGTCTTCCGGATTTTACCGCAGTGCCGATTAACGAAACCCTTGTTGCAAGCTTATCCGTAGCGGTAGTTATAATGGCAGAAACTCTTTTGGCAGAGAATAATTTTGCACAGAAAAATCGATATAAGATAGACGATAATCAGGAAATCCTTGCATTTTCGCTTGGAAATTTTCTTGCGGCATTTACAGGCTGCTGTCCAATTAACGGATCGGTATCAAGAACGGCTATGGGAGAACAGTATCAGGTGAAAACGCAGCTTACAAGCATTGTCGCCGGAATCTCAATGATAGCTGTGCTGTTATTCGGAACCGGATTTATAGGCTATCTGCCGATTCCGGTATTGACAGCAATTGTAATTTCGGCACTGCTCGGAGCTACGGAATTTGAACTTATTCCAAGGCTTTGGAAGGTAAGTCGTGCGGAATGTGTTATTTTCGCGGGTGCATTTCTGGGTGTGCTGCTGTGGGGAACGATAAACGGCGTATTGATAGGTATTATATTATCATTTGCCGAAATGATAATAAGGACATCAAAGCCCTCAACCTGTTTCCTTGGAATACAGCCGGGACACAGGCATTTTCGTGATCTGGCCGAAGGAGAGCATATTCACAAGATATCGGGAGTTGTGATTTACAGATTCAGCAGTAATTTGTTTTTTGCGAATATCCAGGTTTTTCAGAAGGAAATCGAGGAGGCAATTACGGCAGATACAAAGGCTGTAATAATAGATGCGAGCGGAATAGGAAACATAGACATAACAGCGGCAGACAGATTAGAGCTGCTTAGAAAGAGTTTAGAGGAAAAGGGAATAAAATTTTATATAACCGAGCATATATCAGGGCTGAATAAGCAGCTCAGAAAGCTTGGACTCGGCCATTTGATCGAAAACGGAAATGTCAGAAGGACAATACATGTTGCAATAAGAGATATAGGATACAACAGACCGTATCCTCTTGAGGGCGGTATAGAAAATGTAGAGAGAAGCGCGCTGCGAAAGCGTGTTGACAACAGAGTACAGGAATTTGTGTGGGCATACGGAAAAAATGCACAGGATGAAATGGAAAGACAGATCAAGAAGCAGCTGCAGCAGCTTCAGGAAACAAAAAATGTAGATGAGCTGCTGCATGGCAGCTGGTCTTATATGGAATCGCTTGATTTGGATGAGTGGCTTGAGCATTTGGAGGAGCATTTAAGAGAGATTGGCTATGCTACGGGACTTGATGAAAGAACAGTAGCATCAAAAATAGAAAAATACCGACAGGATGTAAGGGAGCATATAATAAAAGAGCATCCGGAGCTTGTTGAGCGGTTTGCAGAGCGCAGGAGCATGCTTGATGAGGCGCTTAAGAGAAAAAATCCCGAGGCATTTAAGCTTATCGAAAAAGAGAGAAAAAAAGAGCATACGTCATAGAATACGTATGCTTAGTGATATTAATTATGATTGCCCTTTCGTCTGAATATGGCTCTGAAGATCAGGCGGACAAGCGGGCCGCAATAGAACATCTGGTAGAGGATTGCCATCGGAAAATTCATTCCCCATGTTTGAATCCATGTACCGAAGGTGTGTGTATCCTTAAAAAGGATCGTTGCGATAAGGCTCATCGTAGGACACATGATACAGCATATACATATAGAAATGGCATATGTGATAAACGCAGGACGATCTGTCGGTTTCATTACGGTAAAGGCAAGCATTCTTGCAAGCTTTCCGACAACAAAGAATTCCAAAATAAATGCAATGGGAACCATTATAGGCATTTCGTGAAGTGCCAGCAAAAATGTGATTCCGTGAACTCCGCCTGTATTTAGGGCTACATTGTAGACTATCATTCCGTATACCATTATTGTGGCCATGATAGCAGTAAAGATAACGTCTTCAAATTTGTTTTTGGGCATAAAAAAATCCTCCTTATGATAGCTATCATGTGTTGTTCGTTATCATCCGGAGAGATGTGCGTTTCCAATAAAGACCATACATAATATAAATATATCATATTCTTAACAAATAAACAAGTATGAACATATTTTTTTGAAGCTTTAGTATTAAAGGCGGCGTCGGAACATGCGCAAAGGTGCCGTGAATATGATTACAGGCAGGTGAAAATGGACATAATATATACAGAAGAAAAGAAATTTACAATGGAACAGGTGCAGGAGCTTTTTCTTTCGGTAGGCTGGATCTCCGGAGAATATCCGAAACGATTATATAAGGCACTCATGAACTCGCAGACCGTGATAACCGCATGGAGAGGGGAACGGCTTGTGGGACTTGCAAGGGCATTGGATGACAGCGAGATGGTGGCATATATGCATTATGTGCTTGTGCATCCGGATTGTCACGGTAAGGGGATTGCGGGTCATATGATCGAGCTGATGAAGGAAAAATACAAGGATTATCTGTATATCGAGTTAATGCCGGAGGAAAGAAAAAATGCGGCATTTTATGAAAAACATGGCTTCAAGATCATGGAGGACGGCGTTGCCATGCAGTCATGTAATTTTGCCAATAAATATTAAAATGTAAAATACATATCAATAAGGCTTTTTTCGTTGTATGTAGCCAAATAATACGATACAATGCAAATGCGCAGATAAATTTCAGAGCAAACAGTTATAAAGAGAAGAAAATCATCAGATTATGATTAAAGGAGTTTGAGATATGATACAGGTCGAAAATCTGACAAAGCAGTTCGGTAACGGTAAAAATGTTAAGGTTATTCTTAACAATAATACATGGGTTGCCAAGGACGGAGCTATAACAGGCTTTATCGGACACAACGGAGCCGGTAAAACGACAACGCTGAAAATTATGACAGGCCAAATGAGACCCACTAACGGACGCATTCTTTTGAATGGCATAGATATTAATGCCGAACCGTTAAAATCAAAATATCAATTTGGCTATGTCCCTGATAGTCCGGATCATTTTTTGAGACTGAAGGGAATAGAATATCTGAACTTTATTGCAGATGTTTATGAGGTTCCGTCTGAGAAAAGAATGCCGTTTATAGAGGAATATGCTTCACGTTTTGAAATAAGAGAGGCTCTCGGACAGACGATACTTTCATATTCACATGGTATGAGGCAGAAGATAATGATAATGGGAGCGTTGATTCATGACCCATCGATCTGGATCCTCGATGAGCCTATGACAGGTCTTGATCCGCAGTCGGCATTTGAATTGAAAAAAATGATGAAGGAGCATGTGGCAAAGGGCAATTCTGTTTTGTTCTCCACACACGTTCTTGAGGTTGCCGAGAAGCTTTGTGATCAGATCGTAGTTATTAAAAAAGGAAATATCTGCTTTGACGGCACATTGGATGAGCTTAAGGCAAGCTATCCTGAGGATATGAGCCTTGAGGAAATATTCCTGGATATAAACAAGCATGACAAGGAGGCTGATAATGAATAAAATCTTTGGCCTTTCCCGAATTCTTCGAAAATGCGGCAGCGGAGCGGGCAGTAAGGAATCAAATGCTACCGCAAATATGATAACTATGTTTGTACTTGCCGGAATAGTAGCAGTTGCTCTGTTCTATTTCGGACGTGTTCTGAATATGCTTTCATTTGTTCTCGGAGATCCGATTGTAGTTATGAAGGCTCTTTTCATGATAGGAGCAATAATCAGTATTGTTTATGTTTTTCCGACAGTAATCAATCAGCTTTATATGTCGGGTGATTTACCGATGCTTTTAACAATGCCTTATAAGCCGGCGGAAATCGTATTGGCAAGATTGATTAATATAATAATGGTGCCTGCGGTTATATGTATAACAGTGTCACTGCCTACTGCTATCGGATATTTAACAAGTGTTTTTTCACCGGCATTCCTGTTTGGCGCAATTATTTCAGCAATTTTTACACCTTTTATTGCGCTGTCATTTGCCGGAATCATTACAGTAATAATCATGACATGTGTACACGGTATCAGAAATAAGGATTTCTTAAGGAAGATAGGCATAGTTTTGCTTTTTGTGGCTATCGTACTGATAAATATTTTTGCAAGAGGAGAAAATATAACGGCCAATGTCATGTCAAGGGTTGTTGCGGTATTTGGCAACTTTGCAAATATCCTGCCAATTAATTTTGCAATCGGAGAGCTCATGAACGGTTTTTCGATAACGGCTCTTTTAGAGGTTATCGGAATTACGGCAGCTTTTGTATTAGTTTTCTGGCTCCTTGTATCAAAATTTTATCTTGCCGGAGCGCTTGCAATGCAGGATACTGCGGCAGGAGCAGCACATATCGGAGAGGCTGCTCTTAAAAGAGGAAGCAGAGGAAGAACCATCCTGAAATCTCTTACTATAAGAGAATTTAAGACGGTATCAAGAGAGCCGGCATATCTTATGAACGGATTTCTCTATACATTATTTTTCCCTATCCTGATAGTTTTTACGACAGGCTTTGCGGGAAATAACGGTTTGGGTGCATCGTTGGCATCAATAAACTCAACAGGGACGGTTATAGCCTTTGTATTGCAAAATTCTGTTCTGATAACATTTGCGGCGACATTTGCCAACTCAATTTCATCATCACCGATTTCGAGAGAGGGCAAATCCTATGGTGTTTTAAAGGCATTGCCGTTAGAGCATAAGACGATCATTAGAGCTAAAAGAAATGTTTCGCTTATTATTTGCGGTGTAGGAAGTACGTTTTATATTGTGCTCGGCGGACTTATTCTTGTATTTATGGGATATCTGCCGATGTGGAGTGTGCTCTATGGACTTACCTTGAACATTCCGCTGCTCATCTTCAATGTTGACAGCAGCATGATTCATGACATTAAAAAACCAAATATGAATTGGGAAAGCGAAGCGGAAATGTTAAAGGACCGCAACGGAGCATTAGCAATAATAATTTTCATAGTCGGCCTGGTAGCTGCTATTGTTATAGCAAGCGTATTGATATACCTGGGCGCGCTGCTGCCGTATCTTTGGATTCTTGTACTGATTGGATCGATTGCGGTTTCGATTTTTCTTGGAGCCTTTCAAAATATCCGTCTTATGAAAGTCGGATGTAAGATGCTGAAAAAAATGTAAATAGTTTGTTGGCATTTTGAGCTGTCGTAATATAATTCGGCAGCTCTTTGTTTATGGAGAATTTTATATATGCACAAAACAATTTCTTGAAAGATTTAAAAAATGATAGTATAACTAACTGTATTAGCTTTTAAGAGGAGAGATTATTATGATCAAAAAATTAGCTGGGTACATCAAGGAATATAAGGCACCGGCCATTATTACTCCTATAATGATGGTTCTGGAAGTCATCTTTGATATGCTCATTCCGTTCCTTATGGGCTTGCTTATAGATGAAGGTGTAAATGCCGGAAATATGAGCAAGATAATACAAATGGGAGTTCTGATGCTTGTTGCGGCGATGGCAGCGCTTGCAGCCGGAATCATAGGAGCAAAAACGTCCGCAAGGGCTTCAGCAGGCTTTGCAAAAAACCTAAGAGAGGGAATGTTTAATAATATACAGAACTTTTCCTTTTCGAATATTGACCGTTTCAGCACGGCTTCGCTCGTAACAAGACTTACAACCGATACTACAAACGTTCAGATGGCATTTCAGATGATAATAAGAATGGCTACGAGGGCACCTCTCTCGCTTATTGTAGCGATGATCATGACATTTGTTATCAATGCCAGACTTGCGATGATATATCTTATTGCCGTAATCATTTTGGGATGCATTCTTTTGGCAATAATGAAAAAGGGAACAGCCTTTTTCGAAAAAATATTTCCAAAGTATGATGATCTGAATGCCGATATTCAGGAAAATGTCACAGCTATAAGGGTGGTCAAATCCTTTGTAAGAGAAGAAGATGAGATAGTCAAGCTGAAAAAAGCCAGTCAAAATATATACAAGCTGTTTACTAAGGCAGAGAGAATCATATGCTGGAATATGCCTATAATGATGTTTGCAGTTTATGCATGCATTATTTTGGTAAGCTGGTTTGGTGCAAATATGATAGTAGTCGATGAGCTTACAACAGGTGAGCTTATGAGTCTTCTTTCATACTGTGTAAATATTCTTGCCAGCCTTATGATGCTTTCAATGGTATTTGTAATGATATCGATGAGTGCGGCAAGTGCCGAGCGTATATGCGAGGTGCTTGAAGAAAAATCGGATCTTCATAATCCGGAAAATCCTGTTTTTGATGTTAAGGACGGAAGTGTTGAGTTTGAACATGTATGCTTCAGCTATCATAAAAAGAGCGAGAAGCCTGTTTTAAATGATATAGATCTAAAGATTCCTTCCGGCGCTGTAATAGGGATAATGGGCGGAACCGGTGCAGGAAAGACCAGCTTTGTCAACCTTATAAGCAGGCTTTATGATGTTACATCGGGCAGTGTAAGAGTCGGAGGCATTGATGTAAGACAATATGATATGGAGACTCTAAGAGATAATGTTGCTGTGGTTCTTCAGAAAAACGTATTGTTTTCGGGAACTATTTTGGAAAATCTTCGCTGGGGAAACAAAAATGCTTCTCTTGAGGAATGCGAGGAGGCAGCAAAGGTCGCATGTGCACATGAATTTGTAATGAATCGTCCGGATGGATACAACACATATCTTGAGCAGGGCGGTGCAAATATGTCAGGAGGTCAGAAGCAGAGATTATGTATTGCAAGAGCACTTTTGAAGAAGCCTAAAATCCTTATTTTGGATGATTCCACAAGTGCTGTTGATACGGCTACCGATGCAAAAATCAATGATGCGTTAAGACTGAATGCGCCTGATATGACAAAGATAATAATTGCACAGAGAATATCAAGTATTCAGCACGCAGATAAGATAATCGTTATGGATGACGGTGAAATAAAGGGAATCGGAACGCATGAGGAATTGCTTAGAACAAATGAAATCTATTCGGAGGTATTTGCTTCACAGCAGAGCGGAAGCGGAGACTTTGATGAACAGCAGGGAGGTGAGGATTGATGCCGGGAAAGCAGGTAAAGGGACGAAGGCTTACAGTTGAAAATCCGATGAAGGTTCTTGCCAGAGTTATAAAATATGTAGCAAGACATTATCGTATTCATATGATTGCGGTATTTGCAATGATCATAATAGCGGTAATTGCAAACGTTCAGGGTGTTATGTTTACAAAATCACTTATAGATGATTACATTATGCCTATGATAGGTCAGCAAAATCCTGATTTTGCGCCGCTGCTTAAGGCTATATTACGTGTTGTTATATTTTATGCATGCGGAATCATATCAACCTTTGGCTATAACTATATAATGGTATTTGTAACGCAGGGAACGCTCAGAGACTTGAGAGATGATCTTTTTTCACATATGGAAAGGCTTCCTATAAGATATTTTGATACCAATCCCAGAGGAGACATAATGTCCGTCTATACAAATGATATAGATACGTTAAGACAGATGATAAGCATGAGCTTTCCTCAGGTAATAAATGCACTGTTTACCGTAGTAATGACAGTTGTAAGCATGTTTATATTGAGCCTTCCGCTTACAATATTTTCTCTTGCAATGGTACTTATAATGGTATTTTGCTCAAAGAAATTCGCATCAAGAAGTGCAAGGCACTTTATAGCACAGCAAAGAGATCTGGGGTCACTTGACGGCTTTGTCGAGGAAATGATGACGGGGCAGAAGGTTATAAAGGTATTTAACCATGAGGATGAGGTAAAGCAGCAGTTTGCCGAGCTGAATGAGAGACTATGCAAAAGCTCGGATAACGCAAATGCGAATGCCAATATAACAATGCCGGTAAATCTGAATCTCAGCTATATAAGCTTTGTAGGTACAGCAATAATAGGAGGTGTGATGGCACTTACGGGATTTGCAGGACTTACCCTTGGAGCATTGGCAAGCTTCCTTACTTTCAATAAGAGTCTGGGACAGCCTATATCAATGATAAGCATGCAGGTCAATTCGATTATCATGGCACTTGCAGGCGCCGAGAGAGTATTCAGGTTAATGGATGAAGAGGTTGAGACGGATGAGGGTCAGGCAGTCCTTGTTAATGTACGAGAGGACAAGGAGGAGCTTGAGGAAACGAACGAGCATACAGAGCGTTGGGCATGGAAGAAAACGGAAGCCAACGGAGAAGTTAAATATCGTGAATTAAGAGGCAAGGTTGTCTTTGATAATGTTGATTTCGGATATGTGCCTGAGAAAATGGTGCTTCATGAGATAAATCTCTATGCAGAGCCGGGACAAAAGATAGCATTTGTTGGATCGACAGGAGCAGGAAAGACAACCATAACAAATCTTATAAACAGATTTTACGATATTCAGGACGGCAAGATCAAATATGACGGAATAAGCATAAATGATATAAAGAAGGGTGCTTTGAGAAGGTCACTCGGAATCGTATTGCAGGATGCAAATCTGTTTACCGGAACGGTAAGAGACAATATCAGATACGGCCGCCCGGATGCGACAGATGAAGAGGTTATAGCAGCTGCGAAGCTGGCAAATGCCGATTCATTTATAAGAAAGCTGCCGGAGGGCTATGACACTGTTATATCGGGAAACGGCGCATCGCTGAGCCAGGGACAGAGACAGCTGCTTACAATTGCAAGAGCTGCAGTTGCGGATCCGCCTGTTATCATACTTGATGAGGCAACAAGCTCGATAGATACCAGAACAGAGCGTATAGTACAAGAGGGCATGGACAAGCTTATGCATGGAAGGACAAGCTTTGTTATCGCACATAGGCTTTCTACGGTAAAAAATGCAGACTGTATTATGGTAATGGAGATGGGAAGAATAATAGAGCGTGGAACGCATGACCAGCTTCTTGAACAGAAGGGAAGATATTACCAGCTGTATACAGGACATAAGGCAAGTTAAGCAATGGGGGTGTCGCATTAAATGCAAAATGCGACACCCCCATTTTATAATAGTGCTGCTTTTATACGAGCAGGCAGCGAAGCGGACCTTAGAATAACCTTATCGGCGTACGGCATTTACTATAGCCCTTGCCATTACATCTGCAGCCATTGTTCCGGCAACATTTATATCGGCTGATATATTGCCGATAGAGGCTGCATAGATCGTATCGCCGTCAGCCATTGTTCCGACAGGGCTTATACATCTGGCATAGGCATTTCTTGCCATTGAAGCTATTTTGCTCATTTCGGCCTTGGTGAAATTACCGTTTGTAATTATTACACCGATGGTCGTGTTTCCTGTGAACATATCTGTCCTTTTGTTTATCTTATAGAGCTCACTGCAGCTGTCTGAAAATCCATTGCCATCCTCAGCTTTTAATCCGGATATTTGCTTTCCTGTTTCGGGATCATATATATCACCGAGTGCATTTACAGCAACTACGGCGGCCATCTTAAGCTCACCGAGGCTTGCGGCATATATTCCAAGACCAGAGGCAGAGGCATACCTCATGCCCTTTATTTTACCGACGGTAGCACCGCAGCCGGCACCTATGCATCCGCCATGGCATATAGAATTCTCGGAATTTACACAGGCATCATAGCCCATTTGCCTATCGGGACGTATATCAGAGCGGCCATAGCAGAGATCATATATACATGAGCCGCAGACAAGAGGTACAATTGCGTAGCCTGTATCATAGCCTATACCATGAGCTTCAAGATATTGCATTATTCCGTCTGCAGCGGCAAGACCGTAGGCAGAGCCCCCTGCCAGCATTACAGCATTTACAGGGGTGTCAGCAGTGGTCGGGTCAGCAAGATGGGTTTCTCTTGAGGCAGGACCTCCGCCGCTTATATCTATGCCAAGTCGTGCACCGTTATCAAATATAAGTACGGTCACGCCTGTTTTGGCTTCCTCATTCATGGCATTGCCGATACGAACTCCTTCGATATCCTGAAGACTTATTTCATTTAATAAATTTGAAAAAATCATGGCTCTTGCCTCCTTCCCTTAGTTATTCTTCGATCTCTATACGGATTTCATTCAGTCCGTCCTGAGTATAAGAGAAATCAAGGTGGTCTATAGCTTTTTCAGCAAATTTCTTTGAAAGCTCATCCATATTAATGATTGAATTTATCGGAGCTGATTTCCAACGAAACAGAATATTGCAGCTGCCGTTTTTCTCGGAATGCTCTAATGCAAAGTTCATTTTTATATTATCATCCAAGAGCGGCATGATCGTGTTCAGATATATATCCTCCACAGCCTCAACTCTTTTAACAAGCTTGGGTGCAAACAGCTGCTTTACCGCAAAGTCGTTTATTTCGCTGATAAAGCCAAGATAATCAAGCTCGTTTTTATAAAAGCTTTTTTGAAGAACATCATGTTCATTTACGAAAAGTCGAGTAGCTTCTCTTTGCGGATGATTGAATATCTGATCCGGAGTTCCCTCTTCATATATGATTCCTTCATCAAGGTACATAACACGCGTAGAAATGCTCTTTGCAAGACGCATTTGATGTGTGACTATGAGCATCGTCATTCCGTCCTGCGCAAGCTTTCTGATAACGGCCAATACCTCTCCGACCATGGTAGGATCCAGGGCCGAGGTTGGCTCGTCGAGCAGCAGAATTTCAGGCTCCATAGCAAGAGCTCTTGCTATTGCTATACGCTGCTTTTGTCCGCCTGACAATACATCAGGGTAGCTTTGCTCCTTGTCCTCAAGGCCGACAGCTCTAAGAAGTCTCGAAGAGCGTTCATATGCCTCAGCCTTAGATAAGCCGAGAAGCTTTATCGGGGCATACATGATGTTATCTATGACATTCATGTGATTGAAGAGATTGAAATTTTGAAATACCATTCCCATTTTCTGGCGCAGCAGATGGAGCTGACATTCCTTTGATGAGGTATCAATCCCGTTGAAATAAATTTTGCCAGAGGTGGGCTCCTCCAAACGATTCAGACATCTAAGAAATGTAGATTTGCCTGTTCCGGAGTGTCCTATTATGGAGATTACATCCCCCTTGTGGATTTCGGCATTTATGTCCTTAAGGGGTGTGGATGTTGGATATTCTTTTCTTAAGTGCTGAATCGATATCATGCTTTCCTAGCTCCTTTTAATTTTTTTTGAATCAAGTTCATTATAATAAACAGCAATACAGCTATCAGGAAATAGATAACGGCAATGGCTACAAGCGGTACGATTGCTTCGTAGGTGTTGCTTCTTATAATATCGCCTACCCTTGTAAGGTCAGTGATCGCAATATAACCGACAACGGCGGTGCCCTTCATAAGATTGATAAGGTTCCTGAAATATCCGGGAAGCATTGTTCTTATTGCCTGAGGGAAGACAATGCCTATGAATGCCTGCCGCTTTGTAAAGCCGACAGCAAGCGCGGCCTCCCATTGGCCTTTATCTACACCGCTTATATTTTCCTTAAAAAGCTGTGCCATATATGCGCCGAATACCAATCCGAAGCCTGCAACAGCAACCGCAATATTGCTTATTCTGGAATGTGCAAATACTACATAATATAGAAGCATGAGTATTACAACGATCGGAAGTCCCTGCATAAGGCTTGAATATATAACGGAAATTGCACGCAGAAGCCGCGAGCGTGACATTGACATAGCACAAAACAGGGCACCCAGAAGGTTAGCTAAAATAAATCCTCCGGCAGTTATAATAAGCGTTGTTAAAAGACCCTGGAGAATGGAAATCCATCTTGAATCCTCGATAAAGGTCTTTTTGATGCTTTCGATTAATGAACTGCTGCCGCTTGTCGTCTGTGAGCTGTCCGCAGATGCTGTTTTGCTGCCTGAAGTATCTACAGATGAATTATTATTGTTATCTGCTTTTACAATTCCGGGAATATTTGTGTTTTTTGTATTAACAATCGCAACCATTTGCTGTTCATAATAAAAATCAGAAAAATTAACACTCTCGGCTCGTTCGGCGGTCCATGATATCTGGCCTGCGGCAAGGTCGTATTTTCCTGTTGAAATTCCGCTCAGTACGCCGGCAAAGTCTGTATTTTCAATATGAAGCCCATAACCGTATTGCTTGCAGAAGCCTGCTATTATCGCAATATCGAAGCCTGCATTTTTATCATGCAGCATAAAAGAGAACGGAATCAGGGTATTTGGGGTTGCCATTTGAAGAGTACCGTTTTCTCCGCTCTCAGGGATATCTACATTTTCCCAGTTATTCGGAAACAGCCAATATTTTTGAAGCTTGTCAAGCTCATTGGTTTGCTTTAATTTAGCTATATATTCATTAAGCTTGCTTCTGAGCGAATCACCTTTTTCTGTTTTAGGAAAAATAGTTCCGACGTTAAAGGTTGTAAGAGGCTTGTTTATATATCCGAAATCCGGATATTTTTCAGCCATATTATAAAAGTTTACGGTTGAAAGAGTATAGAAGTCGATTTTTCCTGTCTGAAGAGCAAGAGCCATATCGGAGGCAGTAGAAAAATATTGTATATTGGCATTTTTGACTGCCGCTTTAATAATGCTGTCCTGAGGGGTACCCGTCATTACACCGGCGGTTTTGCCGGCAAGAGCATCAAGAGCAGAGCTGTCAGAGCTTGAGGACTGTGAAGCAGAGGATGTGTTTGTCGCCGGAGCTTCAGCAGCGGATACAACAGTGCTTACAGCACAGAAGCATGTAATAAACAGAAGAATTATACATAATGCCCGTGTTATGCTTTTTTTTGTATGTTTCATGAAAGCCTCTTTTCTAAACCCGGCGGATAAATAATAAATGTCCTCTCGGTTTATTTGTAATCAGCACATTTGTGATGCTGTTATCAAAAGGTGGTTTCTTCTTTTGATAACAAATGGCTATGTATTTTTATACGATACATGATATGTTAAGAGCCAAGATGGGAATTTTAAATTAAGGGTCTGTCGCATTATGCATTTAATGCGACAGACCCTTTCATAAACACATTTTGTCCTATAACTCTGTAAGCTTTTTGTGTTATTTGAAATATTTAACCGCAGCCTTGAACATCTGAATGTCATAGTTGCCCGGTACATTTTTGTAGAGGTTGCTTCCTATTCTTTCGGAATGTCCCATCTTTCCGATAACACGTCCGTCAGGAGAAGTAATTCCCTCAATAGCATACATAGAATTGTTCGGATTGAAATGCACGTCAGTAGTTGCATTTCCATCAAGATCCACATACTGAGTTGCAATCTGTCCGTTTTGGGCAAGCTGCTTGATAAGAGCCTCGTCTGCAAGGAAACGTCCCTCTCCGTGTGAAATAGGAACACTGTAAATATCTCCTACATTTGTATATGAAAGCCACGGAGATTTGTTTGATGCTATCCTTGTACGTACAATACGTGACTGGTGTCTTCCGATTGTATTGAATGTAAGTGTAGGACAGCCGGCATCTGTATCTATTATCTTGCCGTAAGGAACAAGGCCAAGCTTTATAAGAGCCTGGAAGCCGTTGCATATACCGCACATAAGTCCGTCTCTGTTTTCGAGAAGGTCGGTTACATTTTCCTTAATTGCAGCATTCCTGAAGAAGGCTGTAATAAATTTTCCGCTTCCGTCAGGTTCATCACCGCCGGAGAAGCCGCCGGGAATGAATACCATCTGAGAGTTCTTTAATTCGTTTGCGAATTCCTCTGTTGATGCCTGTATGCCTGATGACGAAAGGTTATTTATAACGATGATTTTCGGTTCTGCACCGGCATCCGCAACAGCCTTTGCACTGTCATATTCACAGTTAGTTCCCGGAAATGCAGGAATAAGAACACGAGGCTTAGCACTCTTGATGCTTGGCACAGGATATGAGCCGGCCTTGTAGTCAAAGTTGCATACAGGTGCCTTTGTATCCGGTATATTGCAGCTGTAAACCTTCTCAAGCTTATTTTCGTATACCGACAAAAGCTCAGCAGTTGATATGGTCTCATCCTTATAGGAGATTGTATCGGCAGCTGTTTCACCAATGACAGCAGTGAAATAGTCATCTGAGGAAACGGCATCTATATCAGCAGAGGCTGTAAGCTCAAGGATAAATGAACAGTAGCTGTATTCGAATAATTTGTTAAGGCTTAGCTTATCGCTGTATTTAAAGCCGAGCATATTTCCGAAGGCCATCTTTGCAACTGCTTCCGCAATACCGCCTATGCCAGGTGTATAGCAGGCAACAGCCGCTCCTGATTTGAGAAGCTTTGAAACGGAATCCATAAGTGCAAGGAGTGAGGCTGTTTCAGGAAGAGAATTCTCGTCGTATTTAGGAGTAAGAATTACTACCTTATGTCCTGCTTCTTTAAATTCAGGTGATACGATATTTTCTGTTTTTGATGTAGTTACGGCAAATGAAACCAGAGTTGGCGGAACATCGAGGTTTTCAAAGCTGCCGCTCATAGAGTCCTTGCCGCCTATTGCGCCAACCTTAAATTCCAGCTGAGCCTTAAAAGCACCGAGAAGAGCACTTAAAGGCTTGCCCCAGCGCTTTTTATCGGTTCCCGGCTTTTCAAAATACTCCTGGAATGAAAGATATACATCTTTGAAATCAGCACCCGAAGCGATGAGCTTGCAGATAGATTCGGCAACAGCCAGATATGCTCCGTGGTATGGACTTTGCTCTGTAATAAAAGGATTGTATCCTGCGGCCATTAAAGAGCAATCCTCGGTATGCTGTCTTTCAACCGAGATTTTCTGTACCATAGCCTGAATAGGAGTGTTCTGATATTTTCCGCCGAAAGGCATAAGCACGGTTCCGGCACCGATTGTTGAATCAAAGCGTTCTGACAGACCTCTCTTTGAACAGATATTAAGATCTGACATAGCCTCCTTATAAGCATTTACAAAGCCGTTTTCACAGGCCTTCTCAAGCTTTGGAAGAATCTTCTGTGTATAGCATGGCTTTTCGGGCTCTATTACTATATGCTTTTCGGCACCGTTGGAATTCAAAAATTCACGGCTTATATCTACTATCTTTGTATCGTTCCAGTACATTACAAGTCTTGGAGACTCTGTTACGGAAGCAACAGGGCAGGCCTGAAGATTTTCCTCATGAGCAAGCTTTAGGAATGCATCTACATTTTCCTTTTCTACCACGACAGCCATACGCTCCTGAGATTCGGATATAGCAAGCTCGGTTCCGTCAAGCCCCTCATATTTCTTTGGTACCTTATTAAGATTTATTTCAAGACCGTCTGCGAGCTCTCCGATAGCAACAGATACACCGCCTGCACCGAAGTCGTTGCAGCGTTTGATCATAAGAGTTGCTTTCTTGTTGCGGAAAAGACGCTGGAGCTTTCTTTCCTCCGGAGCATTTCCCTTCTGCACCTCGGCACCGCATTCCTCAACAGAGTGAGAGGTATGAGCCTTTGATGAGCCCGTAGCACCGCCGATTCCGTCGCGTCCCGTAGAGCCGCCGAGAAGAATAACAACATCTCCCGGAGAAGGTACCTCGCGGCGTACATTTTCGGCAGGAGCAGCAGCAATAACCGCACCTATTTCCATACGCTTTGCGGCATAACCCGGATGATAAAGCTCATCAACTATACCGGTGGCAAGTCCGATCTGATTGCCGTAGGATGAGTAGCCTGCAGCAGCTGTTGTAACTATTTTACGCTGCGGAAGCTTTCCCGGAAGCGTTTCACTTACAGGAACAGTAGGATCTGCGGCACCTGTTATACGCATAGCACCGTATACATATGAACGGCCGGAAAGCGGATCTCTGATAGCACCGCCGATACAGGTGGCAGCACCACCGAAGGGCTCGATCTCTGTCGGGTGGTTGTGTGTCTCGTTTTTGAACAGAAGCAGCCATGGCTCTTTTTTGCCATCAACTGTTATCTCTATTTTTACTGTACAGGCATTGATTTCCTCGGATTCATCCAATTTGTCAAGATAGCCTTCCTTTTTGAGCTGTTTGACAGCAAGTGTTGCGATATCCATGAGGCAGATCGGCTTAGTACGTCCGAGAGCCTTTCTTGTCGCGATATATTCATCATATGCTGACTGAAGAAGCTCATCGTTAAATTTCGCCTCGTCTATGATCGTAGAGAAGGTTGTATGTCTGCAATGATCTGACCAATAGGTATCTATCATCTTAATTTCAGTAATGGTAGGATTTCTCTTTTCGGATTTGAAATACTCCTGACAGAATGCGATATCACCCTCATCCATTGCGAGTGAGTTGTCCTTGATAAAGTCATTTAATCCTTTTTCGTCAAGCTCAAGAAAGCCGTCAAGAGTTTTGACTGTTGTAGGTATAATATAATCAGTCTTTAGAGTTTCAGGCTTATCAAGCTTTGCTTCTCTTGCCTCAACAGGGTTGATAACATATTTTTTGATTTCCTCAACAGCCTTGTTTGTAAGATTTCCGTAAAGTGCATAGACCTTAGCAGAGCGGATAAGAGGACGATCGCCCTGAGAGATAATCTGGATACATTGAGCGGCAGAATCTGCACGCTGGTCAAATTGTCCCGGAAGATATTCAACAGCAAAAACAACAGCATCCTTTAAATCTACATCAGAGCTTGCAATATCTGTTTGAGGCTCGGAAAATACTGTTTTAACAGCATAATCGAAAAGGTCTTTATTAATATTTTCGGCATCATAACGGTTTATGATGCGCAGATCAGTCAGATCGCTTATTCCAAGAAGTGAGCGTGCATCATTTAAAAGAGAAGCAGCTTCCTGAGCAAGTTCTTTTTTCTTTTCAACAAAAACTCTGTATACCATAATTCCTCCGTGCCGTTTTATTTTGCGGCAAGTGCTTTTTTTCCAATATCATGTCTGTAATACGCGTTGTCAAAATGGATTCGTTCAACCATAGAATAGGAATCTTTAATAGCATCCTCTAAGGTATCCGCAACTGCGGTAACTCCGAGAACACGGCCGCCGTTTGTAAGCAGCTTTCCGCCTTCAAGCCTTGCACCTGCAACGTATACGTTTGAAACAACATCAGCAGGTATGCGGATTTCATAGCCCTTTTCATATGAAACAGGATACCCTTCAGAGGCCATAACAACACAGGCAGCGGATTTGGAGCTGAATTTAACAGCTGTGTTCGAAAGAGTGCTGTTTGTAACAGACTGCATAACCGTAAGAAGATCGCTTTCAAGAAGCGGAAGCACAACCTGGGTTTCAGGGTCGCCAAAGCGGCAATTGTATTCGATTACCTTTGGTCCGTTTGGTGTAAGCATGAGTCCGAAATACAGGCAGCCCTTAAATGTACGTCCCTCAGCATTCATTGCATTGATTGTAGGCATAAAGATTTCGTCCATGCACTGTCCGGCAATATCCTCAGTATAATAAGGATTGGGAGCAACGGTTCCCATACCACCGGTATTAAGACCCGTATCGTTGTCACCCGCACGCTTATGATCCATAGATGAAACCATAGGTACAACCGTTTTTCCGTCGGTAAATGAAAGAACAGAAACCTCAGGACCTGTAAGGAATTCTTCTATTACAATGTTGTCACCGCTTGAGCCGAATTTTTTATCCTGCATCATTGAAATAACAGCGTTTTTTGCCTGCTCTTTTGTTTCTGCAATAATAACACCCTTTCCGAGTGCAAGTCCGTCAGCCTTAATAACGGTCGGAACAGGGGCTGTTTCAAGATATGCAAGAGCCTTGTCCATATCGTTAAAGGTTTCATATGCGGCTGTCGGGATATTGTATTTTTTCATCAGATCCTTCGAAAAGACCTTGCTGCCCTCGATGATTGCCGCTTTTTTATTTGGTCCGAAGCAGGGAATGCCGACAGCCTCAAGAGCGTCAACACATCCAAGAACAAGAGGATCATCCGGAGCTACTACCGCATAGTCAACATTTTTGCTCTTTGCAAATTCTGTTATTTTATCGATATCCGTTGCTGAAATAGGAACACAGGTTGCATCCATTGCAATTCCGCCGTTTCCGGGGAGTGCAAAGATCTCCTCAACAGAATCATTTTCCTTTAATTTTTTGATTATCGTATGTTCACGACCGCCGCCGCCTACAACAAGAATTTTCATTGTAATCTCCTTATTTAATGATGGAAGAGACGCATTTTTGTAAATGCCATTACCATATCATATTTATCACAGCACTCAATAACACTGTCATCTCGTATAGAGCCGCCAGGCTCTGCGACATATTTCACACCGCTTTTTCTTGCTCTTTCAATATTGTCACTGAACGGGAAGAAGGCATCGGAGCCAAGCGCAACATTGTCAATGGTAGCAAGATATGCTTCCTGCTCTTTTGCAGTGAAGGGTTCGGGCTTTTCTGTAAAATAGTTTTCCCAGATTCCGTCTGCGCATACATCCTCTTCGTTTTTGTTTATATAGCCGTCAATGACATTGTCTCTTATCGGGCGTTTGATGTCGGCTCTGAACGGAAGTGAAAGAACCTTATCGGCCTGACGAAGGAACCATGTATCGGCCTTAGTGCCTGCAAGGCGTGTGCAGTGGATTCGAGACTGCTGACCGGCACCTACGCCTATAGCCTGTCCGTCAACTGCATAGCATACGGAATTTGACTGAGTATATTTAAGCGTGATAAGAGCAATTATAAGATCTCTTAAGGCATCCGCCGGAAGAGACTTGTTTTTTGTAACTATATCGTCAAAGAGCTCCTTGTTAATCTTGAAATTGTTGCGTCCCTGTTCAAAGGTTATGCCGAATACCTGCTTTGTTTCCTTTTCGGCAGGAACATAGTCTGGATCTATCTTTACGATATTGTAATTGCCCTTGCGTTTTGTTTTGAGTATCTCAAGAGCCTCATCGGTATATCCCGGAGCAATAACTCCATCTGATACCTCTCTGTGAAGAAGCTTTGCTGTAGTTGCATCACATATATCCGAAAGAGCAACCCAGTCACCGAAGGAGCAAAGGCGGTCTGTACCTCGTGCTCTTGCATATGCACAAGCAAGAGGAGAATCGTCAAGACCTTCTACATCATCCACGAAGCAGGCTTTTTTTAGCTTGTCGGAAAGCTTGTTTCCTACAGCAGCTGATGTCGGACTTACATGCTTAAAGGATGCGGCAGCGGGAAGAGATAAAGCTTCCTTTAATTCCTTTACAAGCTGCCATGAATTGAAGGCATCAAGGAAATTTATATATCCAGGACGTCCGTTCAGAATTTCAACCGGAAGCTCGCTTCCGTCGTTCATATATATTTTTGCGGGCTTTTGATTTGGATTGCATCCGTATTTTAATTCGAATTCTTTCATTATATTATCTCCCGTATCAGTTTTTGTTTATTAAACGATTTGTTTCCTCACCTGATGCCAGGTCTGTATAACGGACATATAAGGAAATTTTGTTGTCTTCATCAAGCGAATTCCATATAGAAGCGGCAAATTCGTCTATATCGTTCGGAATTGCAACTCTTTCGGGTTCGCCCTGGAAGGTAGGTATCGGATTGCCGTCACATACATAGGTATGAATAAAATGTCCAAGACCCGGTACCGATGGATAAGAAAATTCGTATCTGGCGCAATCAGAGCCTTTGGCATCTATACTTTTCAAAATACTCATGCGATATGAAAAATCATTTTTGTCGAAGGTGAGCATTGCACTTATACGAGGAGTAAGATTCGGAGCATCCGGCTCAAAGCAGCGTGATGTTAAAGCCTCGGAAAACGACTTTTTGGCCTTAAGCCCCTCATAAACGGTATCGGTCTGATCACCGTTTGTAACTATAAGATTATTTTTGTATTTTCTGATCGCGGCATAGATTATAAGGCTTGGATCCTCAACCTTTGATGAATCAAACGGTTCGGTAAAAACATCGCCGTTCTTTTCTGTAAAAATACGATTGCGGCTGTTTGCACTCCGTCCCATAATAAAATATGCACTGCAGGCCTTCTTTTTGTCAGCAGTTTTGCCTACGATTATTCCGCGGCCGACATAAGAATTGCCCTTAACAAGCTCCTCTATAGTATTGATCTTATATATATCCATTTGTTCCTCCGTGTTTAAGATATAAGCTCCGCACAGACCTGTTCCACAGCCTGTGGGAGAAGCTTCCATTCTGCCTGCTCCATAACGCGTCTCTGAAGTGTTTCCGGAGTGTCTCCCGGAAGCACGTCTACGGCTTTCTGCATTATGATCTCACCGCCATCCGGTATTTCATTGACAAAGTGTACGGTAGCACCGGTTACCTTTACCCCTTTTTTCAAAGCCTCCTCGTGAACCTTAAGGCCATAAAAGCCCTTACCGCAAAAGGCGGGTATAAGCGACGGATGAATATTGATAATGCGTCTTTTGTAATGAGTGGTGAAGGACTCGCTTAATATAGACATAAAGCCTGCAAGGACAATAATATCAATCCCTGACTCATCGAGCGCAGTTATGATTGCTCTTTCGAAGGCCTCCTGGCTGCCTGTCAGCTTTTTGGTTATAGTCAAAGCTGCAATGTTTGCATTTGCAGCGCGTGTCAGTGCATAGGCTGAAGGACTGTTTGAAATAACAAGCTTGATTTCACCGCTTTTTATAATGCCGCTTTTCTGGGCATCTATAAGTGCCTGCAGATTGGTGCCTCCTCCGGAGACAAGAACCGCAATGCGTGCTTTTCTGTCAGACATAAGAGTTCCTTTCGAATTTAGAAGATTTCAATCTTGTTATCGGATTCAATGATTTCTCCTATAATATAGGCATCCTCGCCGGAGGCCTTAAGAGAATCAAGAGCCTTTTGGCTGTCTTCTTTTGATACGACAATGCTCATGCCTACACCCATATTGAAGGTGTTGAACATGTCTCTTTCTGTTATATTGCCTGCCTCCTGTATGAGCTTAAATATAGGAAGGATTTTGACAGAGTCCTTGTTTATCTTGGCGCATAAGCCGTCAGGAATGCTTCTCGGAATGTTTTCATAGAAGCCGCCGCCTGTGATATGTGAAATTCCCTTGACGGTTACATTCTCAAGAAGAGAAAGAACCGGCTTTACATATATTTTGGTAGGTGTAAGGAGAGTTTCACCGAGGCTCTTGCCGCCAAGTGCAGCTACAGGTGATTTGATATCTGCATTTTCAATATCAAAAACCTTTCTTACAAGAGAAAAGCCGTTTGAATGAACACCGCTTGAAGGAAGTGCAATTATAACATCCCCCGGCTTCATTGTTTTGTTGTCGATAATCTTGGCTTTGTCTACCACACCTGTGCTGTAGCCGGCAAGATCATACTCGTCGACAGGATAAAAGCCGGGCATTTCTGCGGTTTCACCGCCTATTAATGCGGCTCCTGACTGAACACAGCCCTCGCATACACCCTTAACTATATCGGCTATACGCTCAGGAATGTTTTTTCCGCAGGCAATATAATCAAGGAAAAACAAAGGCTTTGCTCCGCAGCAGATTATATCGTTTACGCACATGGCAACGCAGTCGATACCCACGGTATCATGCTTATCCATAAGAAATGCTATTTTGAGCTTGGTTCCGACACCGTCGGTACCGCTTACAAGAATAGGCTTTGAGATGCCCTCAAGATCCATTTCAAAGAGACCGCCGAAGCCGCCTACATCGGAGCAGACACCCGGTGTCATTGTTTTCTTTATATGCTGCTTCATCAGCTCTACCGATCTGTAGCCGGCGGTTATATCGACGCCTGAAGCGGCGTAAGCATCAGATTTTGATTGTGTATTCATTTATTGCCCCTTTCGTTTTTGACAGCGGTATTTGCTGCCGGTATATCAAAATAAATTAATCAAGCTTTGATAAGACATTTGCATCCTTTTCAAGGACCTTTGAAGCATCGTTTGCTCTTTTAATATCAAGCTTCTGCGCAATACTGCTGTCAGACACGGCAAGTATCTGTGCGGCAAGAAGAGCAGCATTTGCTCCGCCGCCTATTGCTACGGTTGCAACAGGGATGCCTGTCGGCATCTGAACGGTTGATAAGAGTGCATCCATTCCGTCAAGTACAGATGATTTGCATGGAATGCCGATAACAGGAAGAGTGGTATTTGCGGCAATGGCACCTGCAAGATGAGCAGCCATGCCGGCAGCTGCAATGATAACACCGAAGTCGTTTTTGCGGGCATTTACAGCAAAATCACGAGCTTCAACAGGTGTTCTGTGAGCTGAGTAAATATGAACCTCATATGGAATTTCAAGCTGTTTGAGTACATCGACAGCCTTTTGTACGATTGGCAGATCGCTGTCACTGCCCATAATGATTCCGACTTTTTTCATGTTGTGCCTCCTGGAAATATTGAAATTAAATTAATTAAAAAAGGGCACACCTGTACCTTTTACGGTTCAAGTGTGCCCAGACGGTCGGCTTATAATGTCCTATGTTCCTTTGTGGTGCTCCACTTTTTCCGTCAGTTGCAAAGGACAATGCGAATTGCTTCGCAGTTACTAAACTGTGTTTATTATAATGAAAAAACACTCTATGGTCAAAAGTTTTTTGACCATAGAGCTAACTTTTTTAGAGATCCTTTCCTGTAAGGAGCTTGTAAGCCTGAAGATATTTGGCGATAGTCTTATCTACGATATCCTGAGGCAGAGTCCAGTCATTTCCCGGATTGGCCTTCAGCCAGTCACGTGCAAACTGCTTATCAAAGGATGGCTGAGAATGACCCGGCTCATAGGTATCGGCAGGCCAGAAGCGTGAGCTGTCAGGTGTGAGCATTTCATCACCGATGAACATGTTTCCGTCATCATCAAGACCGAATTCGAATTTGGTATCGGCAATTATGATTCCTCTTTCGGCTGCATATTCGGCACATTTTTTGTAAAGAGCAATTGTATTGTCACGAAGCTTGGCTGCATATTCTGCACCCTTTCCCGGAAATCTTGCTTCGAGATATTCTACACTCTGATCAAAGGATATATTTTCATCATGATCGCCTATCTCAGCCTTTGTAGAAGGCGTATAAATAGGCTCAGGGAGTTTATCAGATTCCTTAAGACCTTCAGGAAGAGTAATTCCGCAGACAGTACCGTCCTTTTTATAGCTTTCCCAGCCGCTGCCTGTGATGTAGCCTCTTACGATACATTCAACAGGAAGCATATTGAGCTTCTTGCACATCATACTGTTTCCGTCAAATTGCGGCTGTCTGAAAAATTCGGGCATATCATTGACATCTACGGATATCATATGATTTGGGATGATATCTGCTGTGAGATCGAACCAGAATTTTGACATCTGTGTAAGAACAGTTCCTTTTTTGGTAACTGTATTGTTCAGGATAACATCGAAACAGCTGATGCGGTCAGTAGCAACCATAATCAGGCTGTCGCCGTTATCATAGATTTCTCTTACTTTTCCTTCTTTGATAGGTTTCATGAGCTCCTCCTCGTGTATTTCATGTTGTTTACAGCTTTTATGCTCCAAATAATATTCTGTTTAGTATATAAAGTCAATGTCGATAAAAATTTTATGAA
Source organism: Faecalibacterium sp. CAG:74 (assembly GCA_963595425.1). Classification (GTDB taxonomy): domain Bacteria; phylum Bacillota; class Clostridia; order Lachnospirales; family Lachnospiraceae; genus Alectryocaccobium. The sequence continues at coordinate 11,947 of CAVBHN010000018.1, read as the reverse complement.
TTATGTCATAAAAAGCCTGCAAAATTCGCCTGAAAGTTTTGTTGACGCTGTAATGCAAACATGATATACTTGTTCGCGATAAATTTCAGATATACAGTTTTATGGAGAAAATTCATATGGAAAAGCAGATTTTAAAGGCTAATATTTATCATAGTACAAAGCTACCCGAATTTGACAAATGGGCGGTTTCTTCTATTGTTTCTGATATTTCTATTTCAAAATTTAATAATTCTGAATTCTTTATATTTCCCGGTTTTTGTGATGTGCATGTGCATTTTCGCGAACCGGGTTTTTCGTATAAAGAAACAATACTTTCGGGAACAAGGGCAGCGGCGCACGGCGGATATACAGATGTCTGCACTATGCCGAATTTAAATCCTGTTCCGGATTCCAGGGAGCATTTAAATGCGCAGCTCGAAATAATAAAAAGAGATGCCGTAATAGGTGTATATCCTTATGCGGCCATTACAATCGGAGAAAAGGGAGAGCAGCTTTCGGACATGGAGGAGCTTTCGAAGGATGTAATTGCATTTTCGGATGACGGCAAGGGTGTTCAGAGCGATTCGATGATGAGAGAGGCAATGCAAAGGGCAAAAAAGTTCGGCAAAATGATCACTGCTCATTGTGAAATAAATTCTCTTTTAAACGGAGGCTATATTCATGACGGTGAATATGCCAAAGCTCACGGACACAGAGGAATCTGCTCCGAAAGCGAATGGGGACAGATAAAAAGAGATTTGGCTCTGGCAAAGGAAACAGGATGTGCATATCATGTTTGCCACATTTCATGTAAGGAAAGTGTAGAGCTTATAAGAAAGGCAAAGGCCGAAGGCGTTGATGTTACCTGTGAGACAGGACCGCATTATCTGGTGCTTGATGACAGCGACTTAAAAGAGGAGGGACGCTTCAAGATGAATCCGCCTCTTCGCTCAGGCAAGGACAGAGAGGCTCTTATAGAGGGCATTCTTGACGGTACAATAGATATGATCGCAACAGACCATGCGCCTCACAGCGCTGAGGAAAAATCAAAGGGCCTTGAAAAAAGCGCATTTGGAATAGTTGGTATAGAAACTGCATTTTCAGTATTGTATACTTATCTTGTCAGAAAAAATATCATATCACTTGATAAGATAATCGAGCTTTTGGCAATAAACCCAAGACAAAGATTCAAAATACCGTTTGGAAAGGACCTTACGGTTTGGAATTTAAATAAAGAAGCAAAGGTAGACACAGACAGCTTTCTGTCAAAGGGAAAGGCAACACCTTTTGAAGGCGAAAGCCTTTTTGCAGAATGTCTGGCAACATTTAAGGAGGGAAAGCAGGTATGGTAAGACCATTTGACCGCAAAATTGTATTTGAAGACGGGACAGAATATTACGGATACGGCTTCGGAAGCAGTGAGACAAAAGTAACGGAAATAATCTTTAATACTTCGATGGTAGGATATCAGGAGATAATATCCGATCCCTCATATACTTATCAGTCAGTAGTTATGACTTACCCTCTTATAGGCAATTACGGAATTGCAGATGAGGATTATGAGACAAAAACACCTACAATAGGTGGACTTATTGTCAGGGAGTACAATGATTTTCCTTCAAACTTCAGATATACAAAAACTCTCTCTGAGGTCATGGAGGAGTATCATATATCGGGAATATCCGGAGTAGATACAAGAAAGATAACAAGAAGCATAAGAGACGAGGGTTCAAGAAGAATCGCAATGGTTCCTTATGAAATGCCGACAGAGACAGCAGTGGAGCTTATAAAGAGCACACCGGTTCCGCACAATGCCGTTTCAAAGGTTACATGCAAAAAACGCTGGTATTCACGTACGCCGAATCCGAAGTACAATGTAATAGCAATCGACTGCGGAATAAAGCTCAATATAGTTCGCTCACTTAATAAAAGAGGCTGCAATGTTACGGTTGTGCCGATTACAATGGCAGCCGAGGAAATAGAAAAGATGAAGCCGGACGGAATCTTTATATCAAACGGACCGGGAGACCCGGAGGATGTGACGCCTGTTATCGAGCTTATAAGAAAGCTGCGCCGCAAATACCCGATGTTCGGAATATGCTTGGGACATCAGATGATCGCTCTTGCATACGGAGCTAAAACATACAAATTAAAATTCGGCCATCATGGCGGAAACCATCCGGTAAAAAATCTTTTGAATGGAAGAGTGGAGATAACCTCTCAGAACCATTCCTATGCGGTTGATATAGACAGCCTTGAGGGAACAGGACTTGAGGCTACACATATCAATATACTCGACAATACGGTAGAAGGCCTTAGATGCATCAAGGACAAGGTGTTCTCAGTGCAGTATCATCCTGAAAGTGCTCCGGGACCACAGGACAGTGCTTATCTATTTGACCAGTTTATAGAGCTTATGAAGGAGGAAGCATAATGGCTAAAAGAACGGATATAAAAAAGATTCTTGTCATAGGCTCGGGACCTATAGTTATAGGACAGGCTGCAGAGTTTGACTATGCAGGAACACAGGCATGCCTTGCCCTTAGAGAAGAGGGTTATGAGGTTGTGCTTTGCAATTCAAACCCGGCTACAATAATGACAGATAAGGCAATTGCCGACAAAATATATATGGAACCGCTTACTCTTGAATATCTTGCAAAAATATTGAGATATGAAAGACCGGATGCGATTTTGCCGGGTATAGGCGGACAGACAGGTCTTAACCTTGCTATGCAGCTTGAAAAGAAGGGTGTTTTAAAGGAATGTCAGGTCGAGCTGCTCGGCACAACCAGTGAGAGCATTGAAAAGGCTGAGGATAGAGAGCTTTTCAAGGAGCTTTGTATGGAGCTTGGAGAGCCGGTTATTCCGTCAGAGATAACCTATAATCTCGAGGAAGCAAAGGCAGCGGCAAAGAAGATCGGATATCCTGTTGCGCTTCGTCCGGCATTTACACTTGGCGGAACAGGCGGCGGATTTGCATATAATGAAGAGCAGCTTATTGAAATAGGCGAAAAGGGTTTTGCGCTTTCACCGGTTCATCAGGTGCTTGTAGAAAAGAGCGTAAAGGGCTACAAGGAAATTGAATATGAGGTAATGCGTGATGCAAATGATACGGCGATAACCATATGTAATATGGAAAATATCGATCCTGTCGGTATCCACACGGGAGATTCGATAGTTGTTTGTCCGTCTCAGACACTTACAAACAAGGAATATCATATGCTCAGAGACAGTGCACTCAAGATTATTCGTGCACTTAAGATACAGGGTGGCTGCAATGTTCAGTTTGCACTTGATCCGCATTCCTTCAGATATTATCTGATCGAGGTCAATCCGAGAGTTTCAAGATCATCCGCACTTGCATCAAAGGCCAGCGGTTATCCTATTGCCCGAGTATCAGCAAAAATTGCCGTAGGAATGAATCTCGACGAGATCCAGATAGCAAATACACCTGCGTCCTTCGAGCCGTCGCTTGACTATGTTGTAAGCAAAATGCCGCGTTTCCCATTTGACAAATTTGCAGATGCAAATAACAGCCTTTCAACACAGATGAAGGCTACAGGCGAGGTCATGAGCATAGGACGTACCATAGAGGAAAGTCTTTTGAAGGCAATCCGTTCTCTTGAGATCGGAACCTTTCATATGTATATGCCTAAGTTTGACGACTGGGCAACAGATGAGCTTCTTGAATATATAAAGATAGGAACCGACGACAGGATATATGCAATCGCAGAGCTTTTAAGAAGAAAAACCGACTACGGCCAGATCGCGGATGCGACTCAGATAGATATGCTTTTTATCGAAAAGATAAGAAATATCATCAGAGAGGAAAGAGAGCTTAAGGCAAATGTCGGAAACCTTGAGGTTTTAAGAGATGCCAAGAAGATGGGATTTTCGGATCAGGCTATCGCATGGCTTTGGGACATGAAGGAAATCGAAATCTACAATCTGCGTAAGGAAAACAGGATTTTCCCTGTATACAAGATGATCGATACTTGTGCATCTGAGTTTGAAAGCTATATACCGTACTTCTATTCGACCTATGAGGATGAAAACGAGTCGGTAGTATCCGATAAGAAAAAAATAGTTGTACTTGGCTCGGGTCCTATAAGGATCGGACAGGGTGTCGAATTCGATTATTCAACGGTTCATGCGGTTATGACAATCAAGGCAGCCGGTTTTGAGGCAATAATTATAAATAACAATCCGGAGACCGTTTCAACAGATTATACGACAAGCGATAAGCTTTATTTTGAGCCGCTTTGTGTAGAGGATGTTATGAATATCCTTGAGCTTGAAAAGCCAATGGGTGTAATCGCATCACTTGGAGGACAGACAGCTATAAATCTTGCAGAGCCTTTAAGAGAGCGTGGAATTAAGATAATCGGAACAGACTGTGATGCTATTGACAGAGCAGAAAACAGAGATTTGTTCGAGAAGCTCTTGGTTGAGCTCAATATACCGCAGCCAAAGGGTCAGGCAGTCACAAAAATAGAGGATGGCGTTGAAACAGCAGCGAAAATAGGCTATCCGGTGCTTGTAAGACCTTCGTTTGTACTTGGCGGCCGAGCTATGCAGATTGTAGCAAACGAGGAACAGCTCAGACATTATCTTAAAACAGCTGTTGAAATAGATGAGGACAAGCCTGTACTTGTAGATAAATACATAATGGGCAAGGAAGTCGAGGTAGATGCCGTTTGTGACGGCAAGGATGTATTTGTACCGGGAATCATGGAGCTTGTAGAGCGTACGGGAGTTCATTCCGGTGACTCTATCTCGGTATATCCTTCATTCAGCCTTTCAAAGAAGGTAAAGGATACGATACTTGACTATACAAAGAAGCTTGGACTCGGAATCGGAATTGTCGGCTTGTATAATATTCAGTTTATTGTAGATAAGCAGGAAAATGTCTATATTATAGAGGTAAATCCTCGTTCATCAAGAACAGTTCCGTTCCTTTCGAAGGCAACAGGCTATTCGCTTGCGGATATAGCAACCCTTGTAATTATAGGAAAGAGTCTGAAGGAGCAGGGCTATACAGAGCTGTATCCTGAAGAAAAGAAGCGCTGCTATGTAAAATGCCCGGCATTTTCATTCTCAAAGCTTAAGGGCCTCGATGCATATCTTTCTCCCGAAATGAAATCAACAGGAGAGGCTATAGGCTATGATGACAAGAGAAACAGAGCATTGTTCAAGGCAATGCAGGCAGCAGGAATGAAGCTTCGTCAATACGGAACCGTATTTGCGACGATTGCAGATGCAGATAAAGAAGAAGCTCTGCCGCTTATCAGAAGATTTTATAATCTTGGCTACAATATCGAAGCAACAGAGGGAACAGCAGCATTCCTTAAAAAGCACGGAATAAGAACCAGGACAAAGAAAAAGCTGAGTGATGGCAATCCGGAGCTTTTGGATGCCATAAGACAGGGCTATATAACATATATAATAAATACAAGAGATGTTCAGAGTGAGCATACTATTTCAGATGGCCATGAGATTAGGCAGTGTGCTGTAGAAAACAATGTAACGGTACTTACATCGCTTGATACAACAAAGGCACTTCTGGATGTTCTTGATGAGATAACACTTACTGTTTCAACTATTGATTCATAAGGAGAATGCCGAAGAACGATGCTTCAGGATAAATATACGATAATAGAAAACAAACCGCTTACGGACAATGTTTTCAAAATGATACTTAAAGGAAATACCACTGCATTTACAGCACCAGGACAATTTCTGAATATAAAAATAAACGGACTTTTCTTGAGACGCCCGATTTCACTGTGTGATATAACAGATGATACGCTCACAATTATATACAAAGCAGTTGGAGCGGGAACGATCAAGCTTTCAGGTATGCATGCAGGAGAGAAGCTGGATATTCTTACAGGTCTTGGAAACGGATATGATTTGTCATTATCCGGTGACAAGCCGCTGCTTGTAGGCGGCGGTGTAGGAGTTCCGCCGATGTATCTGCTTGCCAGAAAATTGTGTGAGCAGGGCAAGGATGTAAGCGTTATACTTGGCTTCAATACAGCCTCAGAGCTGTTTTATGAAAATGAATTTATGAAGCTTGACTGTAAGGTTTATGTAACAACGGCAGACGGAAGCTATGGAATAAAGGGCTTTGTAACAGATGCCCTTCCGGAGGATTATTCATATGTGTATGCCTGCGGACCCGAGCCAATGCTTAAGGCGCTGTACAGAAGGGTAAATACATCCGCACAGTTCAGCTTTGAAGAACGTATGGGCTGCGGTTTCGGTGCATGTATGGGCTGTACCTGCAGAACGATTACAGGCTATAAGCGTATCTGCAAGGACGGACCTGTTATGAAGAAGGAGGAAATATTATGGGAAGATTAAGCACAGATCTTTGCAATATTGAGCTGGACAATCCCGTAATCCCGGCTTCAGGTACGTTTGGATACGGATACGAATTCGCAGAGCTTTATGATATAAACATACTCGGGACATTTTCATTTAAGGGAACGACAAGAGACGAACGCTACGGGAATCCGACTCCGAGGATATCCGAGGTATCGTCGGGAATGCTTAATTCTGTCGGACTTCAGAATCCGGGTGTTGAAAAGGTTATAAAAAATGAGCTTCCAAAGCTTAGAAAATTTTTTAATAAACCGGTAATGGCAAATGTCAGTGGATTTTCAATAGAGGATTATGCCTATACCTGTGAGAAGCTTGATAAGGAGGAACAGGTAGGCTGGCTTGAGGTGAATATAAGCTGCCCGAATGTTCACGGAGGCGGAATGGCCTTTGGAACCAATGCGGAGGCTGCCTCGGAGGTTGTAAGAGCCGTAAAGCAGGTTACGAAAAAGCCTGTAATAATAAAGCTTTCGCCAAATGTAACCGACATTGCTTCTATTGCAAAGGCATGTGAGGTATCAGGAGCAGACGGAATAAGCCTTATAAATACAATTCTCGGAATGAATATAGACATAAGGACAAGAAGGCCGATATTAGCCAACAACATGGGAGGACTTTCGGGTCCTGCTGTTTTCCCGGTGGCTCTAAGAATGGTATATCAGGTCGCAAAGGCAGTTGATATTCCGGTTATCGGAATGGGCGGCGTTTCTACGGCAGAGGATGTAATAAAGATGATGCTGGCAGGTGCTACTGCGGTTGAAGTAGGAGCGGCAAATCTTGTAGATCCGTATGCCTGCAGAAATATTATCGAAGAGCTGCCTAAGGTAATGGATAAATATAAAATAGATAATTTAAAGGATATAATAGGAGGAGTTAAGCTGTGGGGAGAGATGTGATTATTGCCTGTGATTTTTCAAGCGCAGAGGATACTCTTGCTTTTCTTGATAAATTTCAGGAGGAGAAGCCGTTTGTAAAAATCGGAATGGAGCTTTATTATGCTGCAGGACCAGCAATAGTAAAGGAACTCAAGAAAAGAGGACATAAGATTTTCCTTGATCTTAAGCTTCATGATATTCCGAATACGGTTAAAAAGGCTATGCATGTATTGTCAGGACTTGACGTTGATATTTGCAATGTGCATGCAGCAGGTACCGGACGTATGATGAGTGCGGCACTTGAAGGAGCTACAAGAGAGGATGGAACAAGACCGCTTGTGATAGCCGTAACACAGCTTACATCTACAGATCAGGAAACCATGGAAAAGGACATTCTTATCCATGAGCCAATCGATCAGGTAGTAATGAAATATGCAAAGACAACAAAGGAAGCAGGACTTGACGGCATCGTTTGTTCACCGCTTGAGGCAGGTAAGGTGCATGAGGCATGCGGAGCTGATTTTATCACCGTAACACCGGGTGTGCGCTTTGCTGATGGTGATATAGGTGATCAGAAGAGAGTTATGACACCGGCGCAGGCAAAGGAAATAGGCTCTGATTATATTGTTGTCGGAAGACCTATAACACAGGCTGCAGATCCTGTTGCGGCATACAGAAGATGTGTTGCCGAGTTTGTAGGCTGATACATAAGCTTAACAGCAATTATTTATTAAGGGCTTGAAGGAAGAACTTCAAGGCCGGCATGAGGACGCATCAATGCGTCAATAAGGAGGAAATAATGGAAACAAAAAAACTAATAGCATCAGACCTTCTTTCAATTCAAGCAGTATTTTTTCGCCCGGATGAGCCTTTCACATGGGCAAGCGGAATAAAGAGTCCGGTATATTGCGACAACAGACTTACACTTACCGCTCCAAAGGTAAGAAATGATGTCGAAAATGCAATAGCAGAGACAATCAGAGAAAATTATCCAGAGGCAGAGGTTCTTATGGGAACATCTACGGCAGGAATTGCTCATGCAGCTATTGCAGCTCATATAATGGGACTTCCTATGGGATATGTCAGATCAGGACACAAGGATCACGGCAGACAGAATCAGATAGAGGGACGTCTTGAAAAGGGACAGAAGGTCGTCGTAGTCGAGGATCTTATTTCAACAGGCGGAAGCGTTATTGAGGTTGTAAATGTACTCCGCGAGGCAGGAGCAGAGGTGCTCGGTATAGTTTCAATCTTTACATACGGAATGAAAAAGGGTCTGGACAGACTTGCAGAGGCAAACGTAAAAAACATCTCATTAACAGACTTTGACTGTATTGCTGAGGTTGCGGCAGAGCAGGATTATATTAAGCCGGAGGATGTAAAAAGACTCATAAACTTCAGAAACAATCCATCGGATGAAAGCTGGATCGGAGGCACAAAATGAGAAGTGTTATAGACATACTGGATCTTACCACGCAGGAAATTGACGAACTCATAGCAACAGCATGCGATATAATCGACAATCCGAGCAAATATGCAAATATATGTCACGGAAAGAAGCTTGCAACATTGTTTTTCGAGCCTTCAACAAGAACAAGACTCAGCTTTGAGGCTGCAATGTATGAGCTTGGAGGAAATGTTCTTTCTGTATCAAGCGGACAGTCATCGTCTGCAAGCAAGGGCGAGAGCGTAGCCGATACCTCTAAGGTAGTAAGCTGCTATGCAGATATCATAGCCATGAGACATCCAAAGGAGGGCGCTCCGTATGTCGCATCCGTAAATGCCTCGGTTCCTGTTATAAATGCCGGTGACGGAGGACACAATCATCCTACACAGACACTTGCGGATCTTCTGACAATATACAGAGAAAAGGGCGGCTTTGACAATCTTACAATAGGCTTCTGCGGAGATCTTAAGTTCGGAAGAACAGTGCATTCTCTTTTAAATGCCATGTCAAGATACAAAAATATAAATGTCATCCTTATTTCACCGGATGAGCTTAAGCTTCCGGGATATGAAAGAAGCATGCTTGACGAAAAGAAAATTCCTTATTTAGAGACATCTAATCTTCTTGAGGCTATGCCAAAGCTTGATATCCTTTACATGACAAGAGTTCAGAAGGAAAGATTTTTCAATGAAGAGGATTACTTAAGGCTCAAGGACAGCTATATTCTTGAACCGAAAAAGCTTGAAAATGCAAAGAAGGATCTTGCAATATTGCATCCTCTTCCGAGAGTAAATGAGATCAGTGTTGCAATCGATAAGGATCCGAGAGCCTGCTACTTTAAACAGGTATTGAACGGAAAATATATGAGAATGGCACTTATCATGAAACTTCTTAAGGAGGCAGGAAAGATATGAAAATAGATTCAATCCAGAATGGAGTTGTTATTGACCATATAACGGCCGGACAAGGAATGAAGCTTTATGAGCTTCTTGGCCTTGAAAATCTTGACTGCTCGATTGCAATCATAAAAAATGTAGTAAGCAAGAAGCTAGGGAAAAAGGATATCATCAAGATCGATGCCAAAATCCCTGTTAATCTTGATATAATCGGATATGTTGATCCGGATGCTACAGTAAATATAATCGAAAACGGGAAATTGATTGAAAAGAAAGCAATCCAGCTTCCTAAGAAGCTTACGAATGTTCTTAAATGTAAGAATCCAAGATGTATAACATCTACGGAGCAGGAGCTTGAGCATGTATTTAAGCTTATGGATCCTGCAAAAAAGATTTACAGATGCATTTATTGTGAAGCAAGATCCAAATAAAAATAATGGGCTGTCGATATGACAGCCCGTTTTTTATTTGTAATAGTCAAGGATATTCTAAGGTCCACTTCGTTGCTTTTATAAATTACCATATTCCCATGACATGCTGCATTAACAAACTGACAAGAGTAATTCCTATCCAGCAGCAGCCGCCAAGAAGGATTGGTTTTCCGCCGGATTTTATAAGCTTTATGATGTTGCTGTTCAGGCCTATAGCAGCCATTGCCATGATTATAAAGAATTTTGAAAGCTCCTTAAGCGGTGAAAATACGGATTCGCTTACACCCATATTTATGCAAATTGTTGTTATAAGAGCTGCAATCACAAAATACAGTATAAACATAGGAAAAGCACGTCTGAAGTTGAAACGGTTGGCTGAGGCGCCGTCGGATTTTGATTTTTTTGCACGCACAAGGGCCAGCACGAGAGTAATAGGTATGATTGCAAGCGTTCTTGTAAGCTTAACGGTAACAGCCTTGTCCAGTGTATCGGAACCGAGCTTCCACATGCTGTCCCAGGTAGAAGCGGCAGCCGTTACTGACGATGTATCATTGATCGCGGTTCCGGCAAAAATTCCGAAGGCATTTCCGCTTGTTGTATCGAAGCCGATGGCATTTCCGAGTAAAGGAAAGATGATAGCGGCAATGACATTAAAGAAGAAAATTACGGAAATAGCCTGAGCAACCTCGGAATCCTCGGCATCTATTACAGGTGCTGTTGCAGCAATAGCAGAGCCTCCGCAGATAGATGAGCCTACACCTATAAGTGTTGAGATCCTTCCGGGAATATGCATAACCCTGTGGAGAATCCAGGATAAAATAAGAGCTGTGCTTATCGTGCAGACAATTATAGGAAGAGACTGCCTGCCGGTTTCAAGTATGACTCCCAGGTTCATGCCGAAGCCAAGAAGTACAACGGCTGTCTGTAATATAATCTTTGAAGTCCATTTGATACCCGATTGGGCATTCCCTTTATCATTCCAGATAAGTGATATGAGCATTCCTAAAAGTATGGCAATTACAGCACCGCCGATTACAGGAAATTTCTTTCCTAAAAGCCAGGATGGAATTGCGATGATAAGGCATACTAAAATTCCCGGAATGTTTTTCTTGAAAAAATTCATTATGACCCCCTTATGTGTTAAAATGGTTTAAATTAGAAATTTCAAACCATTAATATAATACGAAAGACAATCAAAAAATCAATACTAATTTTAAACGTAGTTGATATTAGGTAAAAGATATAAGGAGAAGGCTATGAAGCTTATGATCGCCTCCGATATACACGGATCGGCTTATTATTGTGAAAAAATGCTTGAGGCATTTAAAAATGAAAATGCAGACAGACTTTTGCTTTTGGGAGATATTTTGTATCACGGACCGAGAAATGATCTTCCGAGGGAGTATGAGCCCAAAAGAGTAATTGCCATGCTGAATGATATAAAAGACAAAATATTCTGTGTAAGGGGAAACTGTGATACCGAGGTTGATCAGATGGTTCTTGATTTTCCTATAATGGCTGATTACTGCATTATTCCTGTAAAAAACAGACTTGTTTATGCTACACATGGCCATAAATTTAATATGAAGCAGTTACTGCCTCTTCAAAGAGGCGATATATTGCTTCACGGACATACGCATATACCGGCTGTTGTTTCATTTGGAAATGACAATTTATATCTTAATCCGGGATCGGTTTCTATTCCCAAGGAGGGAAGCTGGCATGGCTATATGATGATGTATGACAGCACCTTTGAATTTAAGGATTTAAACGGAAAAATCAAAGAAAGCCGCAGTTTATAAATATAGGCTTTGCAAGTTAAAATCCGAATAAGCTGATGAATTTCTCCCAAAGATTTTTGCTTTCGCTCGCCGAGGATGTTTCCTCCTGCGGAGGTTCATTTTCTATGGAGGCTGTCTTGATAACAAACTGCAC
>CAVBHN010000017.1:0-51894 GCA_963595425.1 Faecalibacterium sp. CAG:74 | reverse complement strand
ATGTGCTGACATCCGGAATAGCAAAATACAATTTTGTAAACAGCGATGCTGCAGAGGTGGCATACAAATCGGTGATAAACTGCCTGAAGTGGGGTGTTCCGTGCTTTTTGATGATATCGGGAATGCTTCTTTTAGATCCGCACAAAGAGATCACTTTATCATATCTTTTTAAAAGGTATATAAAGAGGATTTTTCTTGCGATTATCATTTTCGGACTGATATTTATGATATTGAATTTCATTTTTTCGGGAGATATTACGCTAAGTAATTTTGTTTTCGGTTTATATGACATCTTTGCGGGAAAATCGTGGACACATTTATGGTATCTGTATTGTCTTATAGGCTTATATCTGCTTTTGCCTTTTTATAAAATGGTAACCAAATGTGCAAAGGAGCAGGAGATAAGGTATTTACTTATTGTATATGTAATCTTTTTATCAGTAATTCAAGTGCTGGAAAAATTTGGATTAGAATGCGGCTTTTATATTCATGTTTCAAGTATCTATCCGTTCTGGTTATTTTACGGATATTATATGAAGCAGTGGGGCTTCAAAAAAAGCAGGACATTTTATATGGGATGTGCCTTTTTTGCAAGCCTGGTGTTGGTGTTGCTAACAGTAATCAGATGGAGCTTTGACATCGAGGCTATGGATGAGCTGTTTTATTATTCGTCATTCATAGTAATATTGCAGACAACGGGTGTAATAGGATTACTCTATAAGCTCAAAATAAAAGAGGACAGCTTTATAGACAAGGTGCTCTTAAATATAGATAAGCATTCATTTGGGATTTATCTTACGCATATGATAGCTATCTGGATTGCTTATACAAGAATTGATTGGAATCCGTTTTTACATGGAGGCTTTATAGGAGTTATTATATTGGCTGTGGCTGCATTCTTTAGCGGCTATATAATAGATACGGTATTAAGAAGGCTGCCTTTATTCAACAAAATATTGTAGTAGACAGAAGATTTTTAGGGGAGTATTGTAATATGCATTATTATGCGTACAAGGCAATACTCCCACATTTGTTTTCACAGGACATGGCACAGGATGGGAGTGGCACAGGATGGGAGAATTATTTTTTGATTCAAACATTATTAATGTGTTATAATAGCAAATAGCTGTGCTGATGCTAAAGTAAAATGATTTATAAAATGGCAAGAAAAATTATTTTTTAGTTTTGGCACGGATGTAAGCGTAATAGGATTTACTGACAGACTTTGGTTGATTAGGACGTAGAAAATGCTGGATAGGGTATTTAAAAAAGTAGCTATAGTACAGATGCTTGCATTATTTATGGCAGTTGCGGGCATGCTTATAGATTCGATTATTATAGGACGTTTTTTGGGTGAAATATCTATGGCGGCTTATGGACTTGCTGCGCCTATTTTGACACTTTTTGCGGCAATCGGCGGCACACTTGCAACAGGTGCTCAAACCTCAGCAAGCAAGGCACTCGGACAGGGCGATACAAAAAAGGCCAATAAATGTCTGTCAGCTGCAATGTTTGCGGGACTTATCATAGCTTTAGCGGCAACCGCGCTTATTTTTATTTTTGCGGGAACTATAGCTGCAGACTTAGGTGCTGACAAATCAGCAGAGCTTACAGTAAATACCACAGATTATATAAGAGGATATATTTTAGGCGCACCGGGACTTATTTTGCTCCTTATCGGACTGCCGTTTATGCAGCTTGACAGTGACCGAAACAGTGCGGTTATCGGTGCTGTTTTAATGACAGTCGGCGATATAGTCTTTGATCTTATGAATGTCTATATCATAAGAGGCGGCATGCTCGGAATGGGAGTGGCATCATCGATCAGCGTATATTTGGCTCTGATTGTTTTAATGGTGCATTTTGCCAGAAAAAAATATATTTTTCATATTTCTTTCAGAGGACTGGAATTAAATACATTACCTGAAATTTGCCGTACCGGCCTTCCGTATGCAATTACTCAGATATGCAGGACTGTTTTGGTTATGACGCTCAATCATCTTATACTTGCTATTGGCGGAGAAGGTGCCGTAGCCGCATACTCTGTTGTTAATACGGTATTTAATGTATTGTGCATACCTGGATCGGCAGCCGGAACTGCTTCGGTCATGCTTTCATCTATTATGGCAGCGGAACGAAATCGAAGCGGCCTTGAGGAAATTGTAAGAGCATTTTTGAAATATGCTCTGATTTTCTGCAGTATTGTAGCCGTTGCGGCATTGATATTTGCAAGGCCGGTTGTATCAATATTTTTAAGCCGCTCAAGCAAGGAAACAGTTGATATGGCAATTATGGGTGCACGGCTTATTGGTGTAAGCATGATACCGGCCGGTATAAGCTGCGGATTGAGAAACTATGCACAGGGAATCGGCAGAATGAGACTTACACAGCTTATGACAATAGGCAGCAATTATATTTGCCTTGTAATACCTGCGCTGATATTAAGCAGAGTCATGGGTATCAACGGAATATGGCTGTCATATATTCTGGCTGATCTGATCGTGCTGACTTTAGTTGTTATAAGGGCTATATCCAAAAAGAAAAGTATTCATTTAAATATATCGGATTTAATGTTTTTGTTAGATGATTTTGGAATAGCTGCGGAAAATCTGAGGGAATATGACATTCGAACAATGGATGAGGTTATGTCTGCCTCGCTTGAAATATGTGAATTTTGTAAGGAGCATGGTGCAAGCTTGCATACACGAATGACGGTATCTCTTGCGGTAGAGGAAATGGGTACAAATGTAGTTTCTCATGCTTTTACAAAAAACAAAAACGGCCATCTTCAAATAAGAGTTTTTTGCGAAGGAAGCAAATGGACTGTATCCTTGAGGGATGACTGCAGGGCATTCAATCCCAAAGAATATCTGGAGCTTCATTCGGATGATGACAGAAGCCGCAATATCGGAATTCGTATGATTGTCGGCATGTCTAAGAAACTAAGCTATATAAACAGCTTAGAGCTTAACAATCTGGTTCTTGAGGTAGAAGACAGCTGAAAATACAAGGCTGTTTTATAGAAAAAAATATAAATGTTGGGGAGATAACCAATAAGAGTAAAATGAAACGTAAAGTGGTTAAAAACAATCAAATTACAGCTAAATACAGGCATAGGGCATTTGGACGAAGACTTGTGGCAGCCTTTGCTGCAGCCGCAATTACTATGTCGCTTACTGCAGTTGGGGCAGCGGCAGATGAACCGGGAAGTACCTCTGAAGAAATCTCGATAGATGTGACTCATGAAGAACAGTCAGCTTCCGAAATGCCAAACATAGGTGATAATACTGTGATAGACAGCAGCGAAGCAAATAAAACCGAAGCTGAAAAATCATCAGCTGAAAAGGAAAACACTGATACACAGATAGAGATCGAGTCGCATGATGGTGAGGACGGTGGAAGTAAAGAGGCTGTCCTTACGCAATATGTCGATGAGTACGGAAATAAATATTTACTTTATCCGGACGGTACTCACTATACCGGATGGTATGAAATGAAACCGTTTGGCGAGCTGTACTTTGATCCCAATGCCGACGGCATAGCAATTACAGGAATAGGATTTGTATCTGAAGACGGAAAGAATTATCTTTTTGATTCAAATGGTATTGTAAATAAAAACTCCGGTACACCTGTTGTAGAAGGCAGTAAGTATTGGATCAAGGATGACGGAAGCATTGGTACAGGCTGGCTTATACTTGGAAGCTGGAAGCTGTATTTTGATCCCGAAATCTACAGCGCAAGAACATTTTCGGATGGAGCTACAGATATAGAAGGAAAAAAATATCTGTTCAACAATGATGGTGTTATGCAAAATTACGCCGGAACCACTGTGATTAATGGAGATAAGTACTGGTTTTCATCAGATGATGCATCTCTTAAAAGCGGCTGGCTTACACTTGGCTCGTGGGAGATGTATTTTGATCCTGAAACCTATAAGTGTGCTACAGGGGTTTCGGATGTAGAAGGTAAGAGATATATATTCGATTCAAACGGTATTCTCATCAAGGGAACAGGAACCTTTATCCACAATGGAAAGAAATATGCTTATGATGGCAACGGAAATGCTATTACAGGCTGGCTTATACTTGGAAACTGGAAAATGTTTTTTGATAAAAGCACCGGAGAGGCAGCTATCGGAATAACTAAGCTCAATGGGAAAACGTATCTGTTCAATGATGATGGTGTAATGCAGAATTACGCAGGCACTACGATCGTCAACGGAAAGAAATACTGGTTTTCGGATGACGATGCGTCTCTTAAAAGCGGCTGGCTTAACTTAAATGGTTCAAGACTTTATTTTGATCCTAATACCTATGCTGCATATGTGAGCTGTACAGTGAAAATAGATGGTTATAATTGCCGCTTCAATAATGACGGAGTCCTTATCAATGACAGAGAAAGAGATAAGGAATATTTCAAGAGCCTTTTGACCTACAATGCAGTACCTGGTATATATGACGGAGGGATTGATTTCATCAGGGCAGCAAAGAATCTTGTATCGGATAAATCCAGGGGCTATGGTCATACCTGGCCGAATACAATAAGCTGTGCAGGCTTGGTTGGACTTACGCTTACTCATTTTGGATATGGAGATTTTATAAAGGATGATCCGTTAGGATGGGGATATATCGATCTTGGAGACGAATATGTAAGCACACTTGTTAATGAGTGCGGAGCAACATGGTATGGTATTACAATTAATGGTCTAAACTATGCCAATTATCTGCAGCCGGGTGATCTGCTTTATTATTATTATAACAATTCTTATAATCATATTGCAATTTATGCAGGCTTTGGTTATACAGTGGAGGCAAGAGGACCGTCAGGTCCGACGGAAGCAGATGATACAGGATATGAGATAGGCATTTATTATTTGCCAAATGATGCTATATCATATCAGGGCTTCTTCAGGCTGCCGAATCTTCATAAAATATAAAATAACAAAAATAGTTAAAGTAACTAATAAAACAGTCTGAATTTTTACATTGTACCGATTTTTACAATTATGAAATTAAAATTGTATATATCATACGGAACGTAAAGAGATAGACAAAGACGTCTATATGGAGGAATCCTCCATATAGGCGTTTTTTTCATTTTACAAGAAAGGAAGCGTTGAGTATGGCAGAGAGAATTAAGGAGCATCCGATACTCGGAGTTCAGGAAAAGGGTGCACCGGTCAAATTTACATTTGATGGAAACGAAATAGAAGGAATGGAAGGCGAACCTATTGCCGCAGCGCTTAAGGCAGCGGGAGTTATGGTACACAGATATACAAAAAAGGAGCATAAGCCCAGAGGGATTTTTTGTGCGATAGGCAGATGCACAGACTGCGTTATGGTTGTAGACGGAGTACCGAATGTCAGAACATGTATAACTCCTTTAAAGGCAGGAATGGATGTAAGGACACAATATGGTGTCAGTGATAAGCCATTCGAGGAACAATAAGCAAATGGCATGAGATTTGTTTTATATAAGAAGCACCTGACATGTATCCCTGAAAGGAAACGAAGAGATGAAAAGGTATGATTTGATAATTGTAGGAGCAGGTCCCTCCGGTCTGTCGGCAGCAATTGAGGCAGCAAAAAAAGGACTGAAGGTAGTAGTATTTGATGAAAATGAAAAGCCCGGCGGTCAGCTGTTCAAGCAGATCCATAAATTCTTTGGTTCAAAGGAGCACAGAGCAAAGATCAGAGGCTTTGTAATAGGTCAGCAGCTGCTTGATGAGGCAGATGCAGCAGGAGTTGAGGTTGTATTAAATGCAACTGTCATAGGAATGTATCAGGACAAGGAAGTTGTTGTAAGAGAAGGCGAAGCGGTACATCATTTTAAGGCAGATGCGATAATTATTGCAACCGGAGCAGCCGAAAACATGGTAACGTTTCCGGGATGGACGCTTCCCGGTGTTATCGGAGCAGGTGCAGCACAGACTATGATGAATCTGCATGGTGTTTTACCTGGCAAAAGGGTTTTGATGCTTGGCTCGGGAAATGTCGGACTTGTTGTTTCGTTTCAGCTTATGCAGTGCGGATGCGAGGTTGTAGGACTTGTTGATGCGGCACCGAGAGTCGGAGGCTACGGAGTACACGCTTCAAAGGTAGCAAGGACAGGAGTTCCTTTTTATCTGTCACATACGATTGTTAGGGCAGAAGGAGAAAAGGGCGTTACGGGAGTTGTAATAGCCGAGGTGGATTCGCATTTCAACTTCATTCCTGGAACAGAAAAGCATTTTGATGTCGATACAATTTGCCTGGCAGTCGGACTTTCGCCGATGTCACAGCTTCTTAAAATGGCAGGCTGCCGTATGGAGGATAATCCTAAGAGAGGCGGACAGGTTCCGATATGTGATGAATACGGACGTACATCACTTCCGGGTGTTTTCGTAGCAGGAGATGTTTCAGGAATAGAGGAAGCAAGCTCAGCAATGATCGAGGGACGTATGTCGGGAATCGCTGCAGCCGAATATCTTGGATATATCGAAAAAGAAGAAATGGACAGTGAGCTTAAGTCTCTTGATTATGCGCTTGATGGATTAAGACAGGGTATGTTTGCTCCGAAAAATAAGGGAAAGGCAATTGAGAAGACCGACGAGGGCATATATATATCAACAAACCTTCTCAAATATGGCTTTGTTGCAGATGATGAGATCGAAAGATTCCCGGGAGTAACACATAAGGTCGGAGTTCATCCGGTTATGGAGTGTACACAGAATATTCCATGTAATCCTTGTCAGGATGCATGTCCTAAGGGATGCATTTCAATAGGTGAAAACATTACATCACTTCCTATAGTCGTAGACGGATCACAGTGCATTAACTGCGGAATGTGTGTGGCAAGCTGCTCAGGACAGGCAATTTTCCTTGTGGATGAGGATGCAGGAGACGGAAGTGCTACAGTTACTCTTCCATATGAATTCCTTCCGCTTCCCGAAGCAGGTGATAAGGGTGCGGCACTTGGAAGAAACGGAAAGAAGGTATGTGATGCAGAGGTTGTTTCGGTTAAGAGCAGCAAGGCATTTGATAAAACAAATCTTCTTACGATACGTGTTCCTAAGGAATATGCTATGAAGGCAAGATTTTTCAAAAAGGAAATATAGGACGGGAGGAAGTATTATGAATGCAGTAAACGACAGATCCAGAGATATCGGACCATTTGTTCCCGCTCCGGATGATGATATGCTTATATGCCGCTGTGAGGAGATCACAAAGGGAGAAATCCGTAAGGCTGTACATGAAGGAATGTGGACAATGACAGAGATCCGCAGATATTTAAGAACAGGCATGGGACTTTGCCAGGGACAGACCTGCGCAAAGCTTGTAAAGGGAATCGTAGCAAGAGAGCTCGGCATATCTCCTATGGAGCTTGAGCCTGCTACATCAAGGGTTCCGATGCGTCCTATAGAAATGTATGTATTTGCAAATGAAGCAGAAGATGGAAAGGCTGGTGGGGAGCATGAATAACAAAGCAGAGGTCGTTGTAATAGGCGGCGGTATTATCGGATGCTCGATCAGCTACTATCTCGCTAAAAGAGGAGTTAGTGTTATCTGCCTTGAAGGCTCGGATTTCATCGGAAACGGAGGCTCAAGCAGAAACGGAGGCGGCGTCAGACAGTCAGGAAGAGATCCAAGAGAATTGCCGCTTGTTATGTATGGAATCAAAAATTTCTGGCCTACTCTTTCGGAGGAGCTGGAGGTTGATTGTGAATATCATCAGGATGGAAATCTTCGTCTTGGAAAAACCGAAAAGCACAGACAAATATTAGAGGGACTTACAGACAGAGCAGTTAAGGTTGGCCTTGATGTAAAGATGATCGATGGTGATGAGGTTCGAAGGATAAATCCGTATCTTTCAGAGGAGGTTACGTGCGCAAGCTGGTGTCCGACAGACGGACATGCCAATCCGCTTACAACTACGCTTGGCTTTTATAAGACAGCAAGAAAGCTTGGAGTACATTTCATATCAGGCGAAAAGGTTGTAGAGCTCAAGGTGGTAAAAGGAAAACTGCGCAAGGTTATATGTGCATCGGGCGATGTGTTTGAAGGGGATACAATAGTACTTGCGGCCGGATATGAATCACGTAATATTGCAGGTACAGTAGGAATCGATATACCGATGCAGAAGGCATTACTTGAAGCACTTGTTACAGAGGCAGAGCCGCCTATGTTTGATCAGATGCTCGGTACTGCAGAAGCAGATTTTTACGGACACCAGACTAAGCACGGATCCTTTGTATTCGGCGGTTCATCGGGACTGGAGGGATATACAAAGGATAACGGAACACCGATTTGCTATTCAAAGACAGCACCTTGCATTTGCCGCGGTATTATCAAATACTTCCCTAACCTTGCAAATGCAAAGATTGTACGTACATGGGCAGGCTGGATGGACAGATGTGCAGACGGAGTGCCTGTACTTGGAAATGTAGATGAGGTTCCGGGCCTTGTACTTGCCTGTGGATTCTCCGGACACGGCTTTGGAATCGCACCCGGAGTATCAAGCCAGATTGCAGAGCTTATAACTACAGGAAATACAACTGTTGATATAAGTGACTTGCGCTATGATAGGTTTAAGGCTAAGATATGATCAAATAATCTGATTGGTGGTAAGCCTTATGCCTGAAAAAAAAGAATTGCTTCGTGCCTCGCAGCCATATTTCGTATTTGATACAAATGATTTCTATCAGGAATTATATTTAAAACAGGGGATATCCCATTTTTATACCTTTCATGTAAATGATAAAAAGCCCCTAAGGACTGTCCCGGATGGATGCATTGATTTGTTCTTCGAATACGAAAAGGATAAGATGCATGGCTATGTATGCGGTACACCTCTTAAATATTCGTGTGAAGATTGGAGAGGAAGGGATGAGGTATTCGGTATCAGATTTATGCCGGGCGTTCAGCCTGAGCTGATAAGCTGCAGGATGAAGGAGGTATTGGGACAAAGGCTTCCGATAGAGGACGTTCTTACGGGAGATAAAGGATGGCTTGATAAGCTTCATGATGAAAAGGATTTTTATCAAAGAATTCGTATTTTTATTGAGGCGAATACCAAGGCTGAAAAGCATAGAAAGAAGCCGTTCGGCAAGCAGGAAATGGTCTGGTCGGTCAAGCGTATGGTCTATGAGACAGACGGCAGGATAAGGGTATCGGAGATGGAGCATAAAACAGGCTATTCGGTTCGGTATCTCAATAAGGCATTTATCGAGGAAATGGGCTTTTCGCCCAAAACCTTTTGCAAGATAATCCAATTTCAGAGAGCACTTGAGATGCTCAATTACGGAGCACCTAAAAGTATGACAGAGCTGTCTGTTTCACTAGGATATTATGATCAGCCGCAGTTTATACATGATTTTTCAAGATATGCCGGAATAACTCCGAGAAAATATCTTAAGCTGGTTGAAGAAAAAAATTATAAAAACAGAATAAATCAAAGATAAAAGACAATGGCGTCTTACAGAAATGTAGGCTCATTGTCTTTCTTTATTCGATTAAAGAGCACATATCAGGAGGAGATTATTATGGGATTTTCGGAAATTAAGGTCGTTACATCAATGAACAGACTGAGCAATCTGAAGGCAGCACTCAGTAAGCTTGGAGTAAGCGGAATGACTGTAGTCCAAGCAATAGGCTGCGGTGTAGAGATGGGAACCTTTGAGTTTGAGGTAGAACAGCATAAGGAAATGGAGCTTTTACCGAAGCAGATAATTTTCGTGGTTGTTGAGGATGAGAAGGTTGACGAAGTAATAGAAACAATAAAAAAGGAGCTCTACACAGGCCATATAGGAGACGGAAAGATATTTGTTTCACAGCTTACCAATATTATCCGTGTCAGAACCGGTGAAGAAGGGGCAGATGCCTTATAACGCAGGTTAAAGGGATTGTTTTGGGGAGGCGTTTATGAATGAAAAAACATTAGGATTACCCAGTGTAATATCAACAGGTGTTGGACTTATAGTTGCCACAAGCTGTCTTATGTCGCTCGGACAGGGAGCAGGAGCACTCGGAACGGGATTCATTATAGCAATGGTCATTGCATGTGCGATAAATATATGCACGGCACTTTCTATGGCAGAGCTAAATGCTCTTATGCCAAACCTTACAGGCGGACTTGCACAGTATACACTTGCGGGAATCGGTCCGTTTATCACGATAGTTACTATGGTCGGCGGATATATTGTCTGTCAGTCTATTGCAGGCTCTGTCGAATGCGCCATGTTCGGAAATGCGATCAACTCGGTATTTAATACAGGAGTACCGTCAAGTGTATTTTGTATTATCCTTTTGGTTGTCTTGATTGCGGTAAATCTTGTCGGAATAGACATGTTTGCAAAGATACAAAATATAGTTGTATACGGACTTGTATTTTCGCTTGTAGCAATGGGACTTTTAGGAGTTCTTGGGATCGGAACCGGTGAGGTTGTGAATCAGCCAATGAACATTGCAGGTTCATTTTCGGATGTATTTGGCTATGTAGCGCTCGCTTTCTTCTTATTCATAGGAAGTGAATTTGTAATCCCTATTTCAAAGAATGTAAAAAATGAAAGAAAAAATGTGCCTCTCGGAATGGTTCTGAGTCTTTTGATCATTCTTGTGATGCAGATCATTGTAGTGTTCGGAATGGGCAGGTTCTGCTTGTGGAGTGATCTTGCAGACAGCGCTTCACCTCATATCCTGTATGGTACATCTCTTCTTGGATATGCCGGCTCAATATGGATGATAATTGTTTCTATATTTGCTGTAATAAGTACGGTTAATTCGGCAATAAGCTTTCTTTCATATATGTGTGCCGGAATGGCAAAGATAGGCCTTATGCCGGAGTTCTTTCTTAAGAAGAATAAGAGAGGTGCTTATTATGTCGGAATTTTAATGATAGGAATAATTATGATCGTTGTAAATGCAACAGGGCTTTCAACAAGTGATTCGCTCTCGTATATGATCACGATAGCTATCGTATTTTGGATGGTTTCATATGTCATTGCCAACATTAACGTTATTATTTTCAGAAGACGTCTTCCGAAGGCACCGCGTACATTCAGAGTTCCGCTGGGGATGATCATTCCTATAATAGGAATAATAGGAAACATCTTTATGATATGGAATATTGATGGTGATCCGGCGGTAAGAATGAATATTTATATGATAGACGGAATTATTTTTGCCATATTAGCTGTATATTCGGCACTGTGGTGTAAATTCAAATTGAAAAAGCCTATGTTCAAGCCTATAGCAATGCATGAGGTTATGGCGATGGAAAATTCGCTCTATCTGGTAGCACATAAAAACTATAACAATAAAAACAATAAATAAAAGGAGAATAAAAATGGAATTTCCAAAGATTGATTTTTTGTATTTAAGTGAAGATGATATGATAGCAGCAGGTGTAAAGGATATGGCAAAATGTGTTGACGCCATGGAGGAAATGTTCAAGCTTATGAAGGTTGGAGATTACAGAATGGGCGGCGCAAACGGCAACTCACACGGCAGCATGGTAATGTTTCCTGAAAAATCACCATTCCCTGAAATGCCTGTAGACGGACCTGACAGAAGATTTATGGCTATGCCTGCTTATCTGGGCGGTAAATTTGATATGGCAGGAATGAAATGGTACGGATCAAATGCAGCAAATAAAGAAAAGGGTCTGCCTCGTTCGATTCTTATGCTTATATTAAATGATAAGGATACAGGAGCTCCTCTTGCATTTATGTCAGCCAATATCCTTTCAGCATACAGAACAGGAGCGGTACCGGGTGTCGGATTTAAATATTTTGCAAGAGAAAATGCTGAAACAATAGGTATTATAGGACCTGGCGTCATGAGCAAAACAGCTCTTGCGGCAGCCGTAGCAGTTCGTCCTACGTTAAAGACCGTTAAGGTTAAGGGACGTGGAAGAGCTTCTCTTGAAAAGTTTGTAAACCATGCAAGAAAAGAATATCCATATCTTGACATTTATGCGGTTGACACTATAGAGGAGGCGGTAAGAGATTCCGATATCGTATCCGTATCAACATCATCACCTACTGGAGATCCGTCACTTTATCCGTATATTGCAGAGGAATGGATAAAGCCGGGTGCAATTATCGAATCTACAGCAGCTCTTCGCTTTGACGATGATTTTATTATCAATCGTGCAAGAACCGTTACAGACAATATCATGCTTTATGAGGCATGGGAGGAGGAAATGAAGCCGAATGCTTACAACACTATTCCGATTCCGGCAGTTCATGTAGAGGATCTTATTGCAGAGGGCAAGATGAAGCCGGAGCAGATCGATGATCTCGGAGATATCCTTCTCGGAAATATTCCGGTTCACAGAAAAGAGGATGAGATCGTTATCTATTCCGTAGGAGGAATGCCGACAGAGGATGTTGCATGGGGCAGCATGGTATATAAAAATGCACTTGATAAAGGCATCGGAACAAAGCTCAATCTTTGGAATGCACCTAAGATGATGGTTTGATTTTGTCTTTGGGTTTATGATTATAGATACTTTATAAGAAAATACGTCCCGTCGGTTGTATATATAGCCGGCGGGATTTATATGTTAAAATAAATATGTACCGACGTTTGACGCAAAAAAAGTCATATGTTAATATAAATGCTTGTGAATAAATAAGAGATTTAATTATAGCATCAATATATTTGGAGGCTCATGTGGCTGATTTAAGAAAAGAAATAGAGAAAAGACGTACATTTGCAATTATCTCGCATCCGGATGCCGGCAAGACAACACTTACAGAGAAATTTCTGTTATATGGAGGAGCTATAAACCTTGCAGGCTCTGTCAAGGGCAAGGCTACAGCAAGACATGCTGTTTCCGATTGGATGGAAATAGAAAAGGAAAGAGGTATCTCTGTTACATCATCCGTTCTCCAGTTTAATTATGATAATCGCTGTATAAATATTCTGGATACTCCGGGACATCAGGATTTCTCGGAGGATACATACAGAACACTTATGGCAGCGGATTCTGCGGTCATGGTTATTGACGGAGGTAAGGGTGTAGAGGCTCAGACACGAAAGCTATTCAAGGTCTGTGTTATGAGACATATCCCTATCTTTACATTTATCAATAAAATGGACAGAGATGCAAATGACACGTTTGATCTTTTGGACGAAATAGAAAAAGAGCTGGGGATTGCTACATGTCCTATAAACTGGCCGATAGGCTCCGGAAAAAACTTTAAGGGTGTATATGACAGAAATGAAAACAAGGTTCTGATATATGCTGATACAAACAAGGGAACCAAGGAAGGAATAGAGACAAAGGTTTCACTTGATGATCCGGCTATACTTGATTATATTACTGCAGAGCAAAAGGAGCAGCTTGAGGATGAAATAATGCTTCTTGACGGGGCGGCAGCCGAGTTTGATATAGACGCAGTCCAAAGAGGAGAGCTTTCGCCTGTATTTTTCGGGTCTGCACTTACTAATTTCGGAGTGGAAACCTTCCTTCAGCATTTCCTGGATATGACGACCACACCGCTTCCGCGTATGTCAAATGAGGGACTTATAGATCCGTTTTCAAGTGATTTTTCAGCCTTTGTATTTAAAATACAGGCTAATATGAATAAGCACCACAGAGACAGGATTGCTTTTATGCGTATAGCATCAGGCAAATTTGATGCCGACAAGGAGGTCTATCATGTTCAGGGAGAAAAAAAGATGAGACTTCTTCAGCCACAGCAGATGATGGCTGATGACAGACACGTCGTAGACGAGGCATACGCAGGAGATATCATAGGTGTTTTTGATCCGGGCGTATTCGCTATAGGAGATACGATATGCTCTCCGGGACGCAAATTTGCATTTGAAGGAATTCCTACATTTGCACCTGAGCATTTTGCCAGAGTAGCACAGCTTGATACAATGAAGAGGAAGCAGTTTGTCAAGGGAATAAATCAGATAGCTCAGGAGGGTGCTATACAGATATTCCAGGAAAAGGGCGGAATGGAAGAAATAATTGTCGGCGTAGTAGGTGTGCTTCAGTTTGATGTTTTGAAATATCGATTGAATAATGAATATAATGTAGAAATCCGTCTGGATGAGCTTCCGTATGAGCATATCAGATGGATAGAAAACAAGGATGAGGTTGATTTCGATAAGCTGACAGGAACATCAGATATGAAGAAGGTAAGAGATCTTAAGGGCAATCCGCTTCTTTTATTTGTCAATCCATGGAGCGTAAATATGACACTGGACAGAAATCCGCAGCTTAGGCTGGCAGAATTCAGCAGAAATTAATATGAAGCCGGAGTATTGCTTGCTCCGGCTCTTATCATTAGTACAAATATGTGGAATTTTATTAAAAATAATGGTAAGATAAAAACACTAAGGTCAAAAGGAAGATTCGAATTTACAGTTTAACAATTTCCAAAAGGAGACACGTTATGGCAGATAAAAAGAACGTTTATACAATATATGATGATAACAATGTCGGAACAGTTGTAATTTCAGATCATGTCATCTGTACAATAGCCGGACTTGCAGCAATGGAGGTTAAGGGTATCGCATCCATGAAGGGCGATATCGAGGCAAATCAGATAACAAGATTTACAATGAATTCCCTTTCAAAGTGTGTAAGAATATATATGAAAGAAAATAATGTTATAACTGTTCAGATGGTTCTTAACATTAAATACGGATACAACCTTCCCGAAACAACGAGAAAGGTTCAGGAAAGAGTAAAGGATGTTCTTGAAAATATGACCGGACTTACAGTCGAAAGCGTCAACATCAGCATTTCAGACGTAAAGGTCGAAAAGAACCCGAAGCCTAAAAAAATAAAAGCACCGGTTGAAGAAGAGGAATAAAATGTCGGAAATTCAAGATAATGCTGTTTTAAGAATGTCAAGAAGGACAATAAGAGAAGCAATTTTTAAATTGCTTTATATGTCTGAATTTAACAGCGAAGATGAAATGAAAAACCAGATGGAAATCTATTTTGAGGGAGCAGGCTCGGATGCTAAGCAGCTGCTTAAGGAACAGGAGCCTTGCAGGGAGGATGTAGATACCATCAATCAGAAATATGCGCATATAAAAGAAAAGCTTTCTGATCTGGACATCATAATTGAAGAAGCTTCAAAGGGATGGAAGCTAAGCCGCATGGGAAAGGTAGAGCTGTCGATAATAAGGCTG
This sequence comes from Faecalibacterium sp. CAG:74, assembly GCA_963595425.1. Classification (GTDB taxonomy): domain Bacteria; phylum Bacillota; class Clostridia; order Lachnospirales; family Lachnospiraceae; genus Alectryocaccobium. The sequence continues at coordinate 36,757 of CAVBHN010000017.1, read as the reverse complement.
GGAGTTTATGAGGCACTATTCGATGATACTATTCCTGTAAATGTTGCATTAAATGAGGCAGTTGAGCTTGCAAAGAAATTCGGAGGAGAGGATTCCGGATCGTTTGTAAACGGAATTCTTGCAAAGATAGTAAAAGAGAAGAGGGCATAATCTTTGGGCAGCATATATTCAGTCCATCAGATTAACAAATACATTAAAAATATGATTGACCAGGATTTTTTTCTGGGCAATTTACAGGTTCAGGGAGAAGTCAGCAACTGCAAATATCACTCAAGCGGGCATATATATTTCACCTTAAAGGATGAAAGCGCGGCAATAAGCTGTGTGATGTTCGCCGGAAGCAGAGCAGGTCTGACTTTTTCTATGCGAAACGGTGACAAGGTAGTTGTCTCCGGTTCAATAGGTGCCTATGAAAAAACAGGAAGCTATCAGCTTTATGCAAAGAAAATTTCAAAAGCAGGAACAGGCGATCTGTATGAAAAATTTCTTGCATTAAAAAAAGAGCTTGAGGAAATGGGAATGTTTGCTTCTGAATATAAGAAGCCCATTCCAAGGCATGTAAGAACATTAGGTGTAGTTACTGCACCTACGGGAGCAGCCATCAGAGATATACAGAATATATCAAAGCGCAGAAATCCCGGTATCAGGATTATACTTTATCCGGCACTTGTACAGGGAAAGGGTTCAAAGGAAAGTATAGTAAAAGGAATAGAAGCACTGGATAAGCTGAATACAGATGTGATCATTGTAGGAAGAGGCGGCGGATCAATAGAAGATCTTTGGGCCTTCAATGAGGAATGTGTGGCAAGGGCTGTATTTTATTGCAGGACACCTGTTATTTCGGCTGTCGGACACGAAACGGATTTTACTATCACGGATTTTGTGGCAGATCTTCGGGCACCGACGCCGTCTGCAGCGGCTGAGCTTGCCGTCGATGATATATTTGAAACCATAGATAAATTAAATACCTTTTCTGACAGGCTTGTGTTTGATGCAAGGCATTATATTGAGATGTTTAGATTGAAAAACGAACAATATCAAAAGAAGCTTGATATATATAAGCCCTCAAATATAGTTTTAAGATACAGAGAAAAGCTCGAAAAATACAATTCAATATTGAAAAGTCAGATAAATGCTATTTCAGGATACAGAGAAAAGCTCGAAAAATACAATTCAATATTGAAAAGTCAGGTAAATATTATTTCAAGATATCGAGATAAGCTTGAAAGATATGATTCGATATTGAAAAATCAAGAGAAGCTTATATTAATGGACAAGAAGCACATTCTAAAGATGCTTTGCTCAAGGCTTGAGGATTTATCTCCGCTTAAAAGGCTGACTGCAGGCTTTTCATATATAAGTATAGAAGAGGGAAAAACACTTAAATCAGTAAATGATATTAAGAAAAATGATATGCTTGAGATTTTTTTAAGTGATGGCATTATAGATGCAAAAGTAGAAGAAATACATACCAAGGAGAATGCGATATGAAAGAGATGACGCTTGAAGAAGGATTTTCGAGACTTGAGGAAATTACTTCAAAAATGGAAAAGGGAGAACTGACTCTCGATGAAATGTATTCTCTTTATAAAGAAGGAATAGATATCGTAAAGCTTTGCGGTAAAAAAATAGATACGGTAGAAAAAAATATTCAAATCCTTGATTCAAACGGGGATTTAAAGGAATTTGAATGATTTTAATCCTAAACTGTCAGGAGACAAACTATGAATTTTGAAAGAGAACTGGATTTACGCACTAAGCTTGCAAATCAGGCTATAGATGAATGGCTTCCAAGCATAAAAAATTCTCCGGGTGAATTGCTTGAAGCAATGAAATACAGTGTACTTGCCGGCGGCAAGAGAGTAAGGCCGATACTCATGGGCGAATGCTACAAGCTGTTTGACGGAACAAAAAATGAAATCGCACCGTTTCAGGCAGCAATGGAATTTATTCATACAGCATCTCTTGTTCATGATGATTTGCCGGCAATTGATAATGATCTCTTTAGAAGAGGCAAAAAAACAACACATGCGCAGTATGGAGAGGCACTTGGAATCCTTGCGGGCGATGCACTTTTAAATTATGCCTATGAGGTGCTCATAGAAGGAATTTCAAGGGCAGAAAACAAAGAATATGCATTAAGAGCTGCAAAGATACTTGCTGAAAAATCAGGATACCATGGGATGCTTGGCGGACAGGATGTTGATGTAGAATCCGAAAAAAAAGGCATAAAAGGTGACGAGCTTGAGGTCTTAAATTATATTTATGAGAAGAAGACAGCTGCTCTTATAGAAGCAGCTATGATGACAGGTGCCGCACTGGCAGGTGCCAAGGATGAGAAGCTTTTGGTGCTTGAAAATATCGGAAACAGGATCGGTCTTGCCTTTCAGATACAGGATGACATCCTTGATGTCATAGGAACCACTCAGTCAATGGGCAAATCGGTTTTCTCTGATATAAAGAATCAAAAGGAAACCTACGTAAATATACTTGGAGTTGAAGAAGCGGCAAAAAAGGTAGACGCGCTTACAAAAGAGGCGATAGAGATGCTAAAGGACATTCCCGGGGACACTGAATTTTTAAGAAGCATGCTTTCGTATCTCGCATTACGAAAAAAATAAGGTGAAAAGTTGTGCTTGAACTGATAAACGAACCAAATGATATTAAAGATATAAAAGAAGACAGACTTTACAGACTGGCTGCGGAAATAAGAAGATTCATGATAGAAAGCGTCAGCAAAACAGGAGGACATCTGGCATCAAATCTCGGAGTTGTTGAGCTTACTATTGCACTTCACAGAGTCTATGATCTTCCAAAGGATAAAATTATCTGGGACGTTGGACATCAGTCCTATACGCATAAGATCCTTACAGGAAGAAAAGATGAGTTTGCCTGCCTCAGAAAAGAAGGCGGCATAAGCGGCTTTCCGAGAAGAGATGAAAGTCCGTGTGACTCCTTTGATACCGGGCACAGCTCTAACTCAATATCCGCAGGAGTCGGATATGTTAGGGCAAGAGAGCTGTCAGATGATGATTATAATGTTGTATCGGTTATAGGAGACGGAGCCCTAACAGGCGGTATGGCATATGAAGCGCTCAACAATGCAGCAATGCTTAAGAGCAATTTTGTTATAGTTTTGAATGATAATGAAATGTCTATTTCAAAAAGTATTGGCGGAATGGCTGATTATCTAAGTGAAATCAGGACATCTAATCATTACAACGAATTAAAGGATGATGTAAGCAGTGCGCTGAAAAATATTCCGGGCATAGGCGATAAGCTTGTTGAAAAGATAAAAAAGACAAAAAACAGCCTTAAGCAGCTGTTTATACCCGGAATGCTATTTGAAAATATGGGTATCACATATTTAGGACCGATTGACGGACATAATATCAGACAGCTTATTAAAAATTTAAGAGATGCAAAAAGAGTACCCGGACCTGTTATAGTCCACGTGATAACCGAAAAAGGAAAAGGCTACAAGCCTGCATTTAATAATCCGGCTAAATTTCATGGCATTTCTCCGTTTGATATAAAGACGGGAGATACAATAAAAAAGCATGAAATTACATATGCAGATGTGTTCTCAGAAAAACTGTGTGAGCTTGCTTCAGAAAATAAAAAAATTGTTGCTGTAACCGCTTCTATGAAGGATGGAACAGGACTTGGAAAATTTGATATGAAGTTTCCGGACAGAACATTTGATGTCGGTATAGCAGAGGGACATGCGGTTACATTTGCGGCTTCACTTGCACTTGGAGGAATGATCCCAGTTGCGGCGATATATTCTGCATTTTTGCAAAGGGGCTTTGACCAGCTGCTTACTGATATATGCATGCAGAACGTACATGCGATATTTGCTGTCGACAGGGCCGGAATGGTAGGAGAGGATGGAAAATCTCATCAGGGTCTGTTTGATCTTTCATATTTGTCTATGCTTCCGAATATGACTGTCATGGCACCTAAAAATGCAAATGAGCTTGGAAGGATGCTGGAGTTCGCAATAAATGCTGAGGGCCCTGTAGCAATAAGATATCCAAGAGGAAATGCCTTTACGGGTCTTTTCGAGTTTGATCAAAAAATCGAACTCGGAAAGGCAGAAATCATACAAAAAGGAACAAATGTTGCGATTCTTGCCATTGGTGCAGCAATCGAAACCGCGCTTGAGACAGCAAAGGGACTGGAAGGCTTGGGGATAAACGCAACAGTCGTAAATATGCGTTTTGTTAAGCCGATCGATGAACAGCTTTTGATTGAATTGTCAGGTAAGCATAAGCTTTTTGTTACAATAGAAGAAAACGTAAAAAACGGCGGATTCGGAGAAAAGGTACTTGAAGCTGTTTCGAGAAACAATTTAGATACACGTGTTTATATCGCAGCTGTTGATGATGTTTTTGTATCACACGGAACAGCCGCACAGCAAAGAAAAAATACCGGTATTGATGCGGACAGCGTTATTGCCGGAATATCGGAATTATTGTAAGGAATTTTATGAAGGAAAGACTGGATATATTGCTTGTGAAAAGCGGACTTGCCGCATCAAGAGAAAAGGCTAAAACCATGATAATGGAGGGCATTGTCCTTGTAAACGGACAAAGAGAGGATAAGCCCGGTACAACCTTTAAGGATGATGTAAAAATAACACTTAAGGGAAAGCCTATGCCATATGTAAGCCGTGGCGGCTTGAAGCTTGAAAAGGCTGTCAAAGTATTTGAATTGAAGCTTGGAACGCGTGTATGCATGGATGTCGGAAGCTCTACAGGCGGCTTTACGGACTGTATGCTTCAAAACGGAGCGGTGAAGGTATATTCTGTAGATGTGGGTTACGGGCAGCTTGACTGGAAATTGAGAAATGATCCGAGAGTTGTCTGTATGGAGAAAACCAATATAAGATATCTTGAAGTAAAGGATATCGATGAAAGACCAAGCTTTGTTTCTATAGATGTATCATTTATATCACTTACAAAGGTTCTGCCGGTTGTATATGAGCTTTTGGAGACTAAGGGAGAGGTAACAGCTCTTATCAAACCACAGTTTGAAGCCGGACGCGAGAAGGTTGGCAAAAAGGGTGTGGTCAGAGATCCGAAGGTTCACACGGATGTTATAAAAAGTGTGGTTGCATTTGCAAGTGAGATAGGATTTAAGCCTGCAGGACTTGATTTTTCTCCTGTAAAGGGACCTGAGGGAAATATAGAATATCTTTTATATTTATTAAAAGAACAAAATAAATCCGAGCCGTTGGATGATAAATCCATTGAAAACTGGGACAGGCTCATTAACGATACCGTAGAAAATTCGCATAAAGAATTGGATAAATAATGAAAAGTTTTTTTGTAATAACAAATCCGATAAAGGACAGAGATTATTCTATAGCAAAAAGCGTAATCGAGTATCTGGAGATCCATGGCGGGAAATGCAGATTTGCTCCATGTGATATTGACGAAAACAACCCGGACAAAACAGAATATATAAATTCCGATATAATTCCAAGTGATGTAGAGGGAATCATTGTTCTTGGGGGAGACGGAACCATTCTTCAGATTGCAAGAGATACCGTCAAAAGGCAGATTCCGATTGTCGGAATGAATATAGGAAATCTCGGCTATCTTGCAGAGATAACCAAAGACAATTTTAGAGAGGCCCTTGACGCACTGCTTGAGGACCATTATAAGATTGAGCCGAGAATGATGCTTAAGGGAACGATATACAGAGAAAACAAGCCTATTCTTACGGATACCGCGCTTAATGATATTTTTGTAACCAAATCATACAATTATAAAATGATCAACATTAAAAATTATGTTGACGGAGCACATCTTAATTCATATTTTACCGATGGCGTTATTGTTTCATCGCCTACAGGATCTACAGGATATTCTCTTTCTGCGGGCGGACCTATAGTATCACCGCAGGCCTCATTGTTTTTGATAACTCCGCTTGCACCGCATACAATGATAAACCGAAGCGTTATAGTACCGTCGGAAAATAAGATTACAATAGAACTTGGAAAGGGCCGATACGGACATGATACAAAGGCGGCTGTTTCATTTGACGGAAAGAATCTGGCCTATATAAAGAGCGGTGACAGTGTGGAAATTTCACGTTCGGAAATAGACGTCAAAATGCTGAAGATATTTGATAACAGCTTTATGGATGTGCTTAGCCAGAAAATGAATTAATATAGAGGACTGCTTTTATATGATTTTATCGCAGAGACTGTATAACCGCATTTTACAGATTACGGAGAAATGCCATGAAGATTGCCAGACATGCCGAAATTTTAAAATTGATCAAAGAGCATGATTTTGAAACACAGGAAGAGCTTGTAAAAAAATTAAATGAAAAGGGCTTTGTAGCTACACAGGCAACTATTTCAAGAGATATAAAGGAACTTAAGCTTACAAAGGTTGCAACGGAAAAGGGAACAGTAAGGTATATGGTGCTCCACGGACAGAAGAACGGGGCCGATGAAAAATATCTCAGAACCTTAAAGGATGCAGTAGTATCAGTCGAAACAGCAGGAAACCTTCTTGTTGTAAAAACCGAATCCGGAATGGCAATGGCTGCAGCCGCAGCCTTAGATGATCTTGAATGGAAGGATGTTGTTGGCAGCATTGCAGGAGATAATACTATATTTCTTGCTATAAAGACCCCGATTGCGGCCGAGCAGGTTATGAACAATCTTAAAAAGATTATATCGGGCTAAGGAGGAAATGGATGCTTAATGAGCTTCATGTAAAAAATATAGCACTTATAGAAGAAGTGAATATGGAGTTTGGAAGGGGCTTGAATGTTATAACCGGTGAGACCGGAGCCGGAAAGTCTCTGTTGCTCGGAGCGGTTGATATTACGCTTGGCGGAAAATTTTCTGCCGACATGATAAGAAACGGCGAAGACAGTGCACTTGTTGAGATGGTTTTTACGGCAGATGATGATCAAATTGTCGATGAGCTTAAAGATAAGGGTTATGACATAGAGGATAGAACAATAATTATCTCAAGGAAATTTTCCAACGGAAGAACAGTTTCAAGAATTAACGGAGAATCATGTACGGCCGCAGCGCTTAAGGAGATCGCAGGTCAGCTTATTAATATTCACGGACAAAGAGAAAATCAGATCCTGTTAAAGAGTGACAAGCAGCTTAGAATGCTCGACAGCTATGCAGGAAAGGAAATCCTTCCGCTTAAGGAGATAGTGTCGGACAAATACGATGCATACAAAAGGACATTGAGTGAATATGAAAAATTCACAATGGATGAGGATGCAAGACTTCGTGAAAAATCAATGCTTGAATATGAAATAGAAGAAATAGAGGAAGCAGCACCCGAAGAGGGCGAAGAGGAGGAATTAGAAAAAAGATACAGAATTATTAAGAATGCAAGAAATATTATGGAATCTCTAAGCGAGGTACATAGGCTTACCGGATATGAGAACGGAGCAGGCGATTTCATAGGCAGAGCAATTCAGGAAATTTCTTCTATATCGGATTATGACGAGACATTAGCGGATATAGAGGAATCATTAACGGATGTTGAATCTATATTGGGAGATATAAACAGGCAGGCAGCGGATTACCTTGACGAATGCAGCTTTTCGGAGAGGGAATTTGATGAAATAGAGTCAAGACTCGATAAAATAAGAAATCTTGAGGCTAAATACGGAAATTCAGTAAAGAAAATATACGAATACCAGGAAAAATCACAAAAGAGACTTGAGTTTCTTGAAAATTATGATGAGGACAGGGAAAAAACAAGGACACTTCTGGAAAAAACAGAAATGGAGCTTCAGGTTGCATGCAGTGAGCTTTCCGATGTCAGAAAAAAATCGGCGGTAAAATTTGCAGAGGCTATAAAAAAACAGCTTGAGGAGCTTAATTTTGCAAAGACAAGGATAGAGATAAGCTTCAAAAAAACAGATATATATAGAAGAAACGGAACAGATGATATCGAGATAATGATATCGGCAAATCCGGGAGAGCCTGTAAGAGAGCTGTCTAAGGTAGCTTCAGGCGGTGAATTGTCAAGAATAATGCTTGCTATAAGAAATATACTTGCAGATGAGGAAAATACAGGTACTCTGATATTTGATGAAATAGACAGCGGAATAAGCGGAAGAACCGCACAAAGAGTATCAGAAAAGATGGCTTCTATAGCCTTTGGTCATCAGATCTTATGTGTAACACATCTTGCGCAGATAGCAGCAATGGCAGACAGCCATTATCTGATAGAAAAAAATGTTGCAAACGATAAGACAACCACAAATGTAAGAAGGCTTAACGCAGACGAGGAAATTAACGAGCTTGCAAGAATACTTGGAGGCGCAAGGATCACAGAAGCAGTAAGAGAAAATGCGATAGAAATGAAAAAGCTGGCAGAGCAATATAAAGCTTTGCTTCAATATTAAGAAAATTACAGGAGGCGCTGTGCCGATAAATGTGCAGCAGCCTCTTTATTTTTATTTTATAAGATACTTTGAGAATTTTATCATGATCAGTACCGTATCGCTTCGCATGTTGCGCTTCCGTAATCCTCAAAATATTTGTTGACAAATTGCAGGGGTGGTGCTACATTATACCTAGATGTTAGCACTCCAAATACTTGAGTGCTAACAAGAAAAGCTTAAAGGAGGAATGAAAAGTGGAACTTGATGGTAGAAAACGAACGATTTTAACAGCGATCATTCAGACATACCTCGAAACCGGAGAACCGGTCGGATCAAGGACTATTTCAAAATATACAGACCTCAATTTAAGCTCGGCAACGATCAGAAACGAAATGTCGGATCTTGAGGAGATGGGATACATAGTACAGCCGCATACATCGGCAGGTCGTATTCCGTCGGATAAGGGCTACAGATTATATGTAGATGAGCTTATCAAGACAAAGGATCAGGAGGTTGCCGATATAAAGGAAATGATGATAAACAAAACCGATAAGCTTGAAAAGATGCTTAAACAGGTTGTAAAGGTTTTGGCCAGCAATACAAATTATGCAACTATGATAACAGGACCGGCTTATCATCAGGCACGGCTTAGATTTATACAGCTTTCAAGAGTGAACGAGCTGCAGCTTTTGGCAGTTGTGGTTGCAGAGGGCAAATTGGTTAAGAATAAGATAATAGATATAGATGAACCGATAGACGAGGAGTCGCTCCTTAAGCTAAACCTTCTGCTAAACACTCAGATGAACGGCAAGACAATAGGCGAAATCAATCTTGATATGATAAGCCTTATGAAGCAGCAGGCAGGAATCCATAGTGCGGTTATCAGCTCTGTAGTGGATGCGGTTGCGGATACGATCCAGGTTGATCATGAGGAAATGCCGGTATATACAAGCGGGGCCAACAATATTTTTAAATATCCTGAGCTATCCGATTCAAGTAAGGCAAGCGAGCTTATATCTATATTCGAAGAAAAAAACGAGCTTGCGGAGCTGCTGATGGAAAACAGCATTGAGGAAGAGGATGAAAACGGCAACAGCATTCAGGTTTATATAGGCCAGGAATCACCGATGTCAAACATGAAGGACTGTTCGGTTGTTACGGCAAATTATGATCTTGGAAGGGGACTTAGAGGAACAATAGGAATTATAGGACCGAAGAGAATGGATTATGCAAATGTTGTCGATAATCTTAAAACCCTGCAAAATCAACTTGATGCGATTTTTAAACATAATGATGAATAGAAAATAAGGGAGAAATGCAATGCCTACAAATGAAGAAACAAAAGAGGTTGAGGCTCCTGAAGAGGATATCACCGAAGAAGAAGTAAGCTGCGAGGAAACACAGGAGGAATGCAAGGAGCAGGAGTCCGGTGAGGAGGCAGAAGAAAAGCAGGATACCAAATCAGAAGACAAAAAGGAAAATAAAGAAAAGAAAATTTTCGGACGAAAGAAAGAAAAAAAGGATAAAAAGGATGAAAAAATAGAGGAGCTTACAGATAAGCTCACAAGGCAGATGGCCGAGTTCGATAACTACCGCAAACGAACAGAAAAGGAAAAAGCCGCCAACTATATCGTAGGAGCAAGGGATGTAATTGAAAAGCTGCTTCCTATAGTTGATAACTTTGAAAGAGGACTTGCAGATGCAGATCTTTCGGATCCGTTTGCGGAGGGTATAGACAAGATTTACAAGCAGCTTACAACAATGCTTACGGATATCGGTGTTACAACGATAGAATCTGTAGGAAATGAATTTGATCCTAATCTTCACAATGCTGTAATGCATATTGAGGATGAAAACCTAGGCGAAAATGTGGTGGCCGAGGAATTCCAAAAAGGATATAAATTCAAGGATCAGGTTGTAAGACACAGCATGGTAAAGGTAGCAAATTAAAATAATAAATTAAATACTTCAGGATTACAGATCCGATCATATAATCGAGGAGGAAAAAACAATGAGCAAAATTATAGGAATTGACTTAGGAACAACAAACAGCTGTGTAGCTGTTATGGAAGGTGGAAAGCCTACCGTTATAGCAAATGCAGAAGGAAGCAGAACAACACCTTCTATAGTAGCATTTACAAAGACAGGTGAGCGTCTTGTAGGTGAGCCTGCAAAACGTCAGGCAGTAACAAATGCAGATAAGACTATTTCTTCTATTAAGAGAGAGATGGGTACCGATTATAAGGTGACTATTGACGGAAAGAACTATACACCGCAGGAAATTTCAGCTATGATACTTCAGAAGCTTAAAAGTGATGCTGAAAATTATCTTGGCGAAAAGGTTACAGAAGCAGTTATAACTGTTCCGGCATACTTCAATGATGCACAGCGTCAGGCAACAAAGGATGCAGGAAAGATTGCAGGACTTGATGTAAAGCGTATTATCAACGAGCCTACAGCAGCAGCACTTGCTTATGGACTTGACAACGAAAAAGAACAGAAGATAATGGTATACGATTTAGGTGGCGGTACATTCGATGTATCTATCATTGAAATCGGAGATGGCGTTATCGAGGTTCTTGCTACAGCAGGAAACAACAGACTCGGCGGAGATGATTTCGACCAGAGAATTGTTGATTATATGGTAAGCGAATTCAAAAAGACAGAAGGTGTAGATCTCTCAGGCGATAAGATGGCTATGCAGAGAATCAAGGAAGCAGCTGAAAAGGCTAAAAAGGAACTTTCAAGTGCTTCAACTACAAATATCAACCTTCCGTTTATTACAGCTACAAATGAAGGACCTAAGCATTTCGATATGAACCTCACAAAGGCTAAATTCGATGAGCTTACACATGATCTTGTTGAAAAGACAGTAGAGCCTGTTAACAAAGCATTGAGCGATGCAGGACTTAGTGCATCCGAGCTTGGAAAGGTTCTTCTTGTAGGCGGATCAACACGTATTCCGGCTGTTCAGGATAAGGTTAAACAGCTTACAGGACATGAGCCGAGCAAATCACTCAATCCTGATGAGTGTGTAGCACTCGGTGCTTCTGTCCAAGGAGGAAAGCTTGCAGGAGATGCAGGTGCAGGAGATATCCTTCTTCTTGATGTAACACCTCTTACACTTTCAATCGAGACAATGGGTGGTGTTGCTACACACCTTATTGACAGAAATACAACTATACCGACAAAGAAGAGCCAGATCTTCTCAACCGCAGCTGACAATCAGACAGCAGTTGATATCAACGTTGTACAGGGTGAGCGTCAGTTTGCCAAGGATAATAAATCACTTGGTCAGTTCAGACTTGACGGAATCCCGCCGGCAAGACGTGGTGTACCGCAGATTGAGGTTACATTTGATATCGATGCAAACGGTATTGTAAATGTTTCTGCTAAGGACCTTGGAACAGGAAAAGAGCAGCATATTACAATTACTGCAGGATCAAACATGTCTGAGGACGATATCAATAAGGCAGTTAAAGAGGCTGCTGAGTTTGAAGCTCAGGATAAGAAGAAAAAAGAAGCAATCGATGCAAGAAATGAAGCGGATTCAATGGTATTCCAGGTTGAAAATGCGCTTAAGGAGTCAGGAGACAAGATTTCCGCAGATGAGAAATCAGCACTTGAGGCTGACCTCAATTCCTTAAAGGATGTACTTGCAAAGGCACCTGTTGACAGCATGACAGACGAGCAGGTTGAAGAAATAAAGGCCGGCAAAGAAAAACTTATGCAGAGTGCAAATACACTCTTCACAAAGATGTATGAAAATATGCAGCAGAATGCAGGACAGGCTCAGGCAGGCCAGGCAGATCAGTCTAGCCAGAGCAGCAGCTCAAATGATGATGTTGTTGATGCTGATTTTAAAGAGCTTTAATGCAACAAGATGATGCCAGAGACAAAAGGTGAAAAGCACTTTTGAATCAAACATCATATGATATCATTAAAATAATTTTTAGAATACAATACAGAGGGACTGATGCTTTAAAGGCGTCAGTCCCTCAAGACAGTATAAACGGAAGGAAGAAAGAACGGTGGCAGATCAGAAAAGAGACTATTATGAGGTTCTCGGTGTCAGCAAAACCGCAAGTGATGCCGAGCTCAAAAAAGCATATCGTCAGCTGGCAAAGAAGTACCATCCGGATATGAACCCAGGTGATAAGGAAGCTGAAGCAAAATTCAAAGAAGCAACAGAGGCTTATTCTATATTAAGTGATGCCGAAAAACGAAAAATGTATGATCAGTTTGGTCATGCTGCATTTGAAAATGGCGGAGCCGGCGACGGAGGCTTCGGAGGCTTTGGCGGTTTTGATTTCTCAGGAGATATATTCGGAGATATATTCGGAGACCTTTTTGGAGGCGGAAGAGGAAGCAGACGAGCAGCAAATGCACCTGCAAGAGGCGCAAATTTAAGAGCAAGACTTCATATAACATTTGAAGAGGCTGTCACAGGATGCAAGAAAAAAATTGAATTAAGCTACAAGGATACATGCAAGACCTGTAACGGAAGCGGAGCAAAGAAGGGAACATCACCGGAGACCTGCTCTAAGTGTAACGGTACAGGACAGGTTACAATGGTTCAGCAGTCATTATTTGGCGCAGTACGTCAGGTAACCACATGTCCGCAGTGCAACGGTACCGGAAAGATCATAAAGGAAAAATGTAACGATTGCAGAGGAACGGGATTTATTTCAACCAAAAAGCAGATCGAGGTATCTGTTCCTGCAGGTATTGACAGCGGACAGAGTATCAGAGTAAGAGAAAACGGAGAACCCGGAATAAACGGAGGACCAAGAGGAGATCTTCTGGTTGAAATCTATGTTACGGAAAATCCACAGTATCAGAGAAACGGATCAGACCTTTACAGCGTAAAATATATTTCTTATCCTACAGCAGCGCTTGGCGGAGATATAACGATAACAACTCCTTACGGAGATGAAATCTACAATGTAAAAGCCGGAACGCAGACAGATACACAGATAAGACTAAGAGGCAAGGGTATGCCTTCGGTAAGAAATGAAAATATAAAGGGAGATCTTTTTGTAAAGCTTATTGTTGAGGTTCCGACAAAGCTTACAGCCGATCAGAAGGATATTCTTAAAGCGTTTGAGGCTTCGTGCAACGGACAGCCATATAAAGAGCCCAAGAAAAAAAGAAAATTTTTCGAAAGGGATTAATAAATGAAGTGGAATAAATATACATTAAAGATAAATGCAGATGCTGAAGATATTGTATCAGCAACACTTGCAGAGGTTGGAGTACAGGGCGTAGAAATCGAAGATAAGAGGCCTCTTACAGAGGAAGAGATGAGCCAGATGTTTGTTGACATTGCTCCAAGCTTTTTGCCGGATGACAATATTGCTTATATGCATTTTTATATGGACCCCGAGGAGGACAATGAGGCTGTACTTGAGGCGGCAAGAGCTGAGCTTGAGGAGCTTCGAACATTTACAGATATCGGTGAAGCCGTTATAACCAAATCGCAGACAGAGGATAAGGACTGGATAAATAACTGGAAAGAATATTTCCATCATTTTTATGTTGATGATATCCTTATTGTGCCCTCATGGGAAGAGGTTCCAAAAGGTGACGAGGACAAGATGATACTTCATATTGATCCCGGCACAGCCTTTGGAACGGGAATGCACGAGACAACGCAGCTTTGCATTAAGCAGCTCAAAAAATATGTGAAGGACGGCGATGAAATATTAGACGTCGGAACCGGAAGCGGCATATTGAGCATTGTTGCGTTAAAGCTTGGTGCAAAAAATGCAGTCGGAACAGATCTTGATCCGTGTACAGTAAATGCCGTAAAGGAAAATAAAGAAACAAACGATATAGATGAAAAATCCCTTTCGCTTATACTTGGAAATATAATAGATGACAAGGAAGTACAGGATAAGGTCGGATGTGACAAATATGATATTGCAACGGCAAACATTTTAGCGGATGTCTTGATTCCTCTTGCACCGCAGATAATAAAGCATCTGAAAAATGACGGAATCCTTATAACATCCGGAATTCTTGATATCAAGGAAAAGGAAGTTACGGATGCACTTGTAAATGCCGGCTTCAAGATAGAAGAGGTTACATCAAAGGGAGAATGGGTATCTGTTACGGCACGCAAATAAAGGAGAAAAATGTACAGATTTTTTGTAGATAAGGAACAGATATCTGACGGAAAGGCCCATATAATCGGCGAGGATGCGCATCATATCAAAAATGTACTTCGTATGAAAAAGGGTGACAGTATTTATCTTTCCTGCGGCGATGAATGGGAGTACGAATGTATAATAGATGAATTTGCAGACGATGAGATCATTGCATCGGTTGCAGATGCCACAAAGCCCGGAAAGGAGCTGCCCTGCAGGATAACTCTGTATCAATGCATGCCTAAAAAGGACAAGATGGAGCTTATAATTCAAAAGGCGGTTGAGCTTGGTGTATATGAGATCGTTCCTGTTGAATCGGCAAGATGCATAGCAAAGCTTGATGAAAAGAAAAAGACATCAAGAATATCAAGATGGAATTCTATTGCAGCTGCTGCGGCTAAACAGTCTAAAAGACTTATTGAGCCTAAGGTTTATGAACCTATAAAACTCAACAATGCAATAAAATCAGCAGCTTCAAAAACACATTCGTTTATTCCATATGAAAATGAAGATGGAATGAAAAAAACAAGAGAGCTTTTTGAAGAAATAAACAGTGGCGATTCTATAGGAATCATCATAGGACCCGAGGGCGGCTTTGAATCCGAGGAAATAGAGGCTGCCGTTAATGAAGGGATAAGCTCCGTAACTCTCGGAAAAAGAATATTAAGAACTGAAACAGCGGGTATGGCGGTGCTTTCGATGCTGACATATGTTCTTGAAGATTAAGGAAAAAGACATGGAAATATATCTGGATCATGCTGCTACAACCTGGGCTTATCCGTCAGTTGCGGATAAGGTCAGGGAGGTTATGTGCACAGAATTCGGCAATCCTTCGTCAATGCACAATAAGGGCGTTGAGGCTGAAAGAATTGTCAGGGACAGTGCCAAAACGATAGCAGCAATTTTAAAGGCTAATGAAAAGGAAATTTATTTTACTTCAGGCGGAACCGAATCAAACAACTGGGCACTGATAGGTGCGGCAGAGGCTGCAAAGCGAAAAGGAAAACGTATCATTACCTCAAAAATCGAGCATGCATCGGTATCATCACCGCTTAACTATCTTTCAAAGCTTGGGTATGAAATAGTTACAATAGGTACGGATAAGAATGGCTATATCAGGCTTGATGCGCTTGAGGAAGCAATAAACGACGATACTATATTGATTTCAATTATGATGGTAAATAATGAAATCGGCACGGTTCAGCCTATAAAGGAAATTTCCGATATCATTAAAAAGAAGAAAAATGATATTATTTTTCATGTAGATGCGATTCAGGCCTTCGGTAAATTCAAGATAATACCAAAGCAACTGGGTATAGATATGCTTTCGGTTTCGGGACATAAAATCCATGGACCTAAGGGAACCGGATTTTTGTATATTTCAGATAAGATAAGGATTCTTCCTCTTATTTACGGAGGAGGTCAGCAAAACGGCATGAGATCAGGTACGGACAATGTCCCGGGAATTGCCGGACTTGCTATAGCAGCAAAAAAAATGTATGATAATCTTGCTGAAAATACAGAGAATATGCGAAGGGTTAAGGAGCATTTTATAGATGGCCTTAAGGAGATAGACAGGGCTGTTATAAACGGCGATATATCAAGCAAAACGTCACCGCATATTTTGAATGTATCATTCATGGGAATCAGGAGCGAGGTAATGCTCCATACGCTTGAGGACAGGGGGATTTACGTATCATCGGGAAGCGCCTGCTCAAGCCATAAGAGACATGCAAGTGATACACTAACCGCTATCGGCTGTGATAAAGCAAGGATAGAGGCCTCTGTAAGGTTTAGCTTTTGCGAGACAACAACACTTGAAGAGATAGATACGGTTCTTTCAAATCTAAAGGAAATCGTACCTATGCTTGCAAGATATACAAGACATTAAGGAAACGGTGAAAATAGATGTTTCATGCTTTTTTGATTAAGTATGCCGAAATCGGAATAAAAGGAAAAAACAGATATCTTTTTGAGGACGCTCTGGTAAGAGAGATAAGAAGAGTGTTAAAAAAGGTTGAAGGAAGCTTTGACGTAACCAAGGAAATGGGACGTGTATATGTAAATGCAAACGGTGAATATGATTATGACGAGACAATAGAGGCATTAAAGCATGTATTCGGAATAACGGGAATATGCCCGGTTATGATCGTAGAGGATACCGGCTTTGATAACCTTTCAAAAACAGTAGTAGAATATATAAACGAGGTATATCCGTCAAAGGATAAGAGCTTTAAGGTTTTTGCAAGACGTTCCAAAAAGAGCTATCCTATGGACTCCATGGAGCTTAATAAGGAGCTTGGAGGAGTAATTTTAGATGCCTTTCCTCAAATGAGGGTCGACGTACATAATCCTGAAATTCTTTTAACCGTAGAGGTTAGAAGTAAAATTTATTTGTATTCGGAAATAATACCGGGACCAGGCGGTATGCCTGTAGGAACGGCAGGAAAGGGAATGCTTCTTTTATCGGGAGGAATAGATTCACCGGTAGCCGGATATATGGTTTCTAAGAGAGGCGTTGTGCTCGAAGCGGTTTATTTTCATGCTCCGCCGTATACAAGTGAGAGAGCAAAGGAAAAGGTAGTAGATCTTGCCAGACTTGTTTCAAAATACAGCGGACATATAAAACTGCATGTGGTCAATTTTACAGAAATACAGCTTGCCATATATGATAATTGTCCGCATGATGAGCTCACAATAATAATGAGACGCTATATGATGAAGATTGCGGAAATATTCGCTAAAGCAGATGGCTGCCATGGACTGATTACCGGAGAGAGTATAGGTCAGGTGGCAAGTCAGACAATGCAAAGTCTTATGTGTACAAATGAGGTATGCGAGCTTCCTGTATTCAGACCGCTTATAGCCTTCGATAAACAGGATATTATTGATATTGCACTCAAGATAGATACATATGATACATCGGTTCTGCCATATGAGGACTGCTGTACGATTTTTGTAGCAAAGCATCCTGTTACAAAGCCTAATCTTGAGCGCATAAAAAAATCTGAAAAGCATTTGGATGGTATAATAGAAGAAATGCTTGAAAGAGCTGTAAACACTGCTGAAATAATTGAAATTGAAGAGTGATATTTAAATTAGGAAAGAAATAAGACGGGTAAAACCCGTCTTATGGAAATCTTAATAATTATGCAACTGTATAAGGTGCGAGAACTTTACAGATTACATCAAGATCTTTGCCATCGGCATGAATGTTAAGATCTATTGCATTTGAAAGGTCAAGACTGAAGATACCCATGATTGATTTTGCATCTATTACATATCTTCCGGAAACAAGATCGAAATCGCAGTCGAATTTGGTTATCATGTTTACGAATGACTTTACCTTATCAATTGTATTTAAGGAAATCTTTATAGTTTTCATAAGCTGTAGGCCTCCTTGTTTAGTATTGCCAGTGTATTACAACCCTTGTTTAATATACCGATTTTTAAATGAAAAGTCAAGAGAAAGGCAGTAAAAATGACTAAAAATAAAGCCGCCATACATAATCTCGGATGCAAGGTAAATTCATACGAGGCTGAAGCTGCTGCGGAGCTCCTTAAAGCGGACGGTTACGAGATAGTTTCGTTCGATTCAAAAGCCGATGTTTATATAATAAATACCTGCTCTGTTACCAATATTGCAGACAGAAAATCAAGACAGATGCTGCATAAGGCAAAGAGCATGAACCCTGAGGCAATAGTTGTCGCTATGGGCTGTTATGTACAGACAGGGCAAAAGCAGCTTGAAACGGATGAGGCTGTTGATATAATAATCGGAAATGACCAAAAGAAAAATATTTGCGGTATTATAGCTGATTACAAAAACGATAAAACCAATAGAGAATATGTAGAGGACCTTACAAAAAGAAGAGCCTATGAGGAATTGTCTGTCAGCAATCCCGGTGAGCATATAAGAGGCTTTATGAAGGTGCAGGACGGATGCGATCAGTTTTGCTCATATTGTATTATACCGTATGCAAGAGGAAGAGTGAGGAGCAGAAGCATAGATGATGCCGTAAAGGAAACGACAAGTCTTAGCAAAGCAGGTTGCAGGGAGGTTGTATTAAGCGGAATACATCTTAGCTCATACGGAAGAGATCTGGATGAGGATATTACACTCTTAACCCTTATAAAGGAAATACATAAGATTGACGGGATAGAAAGAATAAGACTCGGATCTCTTGAGCCGGGGATCATAACCGATGAGTTTGCAAAGGAGCTGTCATCCTTAAGAAAAGTATGCCCGCATTTTCATCTTTCTCTTCAAAGTGGATGTGATAAAACACTTAAGGCGATGAACAGAAGATATACAGCAGCAGAATATAAGGAAAAGTGTGAAATTTTAAGAGCTTATTACGATGCTCCGTCTATTACAACGGATGTTATAACAGGCTTTCCCGGAGAGAGTGAGGAGGATTTTGAAGAATCCTACAGCTTTGTAGAAGGCATATCTTTTTTTGAAACACATATTTTTCCGTTTTCCTCAAGAAAAGGAACAAGGGCTGAGAATATGCCAAACCAGCTGACAGAGGCCGTAAAGAAGCAAAGAGCCTCAAGGCTTATTGAATTAAATAAAAAAACACATAAAATGTGGCTTGAAGGACTGATGGGACATGAGCTTGAGGTCCTTATAGAGGAAGAGCAGATTATTGACGGAAGAAGCTTTTGGATAGGGCATACCGCAAGATATGAAAGGGTTGCGGTATTGTCATCCGAAAATATAAAAAATGAAATCGTAAGGGTCAAACCAAACACATTATATAAATCCGAATGCCTGATCGCTGATATTATCTAATTTTTAAGCGACTTGCAATCTTAAGTGATTTATATTAGTATTTGTATGAATGATTTTTAGCAGTGCTAAATGTAGTGTAGGAGGGTATAAATGGCAGACATCAATAACACACAATTTTTTAACTTCGTAGCAGAGCCGGAGCTGTCGGTTAAGACGGTTTTGGAGCTTGTATATACTGCCATGGAGGAAAAGGGATACAATCCGGTAAGTCAGATAGTCGGATATATCATGTCAGGAGATCCTACCTATATCACAAATCACAAGGGTGCGCGAAGCATGATAATGAAGGTTGAAAGAGATGATCTTGTAGAAGAGCTTCTTAGAGAATATATCAAAAACAAATCCTGGAAGGAGTAACAGGATTTTGAAGCGTATAATGGGGTTGGATTACGGCAGCAAGACAGTCGGAGTTGCCGTAAGTGATACATTATTAATAACTGCACAGCCTGTAGAGACGATCTGGCGAAAATCCGAGACTAAGCTCAGAAAAACTCTTGCCAGAATTGAACAGCTCATTGAAGAATATGATATAGAAAAAATCGTACTTGGATTACCTGTACATATGAATACAGATATCGGAGACCGGGCACTTAGAGCACTTGAATTTAAAGATGCGCTTATAAGACGTACCGGTCTTGAAGTGGTTATGCTGGATGAAAGACTCACAACCGTTGAGGCGGCTGAGGTCTTAAGCGAAGCGGGAGTTAAGACTAAGGATCAGAAGCAGTATCTTGACAAGATGGCAGCTGCATTTATATTGCAGGACTATCTTAACAGTATAAGCTGATTTAAATGCTTTGTGACTTAAGTATAAAATTTCAAATCTATATTGATGACGTGCAAGCTCATCAAAAATAAGGAAATTATGGATAATATAATTATATTAGAAACGGAAAATGGTGAAAAAGTAAAATTATATGCAGAAGAGGAAACACGTGTTAACGGCATAAGCTATCTTCTTGCGGCCGATTCGGCAGATGACGATGCGACAGCTTATATCCTTAAGGATATATCGTCAGACGACGAGGATGAGGCAAGGTATGTTATGGTAGAGGACGAAACAGAATTTGACGCCATAGCAGACGTATTTAGCAGGATGATCGAGGATGTTGATATTATCAAGTGATTCTTCTGTAATTTACAGGAGGAAAAGCAACAATTGAAAAAACAGAATAGAGGAGTATTAAAGATAATCCCTTTGGGCGGACTTGAGGCCATAGGGATGAATATTACTGCCTTCGAGTTTGAAGACAGTATTATTGTCGTGGACTGCGGTCTTGCATTTCCGGAGGATGACATGCTTGGTATAGACCTTGTTATTCCGGATGTATCTTATCTTAAGGATAATATAGATAAGGTAAAGGGCTTTGTTATCACACATGGCCATGAGGATCATATAGGTGCCATACCATATGTTTTAAAGGAAGTAAATGCAACTATATACGCAACGAAGCTTACCATGGGACTTATTGAACATAAGCTTGAGGAAAATAATATGCTCAATAATGTCAGAAGAAAGACTGTAACATTCGGACAGATCATTAACCTGGGTGATTTCAGGATTGAATTTATAAAGACAAATCACAGTATACAGGATGCAGCAGCTCTTGCGATTTATTCACCGGCCGGAATAGTAGTTCATACCGGCGATTTCAAGATAGATTATACACCTGTATTCGGTGATATGATCGATCTTCAAAGATTTGCAGAGCTTGGAAAGAAGGGAGTTCTTGCACTTCTTTGCGACAGTACAAATGCTGTTCACAGTGGCTTTACTATGTCAGAAAGGACAGTAGGCAAGACCTTCGATAATATTTTTGCAGAGCATAAGGATACAAGGATAATTGTTTCAACCTTTGCATCAAATGTAGACAGGGTGCAGCAGATAATCAACTCGGCCTACAAATATAAGCGTAAGGTTATAGTAGAGGGACGAAGCATGGTCAATTTTATTGATACGGCAACAAAGCTTGGCTATGTAAATATCCCGGATAATACGCTTATTGATATTGATGAGATGAAAAATTATACAGACGATCAGCTTGTACTTGTTACAACCGGAAGTCAGGGAGAGTCTATGGCAGTGCTCTCAAGGATAGCTGCTGATCTTCACAAAAAGGTAAGAATAAAGCCGGGAGATGTTATTATCCTGAGCTCTAATCCTATACCGGGAAATGAAAAGGCTGTTTACAAGATCATAAATGAGCTTTCGGCAAAGGGAGCGGATGTTATATTCCAGGATACTCATGTATCAGGCCATGCAAGAGAAGAAGAAATCAAGCTGATTTATGCACTTACGAAGCCTAAATATGCTGTACCGGTTCATGGTGAATATCATCATTTGGCAGCGCAGGCAAATATAGCAGAAAGTCTTGGAATTCCTACCGAAAATATATTTATTCTTCATTCCGGAGATGTTCTTGCTCTTAATTATGACGAAGCAAAAGTTATTGATAAGGTTCATGCCGGAAGGATAATGGTTGACGGACTCGGTGTCGGCGATGTCGGAAATATCGTATTAAAGGACAGACAGCTTCTTTCCGAAAACGGAATAATAATCATAACAATTACTCTTGATAAGGGAAGCAATAAGCTTCTTGCAGGACCTGATATAATAACAAGAGGCTTTGTATACGTAAAAGAGGCAGAGGAGCTGCTTGGCAACGCAAGGGATGTGGTTGCAGCAGCACTGGAGGACTGTCTTGGAAGCAGAAATGCCGATTGGGGTAAAATAAAGACTGTTGTAAAGGAAAGCCTTGGAGCATATGTATGGAAGAATACACAGAGACGTCCTATGATTCTTCCTATAATAATGGAGGTTTAATATATGCGAAAGCCCAAGGAGGAGTTTGATTCGGAAAAAAAATATCGTTTTTTTCTAACGAGTGCAAGAACAGGTGTAAAGCTGCTCCTGGCTATATTGCTTGTGGTTGTTGTCATTTTCTTTGCCGGCAGGGCATGCTCATTGGGATATGAGGTTACATCATATAAGCCGCTTACGACAAGTGATTCAATCCTCGACCAGGAAATTGAGATTACATCCGATATGTCAATAGAAGATGTCGGAAGATTGCTGATCGACAAGGAAATTATAAATGAATCTCTCAATGCTTTTTTGATTCAGGAGCAATTTTCTGACTACCATGATCAATTTATCCCGGGTACATATACTTTAAATCCTTCTATGACAATAGATGAGATATTAAAGACGATATCCACTGATCCGGAGGAAGAAAATGATAATTGATGAGCGCTTTCGGATATTTATAAATTCAATGGATACACCTCATACGGATTTTCTCGAGAGACTGTATGAGAAGGCCACAGCAGACGGTGTTCCTATAATAAGACGAGAGATGCAAAGCTTTCTCAAGACCTTTCTTGCCATAAGCAGACCAAAGGAAATACTTGAAGTTGGTGCAGCGGTAGGCTTTTCATCAATATTGATGGCATCATATGCACCTGATGTGGATAAGATTACAACAATAGAAAATTACGAAAAAAGAATAATAGAGGCCAGAAAAAATATAAAGGACTCCGGTTATTCTGATAAAATTGATTTAATAGAGGCAGATGCAGCAGATGTGCTCGGAAAGTTAGACAAAACATACGACCTGATATTTATGGATGCTGCAAAGGGGCAATATATAAATTTTTTGCCATATATAAAAAAATTAATGAAAAAGGGAAGTGTTCTGATATCAGACAATGTTCTTCAGGATGGAGATATGATCGAATCAAAATTTGTTGTTGAAAGACGTGATAGGACGATTCATAAGCGCATGAGGGAATATCTTTATCAACTGAAGCATGATGATGAGCTTCTTACATCGATAATCCCATTGGGAGACGGAATTACGCTTAGTGTAATGCGATGAGAAAGGATATTTGGATGAACGGCATAAGAGTGCCGGAATTACTTATTCCGGCTGGAAGTCTTGAGGTTCTCAAGGTTGCTATAAGATACGGAGCAGATGCTGTATATATAGGAGGAGAGGTATTCGGACTTCGAGCAAAAGCAAAGAATTTTTCTATTGAGGATATGGCAGAGGGTGTCAGATTTGCTCATGAAAGAGGCAAAAAGGTATATGTTACGGCAAACATCCTTGCACACAACTATGATCTGAATGGAGTAAGAGAATATTTTAACGAGCTGAAGGACGTGAAGCCGGATGCACTCATTATTTCAGATCCGGGTATATTTGAAATTGCAAAGGAAATCTGTCCTGAAATAGAAAGGCATGTCAGCACACAGGCAAATAATACAAATTTCGGAACATTTCTTTTTTGGAATAAGCTCGGAGCAAGCAGAGTTGTTACTGCAAGAGAACTTTCATTGAGAGAAATAAAGGAGATAAGAGCCAATATTCCCGATGATATGGAGATTGAAACCTTTGTACATGGGTCTATGTGCATATCGTATTCGGGACGATGTCTGCTCTCTAATTTCTTCACGGGAAGAGATGCAAACAATGGAGCATGTACTCATCCATGCAGATGGAAATATTCTGTAATGGAGGAACAAAGACCGGGCGAATATCTGCCGGTTTATGAAAATGAAAGAGGCACATATATATTCAATTCAAAGGATCTTTGTATGATAGAGCATATTCCGGAGCTTATCGATGCCGGAATAGACAGCTACAAAATAGAAGGCAGGATGAAAAATGCACTTTATGTTGCTACGGTTGCCAGAACATACAGAAGAGCAATAGATGATTATCTTCGTGATCCTGATGAATATAAAGCAAATATAGAATGGTATAAGGAACAAATAGGCAACTGCACCTACAGAGAATTTACAACGGGATTCTTTTTCGGAAAGCCTACAACGCAAGATCAGATATATGACAGCAACACATATAAAAAAGAAGCTGTTTATCTGGGAATGGTACGTTCGGTTGATGAAAACGGACGATTTGTTTTAGAACAAAAAAATAAATTCTGTGTAAATGATATTATAGAGATTATGAAGCCTGACGGCAGAAATATCAAAACAAGAGTTGCCGCAATATACAATGATATGGGCCAGCAGCAGGAATCGGCACCGCATTCCAGGCAGGAGCTTCATGTAGAGCTTACAGAGCAGCCGGAAATAATGGATATACTGAGACTGCCGCTTTGATTTAGGACTATGGTGTGAAATATGAAGATAGGTATTGATCGAGAACAGCTGAAAAGATTCGAGGATATGCTTAGGCACGCAATAAAATCCGGGGACTTGCTTCCCGGTCAGAAAATGCTGTCTGTAGATCAGCTTTCCAAACAATTTCATATCAGCAGACTTGAGGTTAACCTTGCGCTTAGAAATCTGAAAAAAGATAAGCTTATTATATCCTTCGGAACAAAGGGAACGTATGTACTCGGTGTCAAGCCTGTCATCTCGCTGAAAAAGACAATCTGTGTCATTACGCCCGGAGCACCATCGACTATGAATCGAAAGGTTATGAGCGGTATAGAAAATATTCTGACAGTAAACGGATATGATATGCTCATAAAAAACACAGGGAATTCACAGTCAAAGGAAGAAAAGCTTCTTAGAGGTATGCTGAACGAAAATGCAGCAGGCTTTATCATAGAGCCAAGCAGAAGTCAGCTTTTGTGCAAGCATGTTGAACTATATCGAAGAATGGAGGAGCTGGGAAAGCCATATATTTTTATCAGAAGTACATATCCGCAGCTTGCCGACAAGCCACGTATTGTAGTTGATGACAGTCAGGGCGGATATATGATCACAAGGCATATGATTGCAACCATAGGTGAAAATATAGTCGGAATATTCAGAGCAGATGATAATCGAGGAGCCGAAAGACACAGAGGATATGTGCAGGCACTTCAGGAGGCGGGTATTCCTTACAGGCCTGAATATGTAATTTGGTATCATATCGAGGAACGTATGGAGAAGCCTACATTAGCCTTGGATGAAATGCTTTCTAAGCAGCCGTGTGACGGAATTATCTGTTATGATGATGCAATGGCTACCAATATTCTTTATTTTCTGTTTCAGAAGGGATATTCCGTTCCCGAGGATATTGCAGTTGCGGGATACGGAAATACTGCGGTTGCAACTGCGGGTGAGCTTGGACTTACAACAATTGCACAGCCGGATGAGCTGTTGGGAGAGATTGCCGCAGAGTATCTTATCGGAATGCTTAACGGTGAGGAAGAAAAAGATAAAAAGATTTTAAAGGTTCTAAGCCCTGAGCTTGTTATAAGAGGCTCAACGATAGGCAGGGGAATATAGACCCGGTGACGGCTGATAAATATATCCGTTCAGCTCAAGCATTAAAAGCGATTCCGAAACTGTTATAGTATCGGAGCTTGTCAGCTCACAAATATTATCCAGTGTTTTGGGGTCGGATAAAAGAATTTCATATATTTTTTTTTCAAAAGCAGAAAGATCAGAGGCTAAAAGAGGAGGTAATGCTTCCTCTTTTTTTTGTCCGATAAGACCGAAATCATAGAGAATAGATTCCGGTGAGAGAGCCGGAATGGCTCCGTCAGCGATAAGGGCATTTGTTCCGCTTGAAAGAGTGTCAAAGATCCGTCCCGGAACACAATATAGGGGTACTCCCTGATCAAGAGCGTAAGAGGCTGTTATAAGAGAACCGCTTTTGACTCTTGCCTCTATTATAATAACGGCATCGGCAAGTGCACTTATGATACGGTTGCGAACAGGAAAATGATAGGCATATGGCGGAGAATCACCCTCATATTCGCTTAGTATACCTCCGCCGGCCTTGAGTATATCATTATAAAGACGTGAATTTGACTTGGGATAGCATATGTCGATGCCGCATCCAAGAACCGCGAAGGTTTTTTCACCGCCATCAAGACAGCCCTTATGCGCGTAGCTGTCTATGCCAAATGCGAGTCCGCTTATTATCTGGATTCCGTTTTCGGCAAGGACTTTAGCAAACATATATGCAGCCTGTCTTCCATAGGAGCTGCATTTCCTTGCACCTACAATTGCAACTGTCTTTTTTCTTTCAGCGGGAAGGCTGCCCTTTACATATAAGCTTACAGGCATTCCCTGAAGCTTTTTCAGGCGGTTGGGATAGTATATCGAATCCTTTTTTATGCAATAGCTTTTCATATTTTCTCTTTCCTGACGCATCCGGTGCGCCATCATGGTATCTGTTTAAAATGCTGGAATGGCTGATTGATTTCTGAAACAAAAGGCCTCGCTTATATGTGATTCGCAGATAAGATCGGAATTGTCAAGATCGGCAATGGTCCTTGAAATTTTAAGAATCCTGTGATAGCCTCTTGCGCTTAAGCTGAGCTTCGAATAGGCTGCGGACAGAAGTCGTGAGGCCTCATTGCTTGTGGCACAGTATTTTTTGATATAAGAGGCTTCAAGCTCGCTGTTGAAATGAATTCCGCATTTTTTATATCTGTCCTGCTGGATATTGAATGCTCTTAATACCTGCTCCTTTAATACAGCAGAGGAGATAGGATCTTTTTCGTTTGAGGTGAGATCGTCATAGGATGCAGCAGGGACGTCAACTCTTAGATCTATTCGATCGAGGATGGGATGGCTTATTTTAGAAAGATAAGAATGAATTTCGCTGACAGAGCAGTGACACCGGTTCATATCGGGATAATATCCGCAGGGACAGGGATTCATTGCAGCTACAAAAAGAAAATTAGCAGGGAAACGATAGCTTCCCTGTATCCTGGATACAAGGATAGAATGCTCCTCAAGAGGAGCTCTGAGCTGGTCAAGAGTTCGCCCCGGCATTTCCGGAAGCTCGTCTATAAACAGAACACCTCGATGAGCAAGAGTTATTTCACCGGGAGACGGAATCCTGCCGCCTCCGCAGAGAGCCTGTGGGGACAAAAGATGATGAGGGGCTCTGTACGGTCTTGTTTTTATAAGCGGAGTATCGGGAGTTAAAAGACCGGATACACTGTATATCTGGGATACCTCGATTTGCTCATCTTTGGTAAGTGATGGCATGATACCGGGAATGCGCTTGGCGGTCATGGATTTTCCTGAGCCGGGCGGTCCTGAAAGCAAAAGATTGTGAAAGCCGGAGGCAGCTATCAATGCTGCACGCTTGACACTTGGCTGACCCTTGATGTCAGAAAAATCAGGAGGTGTGCTGCCTGGTAAATCCTTAAGGGAGCTTTTATAGACAAATTTATCAAGAGTGGGGTTATTGCAATATTCTATAAGCTCGGACAGATTATTCAAGCCTATAACTTTCATATTGTCTATTGCAGCAGCCTCGGCTGCGTTTTTATATGGAATAACGCAGGTTTTGATTCCGAGCTTTCTTGCGGTGATTATTCCGGGCAAAACACCGGGTACAGGTGCGATTTCGCCATTTAAATGAAGCTCGCCAAGAACAATGCAATCATTTAATGAATTTTCGGGAATTTTCTGCAGGGCAATAAGAAGAGCGGCAGCAATAGGAAGATCAAATTGAGTGCCGTCTTTTTTTACATCTCCGGGAGCGAGATTTAAGGTTATTCTCTTGGGCGGAAGATGAATATCAATATTTCTCAAGGCGGTTCTGACGCGGTCCTGCGATTCCTTGACCTTTGGCGATACAGAGCCTACCATGACAAAGACCGGCATTCCGCTTGATATGTCTAATTCGATTGTTACGGGAACGCTTGAAATGCCTTGAATTGTAGATGATAAAATATGACAGAACATAGAAGCTCCTTTAAATTTGAAGGTATGGTTAATTTACATGCTTTAGATTTATTATTGATTATACAAAAGAAATCGTCAAGATACTCAAATGAAAAATAGTAGATTTTAGGCAAAATGAAAAGCACTTATAAATAGTTATATTCAACTATATAGCGGGTTGATTTTTATATAATTATTTGTTAGAGTAAGTAGAAATTCATAAAAATAAAGGAGAGGAAAAATGGGAAAAATAATCGGCGAAGGTTTTACATTTGATGATGTATTGCTCGTACCGCAATATTCGGAAGTAACACCTAACATGGTTGATATTACAACACATCTGACCAAAAAAATTAAACTCAACATCCCGCTTATGAGCGCCGGAATGGATACCGTTACCGAGTCACGCATGGCAATTGCTATGGCAAGACAAGGAGGAATAGGTATAATCCATAAAAACATGTCTATTGAAGAGCAGGCAGAAGAAGTAGATAAGGTTAAGCGTTCAGAAAACGGCGTTATTACCGATCCTTTTTATCTTTCTCCTGAACATACACTCGACGATGCCGATAAGCTTATGGCAAAATATCGCATTTCAGGTGTTCCGATAACAGAGGGAAAGAAGCTTGTAGGAATCCTTACAAACAGAGATCTTATGTTTGAGGAGGATTTTTCAAAAAAAATCAAAGAATCCATGACGTCTGATAAGCTTGTTACGGCAAAGGAAGGCGTTACTATCTCAGAGGCAAAAAAGATTCTTGCAAAGGCAAGAGTAGAAAAGCTTCCTATTGTAGATGATGATTTCAATCTTAAAGGACTCATAACAATAAAGGATATCGAAAAGCAGATTAAATATCCTAACTCGGCAAAGGATGAACAGGGAAGACTTCTTTGCGGTGCTGCAGTAGGTATTACTGCAAATGTGCTTGAAAGAGTTAAGGCTCTCGTAGAGGCACATGTAGACGTTGTTGTTATCGATTCGGCACATGGCCATTCGGCAAATATATTCAAGACATTAAAGCTTATAAAGGATGCATATCCGGAGCTTCAGGTTATTGCAGGTAATGTTGCATCGGCAGAGGCAACAAAGGATCTTATCGAAGCAGGAGCAGATGCTGTTAAGGTTGGTATCGGACCTGGTTCTATCTGTACAACACGTATTGTTGCCGGAATTGGTGTACCGCAGATATCAGCAGTTATGGACTGCTATGCAGCAGCAAAGGAATATGGCATTCCGATAATTGCGGACGGTGGTATTCAGCATTCCGGAGATATAACAAAGGCAATTGCAGCAGGTGCCAATGTCTGCATGATGGGAAGCATCTTTGCCGGCTGTGATGAAAGCCCGGGAGATTTCGAGCTTTATCAGGGAAGAAAATATAAGGTATACAGAGGCATGGGCTCTATAGCAGCTATGGAAAACGGAAGCAAGGACAGATATTTCCAGACAGAGGCTAAAAAGCTTGTTCCGGAGGGTGTAGAAGGCCGTGTAGCTTACAAGGGATATCTTGAGGATGAGGTATTCCAGCTTGTCGGAGGCTTAAGATCAGGTATGGGTTATTGCGGAACTCCTACTATAGAAGATCTTAAGGAAAACGGAAAATTCGTAAAGATAAGCGCTGCATCACTTAAGGAATCACATCCGCATGATATACATATCACTAAGGAAGCTCCTAACTACAGCGTTGAGGATGCGAGATAAGAGAGCAGTTTTGATATATTTCGTATCAGTGTTATATATTTCTTCACGTTGAAAAAAGATTTTTGATATGATATATTTTAAAAGGTGTGCAAAATGCACTATAGATATTTAATAATTAATTCCGGAGGAAGATTAAAATGAGCGAATTAAAGGGAGCTATGATAATCGGACAGTCAGGTGGTCCTTCATCTGTTATCAACTCAAGCTGCTATGGAGCAATCAAAGCAGGTCTTGATTCAGATGTTATAACTAAGGTTTACGGTGCAGCAAACGGAATCGTTGGTGTATTAAATGATAAGCTTTATGTTATGGATGAAGAGGATCCTGAAGAGCTCGAGATCATGAGATATACACCTTCTTCAGCACTTGGATCATGTCGTTACAAAATTGCAGATCCTGATGTTGATGATACAGATTACAAGAAAATCCTTGAAGTATTCAAAAAGCATGATGTACGTTATTTCTTCTATAACGGCGGAAATGACTCAATGGATACCTGCAACAAGATTTCAAAATACATGAACAAGGTTGGATATGACTGCCGAGTTATGGGTATTCCGAAGACTATCGATAACGATCTTTTCGGAACAGATCATTGTCCTGGATTTGCTTCAGCAGCAAAATATATCGCAACTTCTCTTGTAGAGGTTTATCAGGATTCTCATGTTTATGACAAGGGACAGGTTACTATCGTAGAGATTATGGGTCGTCATGCAGGATGGCTTGCCGGAGCAGCAGCTCTTGCAAATAAAACAGGATTCGGTCCTGACCTTGTATATCTTCCGGAAGTAGATTTCAACATGGATGAGTTCCTTGCAGATGTTAAGGAAATCTGGGATAAGAATTCAAACGTAATTGTTGCTGTTTCAGAGGGAATCCACTATGCAGACGGAACATTTGTATCTGAGGCTAAAACATCTGCTACAGACGGATTTGGACATGCTCAGCTTGGCGGACTTGCTGCAAGACTTGCAGATGTAGTAAAAGCAGCTATTCCTGGAATCAAGGTTCGTCCTATCGAGCTTTCACTTCTTCAGAGATGTGCAGAGCACTGTGCATCACAGACAGATTCTGACGAGGCATTTATGGCAGGACAGACAGCTGTAAATCAGGCAGTTGCCGGTGTAACTGACAAGATGGTTGGATTCAAGTGCACACGTGATGAGAACGGATATAAGTGTGAAGCTGATCTTCTTGACCTTTCTAAGGTTGCAAACTTTGAGAAGAAGGTTCCGCTTGAGTGGATCAATGAGCGTGGAAACAATGTAACAAAGGATTTCATTGATTATGCCCTTCCGCTTATTCAGGGTGAGATCAAGATCAAGAAGGAAAATTCACTTCCACGTTTTGTAAAGCTTAAAAAGGTAGTAGAGAAATAATTTAAGCTTTTAAATTAAGAATTAACCGGATGAGGATGAAAGAGCATCTCTTTCATCCTCATTGTTCGTTTAAACAAAAACCTGTAAGCATTAAATAAAGCAAAAAAACTGCTAAAAAGCTTTTGTTCTTGCATCTTGTTTTTTTGTGTTGTATATTTGATAGCGATTATGAAAAAATGACGAACAGGAAATTGGAGGCAGCGAGGTGGCAAAGAACCTTGTAATAGTCGAATCACCGACTAAAGTTAAAACCATTAAAAAATTTTTAGGATCCAATTATGAAGTGGAAGCATCAAACGGACATGTAAGGGATCTTCCCAAAAGCACACTAGGAATCGATACAGAAAACGATTTTGAACCCAAATATATTACTATAAGAGGAAAGGGTGAGCTTCTTGCAGGCCTTAGAAAGGCTGCTAAGAAGGCAGATAAGATTTATCTCGCAACTGACCCTGACCGCGAGGGAGAGGCTATATCATGGCATCTTCAGCAGGCACTTAATATAGATGACTCAAGAATGAGAAGGATTACCTTCAATGAGATCACAAAAACGGCAGTTAAGGCTTCATTAAAGGCACCTAGAGATATTGATATGAATCTTGTTGATGAACAGCAGGCAAGAAGATGTCTCGACAGAATGGTAGGATATGAGATAAGCCCGTTGCTTTGGAAGAAGATCAAACGAGGCTTGAGTGCAGGTCGTGTTCAGTCGGTTGCGCTTAGGATAATTGCCGACAGAGAGGATCAGATCAACAATTTTATCCCTGAGGAATATTGGACGATCGAGGCAATGCTCAGACCGGATGGCGAAAAAAAGGCAATAAAATTCCAATATCACGGAAAAGACGGCAAAAAGTCTGAATTAAAAAATAAAGAAGCCTGTGATGAAATTTTAGATGAGATTTCAAAGGCTGAGTTTATTATAAAAGACATAAAGAAGGGAGAACGCTCCAAAAAGGCTCCGCTTCCTTTTACAACATCCACGCTTCAGCAGGATGCGTCAAGACTTTTGAATTTTCCTACATATAAAACAATGAGGGTAGCTCAGCAGTTATATGAAGGAATTGACATAAAAGGAAAGGGTTCTGTCGGACTTATTTCCTATCTTCGTACCGATTCAACAAGAATATCCGAAGAGGCTGATACAGCTGTACGTGCTTATATAGGAAGCAGTTACGGAGAACAGTATCTGGCATCTGCCGGCGGCACGCAGGACAGTAGTAAGCGTATTCAGGATGCTCATGAGGCAATCAGACCTACAGACGTTACTCTTACACCGGCAATCATAAAGGAATCACTGAGCAAGGAGCAATTCAAGCTATACCAGCTTATTTGGAACAGATTTGTTGCGAGCAGAATGAAGCCGGCATTGTATGAGACTATGAATGTAAAGGCAGAGGCGAACGGATGCTTGTTTACCGCAGCGGCATCAAATCTTGTTTTTGAAGGCTATAGGCTGATTTATACGGGAGATGATGAAAAAAGCGAAAAATCCGCCGCACTTTCAAATCTGACAGAGGGTATGAAGCTTCTGTGTGATGATATAGATCCGCAGCAGCATTTTACGCAGCCGCCTGCACACTATACGGAAGCATCTCTTGTGCGTACGCTTGAGGAGCTTGGAATAGGCAGACCAAGTACGTATGCGCCGACTATTACAACTATAATGCAGAGAAGATATATCACCAAGGAAAAGAAAAATCTCTATATTACGGAGCTTGGTGAGGTCGTAAACAGCATGATGATACAGGCATTTCCTGAGATTGTAGATGTAAATTTTACGGCAAATCTTGAGGGACTTCTTGACTGTGTAGGAGCGGGAACAGTAAACTGGAAGACTGTTGTAAAAAATTTTTGGCCCGACTTAAAGGCAGCCGTAGATAAGGCAGAGAAAGAGCTTGAAAATGTTACGATAGAGGATGAAAAGACAGATGTTATCTGTGAAAACTGCGGAAGAAATATGGTAATCAAATATGGACCGCACGGAAAATTTCTGGCATGTCCGGGATTTCCTGAGTGCCGTAATACCAAGCCTTATTTTGAAAAGACAGGAATCAAATGTCCGAAATGTGACGGAGAGGTTATTATAAAGAAAACTCCTAAGGGAAGGAAATATTTCGGATGCGAAAACAATCCGGAATGTGATTTCATGACATGGCAGAAGCCTACAGGCAAGCTTTGCCCTAAGTGCCAGGCAGCACTTGTAATCAAGGGCAACGGAATAGTCTGCAGCAACAGCGAGTGTGGCTATAAGGAAAAAATGGATTAAAGTATTTTATAATAAAAAGGGACAGATGCACTTTTATACAGCGCATCTGTCCTTTTTTATTTTATGAGTTAGTCATTAGGAGAATATTTGCTTATTTCATCAAGAAGATAATTATTTACTATTTTAATATACGTACCCTTCATCCCGCCCGAGTGGGATTCGATAACACCGGCACTTTCGAATTTTCTTATGGCATTTACTATAACCGAACGTGTGATCCCGGCCTTGTCAGCTATCTTGCTTGCAACAAGAAGTCCCTCGTTTTCGGTCAGCTCGTCAAATATCTGAATAGCGGCATTAAGCTCCGATGATGACAGCGTACGAATTGCGGATTTGACAACCTGCTTCTTGCGTTTCTCTTCTACAATAGCTTCATTTTCAGATCTTAAGATTTCAAGTCCGACAACGGTCGTTCCGTATTCGGCAAGAATTATATCATCAATATTATATCCGTTTGATGAACGGTAGATAAATATGGTTCCGAGGCGTTCGCCGGCAATTTCTATAGGACTGATAATTGCGGAGGTATGAGAGGAATCCACATTTACAAAGCCAAGTGTAGTTAAATTCACATTGTCCTGTGTTGATAATATATTGAGCAGACGGTTATTTAAATGCTCATCGATATGATTCCCTACATTAGTAGATATAAGCTCATTTATTTCAGCAACGTCGGGACTCGTGCTTGAGCCGAGAACCTTTCCTTTATTGCTTATAACAAGAATATTTGAATCAAGACATTCGGTCATTATATTGCATATATCATCAAATACAACCTTGCTTGATGTATTGTTGTGAAGCAGCTTGTTGATTTTTCTGGTATTGTCTAAAAGTAAAACACTCATATATGAACCTCGTATAAGTTTTTTTTTAGTTTAACATGAATAGATATAATTTCAAGAATTTTCAGAAAATTTAATAATGTATTTTTTAATAAGAAGAAAAATGAAGAAAAACAGAGTAAAATGGAGAATATATGAGTATAAAGAAGGTTTTACAGAAGAAAATAAGGTTGCTAAAAAATTTTATTTTATTTATTATATAGAAGCTGAGTAGCACTCAGATGAATTGAGTGCTAATAAATTCGAAAGTTAAACAATATAGGAGGCATATATAATGAAGTTAGTACCTTTAGCAGACAGAGTAGTTCTTAAACAGCTCGAAGCAGAAGAAAAGACAAAATCAGGAATCATCCTTTCATCGGGATCACAGGAAAAACCGCTTGAAGCAGAGGTAATCGCTGTCGGACCGGGAACAGACGATGTAAAGATGGAGCTTGAAAAAGGAGATAAGGTTTTCTATACAAAATACGCCGGAACAGAAATCAAATTCGAGGGCGAGGAGTACATTATATTAAAACAGTCAGATGTACTTGCAGTTATTAAATAATCAGGAGGAGTAAATTATTATGGCAAAGGATATCAAATATTCATATGATGCAAGAGAGGCTCTTGTAGCAGGCGTAGATAAGCTTGCAGATACAGTTAAGGTTACACTTGGACCTAAGGGAAGAAACGTAGTTCTTGCAAAATCTTATGGTGCACCGCTTATTACAAATGATGGTGTTACAATTGCAAAAGAGGTTGAGCTCGAGGACGGATTTGAGGATATGGGAGCACAGCTCATAAGAGAGGTTGCTTCAAAGACAAATGATGTAGCAGGTGACGGTACTACAACAGCTACGGTTCTTGCTCAGGCTATGGTTCATGAAGGAATGAAGAACCTTGCAGCAGGTGCAAATCCAATCGTTATACGTAAGGGAATGAAGAAGGCTACAGATAAGGCTGTTGAGCTTCTTGTAAAGATGAGCAAGGCTGTAACAGGAAAGGCACAGATCGCCAAGGTAGCAGCTGTTTCATCAGGAGATGAGAAGGTCGGAGAGCTTGTTGCAGATGCAATGGAGAAGGTTTCAAAGGACGGAGTAATCACTATTGAAGAATCCAAGAGCATGAAGACAGAGCTTGATCTTGTAGAAGGTATGCAGTTTGATAGAGGATATCTTTCAGCATATATGGCAACAGATATGGAGAAAATGGAGGCTGTTCTTGAGAATCCATATATCCTTATTACAGATAAGAAGATCAGCAATATCCAGGAGATCATGAGCATTCTTGAGCAGATCGTTCAGAGCGGATCAAGTCTTCTTATCATCGCTGAGGATGTTGAGGGTGAGGCACTTTCAACTCTTATCGTAAACAAACTTCGTGGTGTAGCTAAGATCGCTGCTGTTAAGGCACCTGGCTTTGGCGACAGAAGAAAAGATATGCTTCAGGATATTGCAATCCTTACAGGCGGACAGGTTATCTCATCTGAGCTTGGATATGAGCTTAAGGAAGCTACAATGGATATGCTCGGAAGCGCAAAATCCGTTAAGATCACAAAGGACAACACCGTTATCGTAGACGGCAACGGAGACAGCACAGCTATCAAGGATCGTGTAACACAGATTAAGAATCAGATTGAGGTAACAACATCTGATTATGATAAAGAAAAGCTTCAGGAAAGACTTGCTAAGCTTGCAGGCGGAGTAGCAGTTATCCGTGTTGGTGCTGCAACCGAAACAGAAATGAAAGAGGCTAAACTTCGTATGGAGGATGCTCTTAATGCAACAAGAGCAGCTGTAGAGGAAGGAATCATCGCAGGCGGCGGTTCTGCATATATCCATGCTACAAAGGAGCTTAAGAAGCTTGTAGATACTCTTGAAGGCGATGAGAAGACTGGTGCAAACATTATTGTTAAGGCTCTTGAGGCTCCTCTTGCTACAATCGCTCAGAATGCAGGACTTGAGGGTGCTGTTATTATAAATAAAGTAAGAGAGTCAGAGGTTGGAACAGGCTTTGATGCTTACAATGAGAAATATGTAGATATGGTTCAGGAAGGAATCCTTGATCCTGTTAAGGTAAGCAGAAGCGCACTTGAGAATGCTACAAGTGTTGCAGCTTCACTCCTTACAACAGAAGCAGCAGTATCAATCATCAAAGAGCCGGCTCCTGCAATGCCGGCAGGACAGCCAGGAATGATGTAATGATTTTTTAAACATCAACAGCTTATATATGCATTAAATAAAAACGTATTCACTTTAATATTTAAGGTGAGTACGTTTTTTTTGTGCTTAATTTGAAAAAATTATTCTAAGGGCTTATACTTTTTTTATGAATAATATAATAAAAATACAAGACATCAATATTCCAGAGCTTAGTCTTTACAGAGATTACAATGAAAATCAATTAAAAAGAATAAATGAACCTAATCCGGGAGTGTTTATAGCGGAAACGGAGCTTGTAGTTTCACGGGCCATAGAAGCAGGCTATGAGCCGATATCAATGCTTTTAGAGGAAGGTGTCCTGATAAACGGACACCTTCCTATGATAGAATATAAACATATTCCAATATACACAGCCGGACACGAAACGCTTGTAAGGCTGACAGGC
>CAVBHN010000016.1:0-55405 GCA_963595425.1 Faecalibacterium sp. CAG:74 | reverse complement strand
CAGCATTCAAATACCCATTCAACTGGTATTTCCTTTTCTGCAAGTGCCTTTTCAATCTGTTCATAAGTAACTCCCATTGTTTTTCTCCTTTATCCCTTAATATCAAAATATCTTGAGCCGAAACAGCTTCGGCATATAAGACATTTTTCGTCCGTATCAACCCACTCATCCTCTTCCCATTCAGGATATTTCATGAGTAGCTTATTGCAGTAATGACACCGTCCTACATATTCGGTGTTGTCCTCAGGAGCACCGAAGTGCTCCGCATATCTTATATAAGGTGCATCAAGCATTGCTTTTTTCCTTCCTTCGGTGTACAATGACACTGGTTATTTTAATTTTAGTTTTTGAGTCTTGTGGTTGCCGCCGCAAGGCTCTCTTTTATTTGCCCAAACCAAAAAGGCAAAATATGCAAGCCCTGCGATCGCTATCGGCAGGCAGGTTTCAACCGTTGTGACAGCAAGCACTGCTGCATAGCCTGATATAAAGATCAGGTTATTTTTTATTTTCCTGAGAATTTTCATCTTCTTCATTTCATCACCCTCACATATCCTAAATTTCTTGCAATCTCCTGAGCATCGTACGGCTCAAGATACTTCTCTGCAGAGCCATCCAAGAGGACAGCTCTGTTTTTGATAAAATCCGTAAACGCTAACACGTTTACAATTTTGTATCCGTCATCAATTATTGCGATGTCCGGATAACGTTTCCCTTTTCCGGTAAACTGCTTCATCTCGCTGATGCGGCTTCTGATAGTCGAATACGAGATATCAAAAGCCTCAGCGAGTGCAGCAGGCCGGAGGTATCTGCTGTCCATGTCGGCTCCTTTTGGTGAATCATATCAAATTTACGGTTTTATCGTAATCTATAGGTAAAAAAATAATCCGTGCATACGGAATATCGTATAATTTCTCGATGCGCCTTATCATCGGAACATCAGGATAGCTTTTTCCTCTCTCATAGTTTCCAAGCGTATCAACGCTTATATTTAATTTCTTTGCAGCTTCTGCCTGAGTGTATCCGTATATCTCGCGCGCCTGTTTCAGCGTTGGTGTAATATTTTCTGGTATTTTGCTCATATTTTCTCCGTTTCTATATTTACATTCTTTTGTAGTCCTGCTATTATTATTTTTAAGCAAGGGCGGTTCAGCAGGAATGTTGAGGAGTGCCGCCCCTGTGAATTACCTATTTAGTTATTTTTCGAGAAGCGATTGGATAAATTCAAGCGCTTTTTCTTTATTGTTATTCTTAATTATTTCAAGCAACATTCTTAAAATATCTTTCCATTGTGTATCTGTCATTTCATTCTCCACTTTGTTGTCTCCTTTCCTGCTATCTCCTTGTTACAATCGCAGTATATTACGGTTTAACCGTAATGTCAACGTTTTTTTCGTAATTTTATAAATAAATATTGATTTTTTTACGTTTTGCAAGTAAAATACATATATTAAATCAATACAAAAGAGGTAATAATATGAGTGATTTAGGGAATAAAGAAATAATGGCGCAAAATATTCGTTATTATATGGATCAAAAACATGTTACAAGAAATGAAATGTGTTCAGCATTAGGTGTAAAATACACAACTCTGACAGATTGGGTTAAAGGAAAATCATATCCTCGCATTGATAAAATAGAGCTTATGGCTAATTATTTCGGTATATCAAAATCAGATTTAGTAGAAAAAAAACTACCTATATCCAAATACCAAACCTACGAGTGTGTTAAAATTCCCATCCTTGGGCGGGTTGCCGCCGGAATTCCAATAGATGCAATTGAAAATATAATAGGGTATGAAGATATACCAGCTGCATGGGCGAAGTATGATGAGTACTTCGCCTTAAAAATTAAGGGGGATTCTATGCTTCCGGATATATGCGATGGAGATATCGTTGTTGTGAGGGTTCAGCCTGTTGTTGATAACGGTCAGATTGCTATTGTCTGCATTAACGGCGAAACTGCCACTTGCAAAAGAGTGATGAGATATGAAAAGGAGCTGTGTCTTGTGTCAATCAATCCGGCTTATGAAACAATGAGATTTACTCCGGATGAGGTTAATAATCTGCCTGTAACTGTGTTAGGGAGGGTTATAGAGATAAGGAGGAAGTTATGACACAACAAAAGCCCCCTTGCGAGGGCTTTTGTCAGAAAGGAATATAAAGTAAAAAAACATTATTAGACAACGAAACATAAAAATTTCATGTATGGTAAAGCTATGACATTTATTAAAAAGGAACCTGTTTGTTGTCTTTTTTATTATAGCATAAATCGCAGAAAAGGAGGGAAAAAATGTGGGTTAAAAAATTAAAAAGCGGTAAATTTTCATTTTGCGAGCGTTATACGGACTATATCACCGGCAAAAAGAAGGATGTTTCTGTGACCTTTGAAAAGAACACCGCAAAGATTCGAAAGGAAGCTCAGCGAATTCTTGCTGAAATGATTTCGAAAAAGTCAGAGCCGGAGCAAGAGGACATCACATTTGAGAGATTGATTGATGAATATCGCATTGACCAAAAGCTTAAGGTTAGTCCCGGAACATATGAGCGCAACTATTATGCTGCTGAGAGTCTCAAACAAATTCTCGGTAAGGATGTACTTGTAAACCGTTTAACAGCGAGATACGTGCAAAATAAACTGCTGCAGACAAAGAAGCGTGCCGTTACATTGAACGGATATTTGACACGCTTCAAGGCTCTGATCAGGTGGGGCTATAGAGCCGATCTTGTTGAATCAATCGATTTTTTGAACAAACTTGAACGATTTGCAGACGTTCCGCATCGTGAAAAGATTTCACAAAAGTATCTTGAGGGTTCGGAATTAAAAGAGCTGCTATCACACATGGAACAACCTGTGTGGAAAATGCTGACACAATTTCTTGTCCTCTCAGGCCTAAGATGTGGCGAGGCTCTTGCCCTTGAAAACAGTGACATTGACTTTGATAAACACGTGATCCACGTCACAAAGACCTACAATCCTATACTTGATCTCGTTCGTCCGGCAAAAACTGTCAGCTCTGTGGATGATGTCACTATGCAGCCGGAGCTTGAGGATGTAGCCAGGAGGATGATCCAGTACATGCATTATCAACAATTTTTATACGGATACCGATCGAATCTCTTTATCAGTGATGTGAACGGTCGGCACGTTCATTATTATGCGTTTAACAAGTATCTGAAGGAGAACACATTATTATATATCGGAAAAGAGCTGTCAACGCATTCTCTGAGACATACACACGCAAGCTTGCTATTTGAGCAAGGCTTTACGCTCGATGAGGTTGCAAGACGTTTAAGGCACGGAGATAGTAAGATAACCAAAGAAATTTATATACATACAACAAAGAAATTAAAAGAAAAAGATGCTGAAAAAATCAGAAAACTCAGTTTGCTATGACATCGAAAAACGTTCCGATTTTGTTCCGATTCCGTTCCGACAAAATTCCGACATTTTTCGAGCATTTCTCGGCACTTGTCGGCACAAAAAAATACCAAAAACCCTTGTTTTATAAGGTTTTTGGCACTTCTCGGCACTTCTTGCGAACATCTGTTTGCAGGAGATGGGATTTGAACCCACACGATATTGCTACCACAGGCACCTGAAGCCTGCGCGTCTGCCAATTCCGCCACTCCTGCTCTTAGTCAGTAATCACTGACCGACATATAATATCATTATTTTTACTGCACGTCAATACAGTTTTTAATTCTCGTCAAAAAGAGCATCTACAAATTCATCCGAATTAAATTTTTGCAGATCATCAATCTTTTCTCCTACTCCGATAAATTTGACAGGAATATCAAGCTCAGACTGAATTGCCACGGCTATGCCACCCTTAGCTGTTCCGTCAAGCTTGGTAAGAATAACTCCTGTTACCGGTGCAACTTCAGAAAATTGTCTTGCTTGAATCAGAGCATTTTGTCCTGTTGTACTGTCTACGACAATAAATGTTTCCAGATGCGCATCCGGATATTCCTTATCCAATATTCTGTATATTTTGTGAAGCTCATCCATAAGATTTTTTTTGTTATGAAGTCGTCCTGCTGTATCACACAAAAGTATATCTGCATTCCTTGATTTAGCTGCTGCAACAGCATCATAAACAACAGCTCCCGGATCTGCACCTGTCTGGGCACCTATAATATCTACGCCGGCTCTGTCTGCCCACATATTAAGTTGCTCTCCGGCCGCCGCACGGAATGTATCGGCAGCTGCCATTATTACTTTTTTTCCCTGAGATTTATAATTATATGCAAGCTTTCCGATAGAAGTTGTTTTTCCGACACCATTTACGCCAATAACAAGAATTACAGACTTTTTATTTTCAAATTCATATGCATCATCCGTTGTCTGCATCTGGGCCTTAATGCTGTCTATCAAAAGCTGTCTGCATTCCATCGGTTCCTTTATTTTTTGTTCCTTTACTTGTTCCTTAAGCTTTTCAAGTATAGCCTCTGTTGTATGAACACCAATGTCGCTCATTATAAGAATCTCTTCAAGTTCTTCATAAAAATCATCATCTATTCCCGAAAATCCACTAAAAACAGAATTAAATCCGGAACTGATGCTTTTTCTTGTTTTTGATAATCCCTCTTTCAGCTTTGTAAAAAAAGACATATTACCTCCTATTATTTAAGCTGGCTTTCGATAAGGTCTACCGAAACCATAGTTGATATTCCCTTCTC
Organism: Faecalibacterium sp. CAG:74; assembly: GCA_963595425.1. GTDB lineage: Bacteria > Bacillota > Clostridia > Lachnospirales > Lachnospiraceae > Alectryocaccobium. The sequence goes on along the minus strand of CAVBHN010000016.1, from coordinate 50,726 downwards.
CTGCATAGTTATACCATATAATCTATCTGCTGATGTCATTGTTCCTCTTCTGTGAGTAATTACAATAAATTGTGTTCCTGAGAGCTTATGAAGATATTTTGCGAATCTGTCAACATTGGCATCATCAAGTGCTGCTTCAATTTCATCAAGCAAGCAAAACGGAGATGGCTTAAGATTTTGAATAGCAAATAAAAGAGCAATTGCTGTAAGAGTTTTTTCGCCTCCCGATAGCTGCATCATGTTTTGAAGCTTCTTTCCCGGAGGCTGTGCCACTATTCTTACGCCTGCTTCAAGAATATCCTGATCTTCTACAAGCTCCAGCGTTCCCATTCCTCCACCAAAAAGCTGCTTAAATACCTTGTTGAATTCCTTCTGAATATTTAAAAATTCCTCTGTGAATTGCTTATGCATTCCCTTATCCAATTCCTCGATTATTGATTTAAGGTTTTCGGCTGCCTTAACAATATCATCGTACTGTGCACTTAGGAACTCATGTCTTTCCTTAACCTCTTTATATTCCTCAATTGCATTTACATTTATATTCCCAAGCTCCTTTATTTCCCTCTTGAGCTCGGCAATTTCTTTTTTAAGCAACTCGTAATCGTCATCCTTATACTCAACGTTTTCTACATCAGCCGGAGTCATCTCATATTCTTCCCAAAGATAATTTATATTTTTTTCACGATAATTCTCGTTTCTTTCAATAAGCGATTCTAATCTGTAAATCTCTTTGTTTAATAAATTTTTCTTTTCCGATAATTCCTCTCGTTTAGTAAAAAGAGCCTTATGCGATTTGTTAAACTCTTCCTTGCTCTGCATTTTATCTGAAAGCTCATTGTTAAGACTTTCCAACTCAGTCTGATGCTTTAATGATAAAATTTTTGTTTCTTCTATAAGAGTATTTTTTTCGTCTGTATTTTCCAGATCATCGGATATTTTCTTGTTTATTTCATCAATTTTAATCTGAATTTGTTCTATTTCATTTTCCTCATTTGAAATATTTTTTTCATTAAAATCAAATTTTTGCATCACAGCATTATATCTAAGCTTAATATTTTCCAGCGTATCCGATGATTCCTTTTCCTTTATCGAAAATTCTTCCACCTTTTTCGATGAATCTGCTATTAGCTGGTTTATTTTAGTTTCTTCAGCATTAGAGCTATCCATTTCAATATTAACTGATTTGATGAAGTCATCTATCTCTGTCTTCTGACGAATAAGCTCCGTTTTTTCTTTTTCCAAGGATGTATTGTCCTTTAAAACCTCATCTGTTTGTTCAATTGCAGTCCTTAAATTAACCTCTGCGGTATTTTTATCAATATAAAGCTGCTGCAGCTCATCATTTGACTTATTTTGCTTCAGTCTTAATGAATTTCGTTCATCCTTAAGAGCTGTTATCACTGACTCCTTCTCTTGAAGCTCTTTTTTCGACGCTTTAACCTGTTCCTTTAATTCGTCTATCTGCCGCGTCCTTCCTAAAAGATTATTGCTGTTTTTATAGCTTCCGCCTGTCATAGCTCCACCCGGAGCCATAAGCTCTCCCTCAAGTGTTACCATTCTATACTGATGCTTATATTTTCTTCCTATTGATATTGCATGATCAATATTGTCTATAACATATGTTTTTCCAAGCAATCTGTTGACTATACCTCGAAATCTGTCATCATAATCTACCAGTTCACTCGCCAGACCAATAACTCCTTCTTCATTTAACGTGTTCGACGGACTTTTTGAATCTCTAATTGCAGATAATGGCAAAAAGGTTGCCCTTCCATAATGTCCTCTCTTCAAATATTCTATCAAATATTTGGCTGTTGCTTCATTATCGGTAACAATATTCTGAAGTGTTCCTCCGAGAGCGGTTTCTACAGCTGTTTCATATTTCTTTTTTGTTGAAATTATTTCCGCAACAACACCAAGAATACCTTGATTCCTTTTTTGCTGCTCCATAACCTTTCTTACACTTATACCGTATCCTTCATATCTTTCCGCAAGATTTGAAAGTGACTCCAAAAGTGACTGCTGCTTATGATAATTCGTATAAATTATATCTATCTTTGCATCAATATCCGTAAGCTTTTGCTTAATCTCAAGAAGCTTGTCCTTTGTTTCGTTGATATTGTTTTCAAGTACTTCTATTTCACCGCAGATTCTGTTGTATTCAATTCTATTTTTTTCTTCGTTCTCCCTTAGACGTTTCTTCTCGTCTGAAAGCTTTAGCATTCTTGCCGTAAGTGAAGATTTTCTTACTTCTATCTGCTCATTTAACGTTATATATCGCTGACTTTTTTCTTTAATATTACTTCTCGAATTGAGAATTTCTATTAATCTTTCTTTGTTTTTTTCAGATTCTATATTTTCTTTATTTAAAAGCTCTCTTATATTTGCAGCTTCATTTTCCGCATTATTTAATAATCTTGTATTTTCTTCTTTTTCTCTTTCAAGAGCTGTTTTTTCATTAAAATATTCCTTCAGAATATTTTTTCTTCTGTTTTTATCATCCTCAAAAGCTTCAATCTGAGCTTTTAACATAGTACGGTTATTTTCCGCTCCCTTTAACTGTTCGTTAAAAAGCTGGATCTGAGATTCACACTGCTGCTTCTTTGCTGCTGTCTCATTTATGCTTTCATGCAGATAATTAATTCCATTATCCAGTTCCGAAAGCTTTTCATCTATAACCTCATACTCGGATTTTGTTCCTTCATATTCCTTATCTGTCTCTTCAAGCTGGGCTTTTGCTATGTCATTTTTGCTGTTTAATTCTGAAAGCACTTTTTCTGTCTTTTCATCATTAAAGCAAAAAATTGTAAGGTCTCTTTCTTTAAGCTCTTCCTTTTTGTTTAGATATATCTTTGCCTTTGCCGATTGCTTTTCCAGCGGAACAACCTGCTTAGTAAGCTCCTTTAAAATATCCGTTATTCTTGTAAGGTTCTCTTCTTCTTTTTCAAGTTTTTTCAGGGTTGCAAGTTTTCTTCTCTTAAATTTAACAATTCCGGCTGCCTCATCAAAAAGCTCTCTTCTTTCTTCCGGCTTACCATTTAATATTTTGTCAATCTGACCCTGTCCGATCATGGAATAGCCTTCTTTTCCTATTCCTGTATCATAAAAAAGCTCCTGTATATCCTTTAATCTGCAGGAACTGCCGTTGATCATATATTCACTTTCACCGGATCTGTATAATCTTCTTGTTACAGTCACTTCAGGATAATCCAAGTTCAGCTTATGATCTTCATTATCGAAGCTAATAGATACAGAAGCAAAACCAAGCGGCTTCCTTGATTCTGTGCCGGCAAATATGACATCCTGCATATTCCCGCCTCTAAGCTGCCTTGCACTTTGTTCTCCCAAAACCCATCTGACTGCGTCAGCAACATTGCTCTTTCCGCTGCCGTTTGGTCCTACAATAGCTGTTACACCATTATGAAATTCAAGTGTCATTTTTCCTGCAAATGACTTGAAGCCTTGCATTTCTATGCGCTTTAAAAACATAATTTACCCGCCGCTTTTAATTTTATTATTGCCTGATAAGATGCCTGTTGTTCTGCATGCTTTTTAGTATTTCCCATGCCCTCACCGAGTATCGTACCATTTAATGAAACTCTTGCTTTAAAGGTTTTTGCATGAGCCGGTCCTTTTTCATCGATAATACAATAATCAGGTGCCTTTTCATATTCCTTTTGCGTCATCTCCTGCAATATACTCTTGCTGTCATAGAAAAGCTTTTTATTCTCTGCATCATTCAACACATATTTTAGAATAAATTTCTTCGCCGAGTCAAATCCGCCATCCAGGAAAATAGCTCCGATAAGTGCCTCACATGCATCCGAAACAATTGAATCTCTGCCACGCCCTCCGGTATGCTCCTCTCCTTTTCCCATAAGAAGATACTCAGGCAATCCAAATGCCCTTGCATCAAAAGCAAGAGCAGGCTCGCATACAAGACTTGCTCTTAGCTTCGTAAGTTCGCCCTCCGGCATATCACTGTATTCTTTATATAGAAATTCGCTTGAGACAAGCTCCAAAACTGCATCTCCCAAAAACTCAAGGCGCTCATTACAGTCAGTTCGCTTAAGCTTGTGTTCGTTTACAAAAGAACTGTGTATAATTGCATTTTTTAAAATGCTTTCATCCTTAAATTCATATTCTATCTTATTTTGCAATTCCTTAAGATTAGTTTTTTTCATAGTCTTCCTTTGTATTTAATAGCTTATGGCATGAAAAAATTCGAAAGCAGCCTGATATGGCAGATTTCGAATATTTTCATATGTAAGCAAAATTATCATCGCTGCTTACATTTCAACGTCTTCATTTATTTTATTTATTCGTTCTTTTATTATAAGATTCAGGTTACTTTCATTAAATGTAATACATTGCATTATAGCTGTTTTAAATGATTTTGCCTTTGAATTACCATGAGCCTTCACAACCAGTGCTTTTAATCCCAAAAGAGGTGCTCCCCCATATTGATTTACATCATAGTCCTTTAAGGTATCCTTAAGTGCTCCCTTAAGCATAAGCGCACCTATCTTTGTTTTTGCATTTTTCATAAAGGTGTCCTTTATAAGCCTAAGAAATGTTGATGCAACTCCTTCATACATTTTGAGAACTATATTTCCTGCAAAGGCATCACATACAATAACATCTGCTTTACCCTTTGAAACTTCATTTCCCTCAATATTTCCTATGAAATTGATATCTTCTCTATTCTTAAGCAGCTGATATACCTCTTTTGTAAGTGCATTTCCTTTTTCTTCCTCTGCACCGACATTTAGGAGTGCTACCTTAGGATTTTTTATTCCGATAGCTTTTTCCGCATATGCCTGACCCATTATCGCAAACTGCACAAGGTTATCCGGCTTTGCATCTACGTTTGCACCGCTGTCTACTATAAGAGCGCATCCGCTTTCTGTTGGAACAACTGTAGCTATAGGTGCTCTTAATACACCGTTTTCTCTTTTTATAATTGTCTGGCCGCCTACAAGTACCGACCCTGTATTTCCGGCTGTAACAAGAGCATCTGCCTTGCCGTCTCTGACATTCTTCATAGCAACAACAAGCGATGAATTTTTCTTTTTCTGAATAGATCTTACCGGAGGCTCGCCTGTCATTATTACCTCTGAGGCATCGACTATTTCTATTCTATCCTTGGGATACTGATGTTTTGTGAGCTCATCGTTTATGATTTCTTCCTTTCCAACCAGAAGAATCTTTAAATTTGATATAGAATTAACAGCCTCAACTGCACCTTCTATGGGTGCTGCCGGCGCATAATCCCCTCCCATTGCATCAACTGCCACAGTAATATACTTACTCATGTGAAATCCTCTCTGCTATCATGAGTCCGCTTACTCAGTCACTACATCCTCTGTAGCTGCCGGCTGCTCCTCTGATGGCGCTGTAGATGATCCGTCAAATGGATTTATCTGTTCTGTTATATGTCCGTTTCCATCTGTATGATAGCCCTCCGGAGTTTCTCCGTTTTTAATAAGCCTGCCCTCACTATCATAATAGTAGTAATTTCCATCACCGGAATCATACCATCCGCTTTGTCGATAGCCATTCTCATCAAATTTGTATTCATAATCTCCGATGATCATGTTAACACTGCTTGGATATGTACCATCAGCAGAAAGATATCTTGTTCCTCCAAATTCATCAGTTGACCAGTCTCCCGACTGACGAACTTCCATTTGAGCAACATTGCTTGTAATCATATTATAGCTGTCACCATGATTATTTGATACAACAACAAAATAGTATTTTGTTCCTGTCTCTGAAGAATCCGGTGCATATAATGCGTCTGTAGCTCCTTCGATAACACTGCCTCCGCTGTTCGAATTTATATTGTTAACATACCATTGATATGTTAGTTCTCCTCCATCAGGAGATACAGCGGTTCCATCAAAATAATAAGCTGTACCCTGTGATATCACTGTATAGGAAACCAATGCATTGTTGAATTGCGGCTGAGCAAGATTTCTGTCTACCTGCTTAACCTCAACAGTTTCGGCTGTTGATTCACTGCTTACCGATGATGTCGTACTAACATCTCCCGTTATACTGTCAACAACACTGCATGCTGAAAAAGATGCTGTCATTAATGCGGATACAGCCACACAGCATAAAATCTTTATTTTTTTCATATAATACCTCTTTTGCTTTATTTTTCGCTTCCAAGAACCTCTCGATTCTTATATAAATAATCAATAAGCGATATAATTGTAAGTATAAGAGCAACATATATAAGTATCTGTTCAAGTATCCAAAACCAGAAAAAGTGAAGATCCCATACAAGGCAAATTATCATTGCCATCTGACAAACAGTTTTTGATTTTCCCCACATACTCGCAGCAATAACGATACCGTTGTCTGCCGCAACAAGGCGAAATCCTGAAATGATAAACTCTCTTGAAATAATTATTATAACAACCCATGCCGGAAGCTGATTTGTTTGAATAAGACATATCATAGCCGCACATACAAGAAGCTTATCTGCAAGCGGATCCATAAACTTTCCGAAATCGGTTATCATATTATATTTTCTGGCAATATATCCATCTGCAGTATCGGTAAGACTCGCTGCTATAAATAAAATAAGCGCAATAATTCGTCCGCCTGAAAATGGCACCATCATAAATATTACAAAAAAAGGCACCATAACCATTCTCAACAGCGTTAATTTATTCGGCAAATTCATACATTTCTCCTATTAAATCGTATTCCGATGAATCTGTTATATTACAATTGATAAAAACACCGGAATCAAGATTTCTGTATGCATTAAAAAATATGTAACCATCTATATTTGGAGCATCCGCATAGCTTCTTCCGATATAAATATTTTCATCCGGAATATATCCTTCAACAAATACCTCTCTACTGCTTCCGATATATCCTTTGTTCTTTTGACTTGATATCTCCTGCTGCAAAAGCATTATCTCTTCTTTTCGCTTTTCTTTTATAGCTTCTTCAATTTGATCGAGCATACTTGCTGCCGGCGTACCATCCTGTTTTGAATAAGTAAATACACCAAGTCTGTCAAATTTCATTTCAGAAACAAAGCTTTTAAGCTCTTCGTGCTGCAGCTCACTTTCTCCCGGAAATCCTGTAATAAGCGTTGTTCTTATTGCAATATCAGGAATTTCCTTTCTAAGCTCTGATATAATATTTATTATATCTTTCTTATCCGTTCTTCTGCCCATTTTTCGTAATATTTCGTCATTACAATGCTGAATAGGCATATCAAGATAATTACATATTTTTTTATTATTTTTTATGGTTTGTATCAGCTCAGGATATATTTCCTCCGGATAAGTATAAAGAAGCCTTATCCAATGAATATCTTCAATTTCACATAGCTTTTCAAGCAATATATGCAAGCTCTTTCTGCCATATATGTCAACGCCATATAAAGTAGTTTCCTGCGCAACAATATTAAGCTCTGCAACTCCGTTTTCGGCAAGCGTCTCAGCCTCTTTGATCAGCTGCTCCATCGGAACACTTCTGTATCTTCCACGAAGGCTAGGTATTACGCAATATGTGCAATGCTTATCACAGCCTTCTGCTATTTTCAGATATTCAAAATGTCCGCCTGTAGTCATTATTCGCTTTCCGTTATTCTTAGGGAGTCCCTCCAGATCATTTCTGACTACGACTCTTTCCTTATTGTTTATTACCCTATCTATAATCTGCGGAAGCTTATCATAACTGTTTGTTCCGATTACAGCATCCACTTCTGAAAGCTCATCTAATATATCATCTCCGTATTGCTGTGCAAGACAACCTGCTATTATCAATGCTTTGAGATTTCCATCCTCTTTATGCTTGGCCATTTCAAGGATATTAGTAACACTTTCATCCTGTGCATCGTGTATAAATGAACATGTATTTATAACAATGACATCGGCTGCTTTTTCATCATCTGTTATTTCATAACCTGAATCTGCAAGACTTCCAATCATATATTCCGTATCGACCAGATTCTTATCACATCCGAGCGAAATAAACAATATTTTTCTCATCCGATTAATTCCGTTTCAGTTTCATCAGTATTTTCTTTTTCCTCTGCTTCATCAGAAATAATATTCACCTCACCCTGATAAAGCTCATCTACAGCAATAGAAAGACACTTTTCACTTTCAGGCACCTTCACTCTTGGCTCAGCGCCATCAATAAGCTGTCTTGCTCTTTTGCTTGTTGCAAGAACAATCGAATAACGGCTTGTTATAATCGGTGCATCATCTGAATTATTTCTGCTGTTTATTTTGTCCATTAACTCATAATATGACGGATGTATCATTTTATTCCTCCATTTATCTCTTCGGATAATTTATTAATAAAACACTTTTTGTTTTTTACCTTAGTAAGCTCTGCTTCGACTATATTATTTATAAGATCTACGCTTTTTTCTATATCTTCATTAATTATAAGATAATCATATTCCGAGATAGATTTGATCTCTCTCTTAATCTGCTCCATCCTCTCGGCAATTTTTTCCTTGCTCTCAGTTCCTCTGCAATTTAATCTGTTTTCTATTTCTTTTACAGAAGGAGCAACTACAAATATCATAACTGTATCAGGATTAGCCTTCTTTACCTTTAAAGCCCCCTGAACCTCTATTTCTAATAAAACATTTTTTCCGTCAGCCTGCATTTCTTCAACATACTTTTTAGGAGTGCCGTAATAATGTCCGACATATCCTGCATATTCAAGCAGCTCTCCGTTTTGTATCATATTTTTGAATTCGTCTTCTGTTTTAAAGAAATACTCGCGACCTTCAATTTCCCCGTCTCTTGGATCTCTTGTAGTAGCTGATACCGATAATGCATATCCAGGATATTTATCTAAAAGCCTTTTCATTATTGTGCCTTTTCCCGCACCCGAAAATCCTGATACTGCTATAAGAACTCCCTCACTCATCTTGCTCCTCAATCTCCTCCCTGTCAAATACAGTGTTTTGGAAACGTTTACCTATTGTTTCCGGCTGAAGTGCCGATAAAAGTATATGTCCCTCATCCAAGATAACTACTGACTTTGTCTTTCTTCCCTGAGTAGCATCTATTATCTTATTATCGGTTTTTGCCTTTAAAACCATTCTTTTAATTGGAGCAGCATCCGGTCTGACTACTGCAAGAACTCGTTCTGTATTGATAAGGTTTCCAAAGCCTATATTAACTATCATAAGAACTCCTAATTCAACAAATAATACAAATCATTTAATATTTTGTCAATTTTAAAGAAACATCACTCGATATTCTGTATCTGTTCTCTGATCTTTTCTATAGTAGTTTTTAATGATATACCTATTTCGGATGTTCGAAGGTCATTAGCCTTTGAAAGTATTGTATTTGCTTCTCTGTTCATCTCCTGAGCCATGAAGTCAAGTCTTCTGCCTGCCTCTCCACCATCAGATAAAACCTGTTTCATTGTAAGAACATGATTTCTTAATCTTACAATCTCCTCATCGGTACAGAGTCTGTCTGCAAATACAACAACCTCAGCTGCTATCCTGCTTTCATCAATCTGGGCATTTCCTAAAATTTCTGCAATTTTTGAGCGAAGCTTTTCTTCATATTCCGAAATTATCTGAGGATATCTTTTCTCAATTATATCTATATTTTCAAGCATGACATCAAGCTTTATATAGAGATCCTCTTTTAATGCTTCTCCCTCCTTTGTTCTTGCTTCATCAAAATTTTCTCCCGCTTTTTCAAGAGCATTTTTTAAAACAGCCCATAAAGAGTCATCATCCTCTGCAACCTCATCCATAGTCATAACCTCAGGAAATCTGGCTAATGAAGCTGCTGTTATTGACTGATCAATTCTTAAACTGAAATCAGATTCCATTTCTTTGAAATAATCAAGATATGCCTTTGCAAGCTCTTTATTATATCTAAGTCCAAGCACTTTATTATGAGAATCTTCATATGAAATAGAAACATCAACCTTACCTCTTATCATATGCTTCTTCAATGTTGCTCTGATGTCTGCCTCAAGACTGTTAAATCTTCTCGGCATTCTTATATTTAAATCCAAATATCTATGATTAACCGACTTGATTTCAACTAAAATTTTTTTGCCGTTTTCGGACATCTCATATCTTCCGAAACCTGTCATGCTTTTTAACATCTATTATTTCCTCACGCTTTATTAATTCAGTGTTATATAATAACATTTATAATGCACGGTGTCAAAAAAGTCGAACATTTACTTATGATAATTTTTGCATTTATTTGGCTTTCGCGATACAATGACAAAGACTTTAAAGATATGGAGAAAAGCATAATGGCACTTGACGGAATAACGGTCTCATGTTTAAAAAAGGAGCTTCAGGATTTATTGCTCGGAGGATATATAATGAAAATTGCTCAGCCTGAAAAGGATGAGCTTCTTATGACAATAAAAAACAATGGCACTCAATACAGATTATCTGCTTCAGCCAATCCTTCGCTTCCGCTTTTATATATAACTGACAAAAACAAGCAAAGTCCGATAACCGCTCCCGGATTTTGTATGCTTCTTCGCAAGCATATAGGAAGCGGACATATAACATCTATCGAGCAGCCTTCTCTTGAACGTGTCATCATATTTACAATCGAACACCGCAATGAATTGGGCGATCCATGTAAAAAAAAGCTTATAATAGAGCTTATGGGCAAACACAGCAATATAATATTCACTGATGAAAATGATGTTATCCTGGATTCAATCCGAAGGATTTCCGCTAATGTAAGCTCTGTAAGGGAGGTTCTTCCCGGAAGACACTATTTCATTCCTCAAACACAGGAAAAATATGACCCTTTATCTATAACCGAGGATAACTTTATAAATATTGTATTTTCAAAATCATTAAGCATATCAAAAGCATTATATACTTCATTTATAGGCTTCTCTCCTCTTACAGGTGAAGAAATATGTCAAAGAGCAGGTGTAACAAGTGAGCTTTTTGCTCCCGAATGCACCTCAACTGTCAAGGAACATATTTTTCATACCTTTTCAAGACTTACAGATGAAATAAAACTTTGTAGTTATAAGCCATCCATTTATTATGAAGACGGCAGACCTATAGATTTTTCTGTTCTTGAATCAAGCGTATATGCTTCAAATCCTTCAAAGAATTTTTCATCGGTTTCCGAGCTTTTGAATATTTATTATTCGCAAAGAAATACCGCAACACGAATCAAGCAAAAATCCGCAGATTTACGAAAGCTTGTCAGTACATTTCTTGAACGAAATGTAAAGAAGCTTCAGATTCAGCAAAAGCAGCTAAAGGATACTGAAAAAAAAGACAAATTCAGAATATATGGTGAATTGTTAAATACCTATGGATATGAAGCAAATGAAGGAGATAAAGCTCTCAAGGCTATCAATTATTATACCGGTGAAAGCATAACGATTCCTCTTGATCCGACTATGTCTGCTACAGATAATGCAAAAAAATATTTTGAAAAATACAACAAATTAAAACGTACATTTGAAGCAGTCTCTATACAACTCCAAGAGACCGCTGATGACATCGAGCATCTTGAAAGCATTCAAAATGCACTGGACATTGCAGCAGACGAAGCCGATCTAATGCAAATAAATGACGAGCTCCACTTGTGTGGATATATAAAAAAACGCTCTGCCAAAAAGCAGTCCAGGCAACATAAAGCCAAACCAATGCATTTTATCTCATCTGACGGTTTGGACATATATGTAGGAAAAAACAACTACCAAAACGATGAACTGACATTTTCATCACCGATGAACCACGACTGGTGGTTTCATTCCAAGGGAATTCCCGGTTCTCATGTAGTAGTTAAATCTAAGCAGAACGAGCTTCCTGACAGTACATATGAGGAGGCAGCCAGACTTGCGGCTTATTTTTCCAAAGGGCGTACAGGTTCAAAAGTGGAAATAGATTATACGTTAAGAAAAAACATTAAAAAGCCCAATAAATCAAAGCCTGGTTTTGTTATTTATTATACAAACTATTCTATGATGGCTTCTCCTGATATTTCAGGAATTAAAAAGATTGATTGATACGTAATTTCCATAGTGTTATAATATACTGAAATTTTTTTATTAAGGAAATGCTAATGAGTTCAAGAAAAAAAGCAGATACAAATGTAATTATACGCCGTCCGATGGACAGATATTCGCCTGATCCAAATACAGGCTTAACTACGCCGCAGGCTCGGGAATATCGTTCTAACGGTTGGGACAACCGTGCAGGCGAGGCCTCCTTTAAATCTACGAAGGATATTATAAAGGACAATACGCTTACTTATTTCAATATGATATTTGTAGTATTTGCAATCCTTCTTATACTTGTAGGTTCTTTTAGAGATCTGACCTTTATGGTAGTTATCATTGCAAATGCACTTATAGGAATTGTCCAGGAGCTTAATGCAAAGGCAACTCTTGAAAAGCTCAACATGCTGAATGCTCCAAAAACAAAGGTCTTAAGAGATGGTAAGCTTCGCTCGGTTCCGGCTGAAAAGCTTGTTTTGGATGATATTGTTATATTCGAACCAGGAAATCAGATAAGTGCGGATGCAATAGTTGTAGAAAACGAAGTCTCAGTAAACGAATCTCTTCTTACAGGAGAATCTGATGAGATTATCAAGCGTCCGGGAGACCCTCTCATGTCAGGAAGCTTTATAGTTTCCGGCACATGTAAGGCCAGACTTGAACGCGTAGGTCAGGATTCATATATTTCAAAGCTTACTCTTGAAGCTAAAGCTTCAAAAGACGGTGAACAGTCAGAGATGATTCGCTCCATCAATAAGCTTATTAAAATTATAGGTATAATGATCATACCTATAGGCATAATTTTATTTATACAGCAATACATTTACTCAGGCGCTCCGGCTAAGGACAGCGTACAGTCAATGGTAGCCGCAGTAATCGGAATGGTACCTGAAGGCATGTATCTTCTTGTAAGCATTACTCTTGCCGTAAGCACAATAAGGCTTGGAGCAAAAAAGGTCCTTGTTCATGATATGCGCTGTATTGAAACACTTGCAAGAGTAAATGTTCTTTGTGTTGATAAAACAGGAACAATCACAGAGAATACAATGGCCGTTCAGGATGTTGTTCCTCTTGATAAATATAAAGAAGAAATTCATGGTTCTCTTGATGAGCTTCTCAGTGATTTTGCATTTGCAATGTCTAAAGACAATGTAACAATGGCTGCACTAAAAAAAGCATTTACGCAAGGTTCAGGACTAAGAGCAGAAAAAATACTCCCTTTTTCATCTGCATATAAATACAGTGCAGCACAATTCGGACAAACTCCATATGTACTTGGAGCTCCGGAATTTGTTCTAAGAGATGCATATTCCAGATACAGCGAACAAATAGAGCAATACTCAACAAAGGGATATCGTGTTCTTGTATTTGGGATATACGAAGGTGAATTGACCGGAAAGGCTCTTTCGGGTCAGGTTATTCCGCTGTGTCTTATACTTCTTTCAAATCCAATACGTAAGGATGCAAAGGAAACCTTTGAATTTTTCGCAGCTCAGGGTGTTAAAATCAAAGTTATATCAGGAGATAATCCTGTTACTGTTTCACATATAGCTCTTGAGGCCGGTGTTGAAGGTGCTCAAAACTATATTGATGCCAGTAAACTGACAACCTATGAAGCTCTTAAAACAGCTGTAAATAAATATTCTGTATTTGGACGTGTTACACCTGAGCAGAAACGAATGTTTGTAAGAGCTTTAAAGGAAACCGGACATACAGTAGCTATGACGGGTGACGGAGTAAATGATGTTCTTGCCCTTAAAGATGCTGACTGTTCTGTAGCAATGGCTTCAGGAAGCGACGCCGCTGCTCAGGCCTCACAGCTCGTCCTTCTTGAATCAGATTTTGCCAGAATGCCGGATGTAGTTATGGAAGGACGTCAGGTTGTAAATAATCTTGAGAGATCAGGTTCTCTTTTCCTTGTGAAAAACATCTTTTCTCTTATAATGTCATTATTCTCCATTGTCTTTAGCATAAGCTATCCTTTGGAGCCATCACAGCTTACACTTATAAGCATGTTTACAATCGGTGCACCCGCATTCCTGTTATCTCAGATACCTGATACCAATATGATAAAGGGACACTTTATGAGCAATATTCTGCTTAAAGCATTACCCGGCGGTTTAACAGATGCACTTATTGTCTGCTCGCTTGTTGCCTTCGGATACACGTTTAATATCAGCTCAATAGATATTTCAACAGCTTCGACCTTCCTGCTATCAATAGTAGGATTTATGATCGTTTATCAAATAAGCAAGCCTATGGATATATACAAATGGCTTATATGGCTGGGCTGCATATTAGGTCTTTTGTTGGGTGCAACTGTATTTAGCAATATGTTTGCAATTACAGGAATGTCTATGAGATGTATTATGCTTTTTGTAGTATTTTCAATACTTACAGATCCGTTATTCAGATACCTGACCATTCTTGTAGACAAGGTTAGGAATCTGATACATAAGCTTAAACACAGACTTTCATAAATTACAGATTAAAGACTAAGAAAAAACACATTCGAAATAAATCGAATGTGTTTTTTAGCTTAGTCTTTTATCATCTTATTATGCAAATATGATTTTTCCGCCATCCATAGATTTGATACGAGCAAGCGATTCAACTCTTATTCCCTGATTTCTGATCATTTCTCCTCCGGGCTGAAATGCTTTTTCAATGCATATGCCTGCACCAACAATAGTTGCACCTGATTCCTTTACAAGCTCTATAAGCCCGGAAAGAGCTGCTCCGTTTGCAAGGAAATCATCTATTATAAGAACTCTGTCGTCAGGTTTAAGAAAGCTCTTAGATACAATAATGTCATATATTCTTCCGTGCGTAAAGGACTGAACCTTGGATGTGAAAACATCTCCGGCAATATTCTTTGTTTTATTCTTTTTGGCAAATAATACCGGGCAATTAAATTCTTTACCAACAAAGCACGCTATACCGATTCCGGAAGCCTCGATAGTAAGAATCTTTGTAATGCTTTCTCCTTCATACAATCTTTTCCATTCCTTTGCCATATCTTCATAAAGCTGAGTATCAATTTGATGATTCAAAAAGCTGTCAACCTTAAGAACATTACCGTCTTTAACAATTCCATCCTTTAAAATTCTGTCCTCTAAAAGCTTCACTTTAGTAATCCTCCAGCATTGTAATAATTCTTTTATAAACTATTGGTTATATGTCTTGCTACATATACACCACTTGCACAGGCATGTGATAACGAGTGTGTAACACCACTGCCATCCCCTATAACATATAACCCTTTATGACATGTTTCAAGGTTTTCATCAAGATTTACTGTCATATTATAGAATTTTACCTCTACACCATAAAGAAGCGTATCATCATTAGCTGTACCGGGTGCTATTTTATCAAGTGCATATATCATTTCTATTATGCCATCTAATATTCTCTTAGGCATTATAAGACTTAAATCACCCGGTGTAGCCTTTAGTGTAGGTGTAATAAATGCCTTATCTATTCTCTTTGCTGTACTTCTCTGGCCTCTTATCAGATCACCAAAACGCTGTATAATTACTCCGCCTCCCAGCATATTTGAAAGCCTTGCTATACTCTCACCATATCCGTTGCTGTCTTTAAAAGGCTCCGTAAAATGCTTTGAAACAAGCAGTGCAAAGTTTGTATTGTCAGTCAGCTTTGATGGATCCTCATAGCTGTGTCCATTTACGGTGACAATTCCATTTGTATTTTCTGCAACAACTGCTCCCTTAGGATTCATACAAAAGGTTCTGACCAAATCCTGATATTTTTCTGTCTTATAAACAATTTTGCTTTCATAAAGCTTATCGGTAATATGTTCAAATACGATAGCCGGCAGTTCAACTCTGACACCGATATCCACTCTGTTTGACAATGTTTCTATGTTAAGAGAATCGCATACATTCTCCATCCATTTACTTCCGCTTCGTCCAACTGATATTATACATTTTTTACAGAAAATAGTTTCTTTTTCTGTTGAGATCTCATATCCACCATCTTTTAAATTTATATTTTTTACCGGTGTATGAAAATTCCACTCTGCCTTATCCTTAAGCTCATTGAATAAATTTGAAAGAACATCATAGTTTTTGTCAGTTCCCAAATGTCTCACCGATGCATCCAAAAGATGAAGGCTGTTTCTTACACAAATAGCTTTAAACTCCGAATTTGCGGTTGAATACAGCTTTGTTCCCTGACCTCCGTGTGAAACATCTATATCATCAACGTAATGCATAAGCTCAAGAGCCTTTTCTTTTCCGATGTATTCATATAATGTTCCTCCAAATTCGTTTGTAAGATTATATTTTCCATCCGAGAATGCTCCTGCCCCGCCAAACCCGTTCATTATTGAACATGATTTACAATGTATGCATTCTTTTATCTTTTTTCCGTCAATAGGGCATTTTCTTTCTTCAAGTCTTCCGCCTGCCTCAAATACTACGATATTCAAATCAGGATCCTTCTTTGCAAGCTCATATACAGAAAAAATTCCGCCGGGACCCGCACCTATAACCGCTACATCAAACTCCTTCACTAAATTACCTCCTTACATAAAGCAAAGCCAAGAAGTAAGTTTCCCGGCTTCAATCACTCTAAAAATATCCATTATATTTACTTGTGCCTCATAATTATATATTTATCAAGAAAGAACGCAGCTACAAAATCACATATTCCATATATCATCTGTGAAAGCGAACCGCAAAGCTGATACATTCCCTGATTCAATACAGAGGATGTCGTAAGTGATATGCCGTTATATCCTCCACCCATCCAGATATAAAGCTGATTTTGAATTGGTGCCCCGATAATCGTCTCTATTATAATAAATGCAATGCACATGATCGTATATGATATGATACTAAACAGTTTACTGTTATTTGCATTAAAGGTTGTCTTTCTGTTAAATATAAATGATACAACCTTAGCTACGATATTTGCCATTAAAAATGCTATTAAAGTTCCGACTGCCTGAGGCGGAAATATCCATATTTTAACTACTTCGCTGTATCCCTTTAATATCATGTCAAAAACAAATCTGGTCAAAAGATCACATATAAAAGCAATAAATGTAAAAATAATATAGAGAAATACCTCTCTTTTCTTCGGATGCTCGATAAAATAATTTTTTACTGCTGCTATCTTACTTCCGTTTTTATTTGACATATATCTCTCCTTTGCACCAAAAACCAATCCATTTTATCTCATTTAAAGCATATCAGTCAAGTTTTTTTACACATGCAAAGTTTCTAAAACAGATTCGAGTTTTTTGTTGATTATTTTACTTTTATTGATTTGATCACTGCTAAAATTTATATCTGGCTCCCCGCATATATCAGCTCCGATAATTTTTCTGCTGCATGAAATCTTCTTTATGATTTCTATGATCTGATCCGTACATATATTCCCATGATCCCAATTTGACGCAAATTCATATCTTGAAATCAAATCCTTATCAATTGATATATATATGGGAAGTTCTGATTTGATCAGCTCTGAACATGACTTACCATCATCTGATAAAAAAGGCTCTATATCCTCTTCTGCAATACATATAAGTCTTTTTTTTAAATTATTATCTATATCCTTAAGTGAATTCCTAGGTGGTCCAATAAGGATTATCTTATTGCATTTTATATTATCATCATTAAGCACATGAAGAATCCAGCTTCCGCACGATAGTATATCGCCGAAAGCCGACTGCTGCATATCTGTATGGTGGTCAAATACCACAAGGTCGAATTTTTTATCCAGCTTTTCTATCCACAGCCTTGTTAAATAATGATAATTTCCGTTATCAATAAAATGAATATCATGCGGACTAAATGCTTCAAAGCTTTTTCGAATAAGGCACAGTGCCTCATCAGAGCAGTAGCCGCATGTTCCCTTTATGTCCTTCATGTCTATGAATTGTATTTTTTCATGACCACTTTCTTTTTGTAAATCATATATTCCGGAAAAATTGCATATTATGCTCAACTCTCATCATCTCCCGCTTTCAGAAATGCCTTTACCCTGTCCAGATTATCAAGAGCTGTTTTTCTTCCTATCTCATATGTTCTTTTTATATTTTCGGGATTATGCTCTATCTTGCCTATTTTGAGGCTTTGAGGAGGTGCAATTATAAATGTATTTCCATACTGCTCCTGAAGCGTAATATATTTAATGCACTGATTATAAATTGCCGGTCTTTTAATCAATGCATCTGCAATTTTGGGATGTCTTCTTAAAACCAGCTTTATAATAGGCTCAACTCGTTTGCTTTTTTTTACATATCCTCTTGGTTGCGTAAGGATTACAACATTTCTGTTAATTCCTATACTTTGAAAGTATTTAAGAGGAACAGGATCAGATATTCCACCGTCCCACAATTCATATCCATCAACTCGAATAATGTTTGAAAAAGCAGGCATTGAAGCTGAAGCTCTCATATATGTGAGATCCTTTTCTTTACCGTCTGTACATTTATAATAAACAGGTCTTCCTGTATTTATATCTGTACAGACCATATAGAATTCAATCCTTGATTTTTCAAAAGTATCCGTATCAAATAAATCAAGCTCATTAGGAAGCTCTCTATAACAAAAGTCACCACCATAAAGATCTCCTGTTTTGAAAAAAGATCTAAAGCTGCAAAACCGCTTGTCTCTGCAAAATCTCAAGCTATATCTTAAAACTCTGCCTATTTGGTGTGATTTATAATTACATCCAAATGCCGCACCGGCTGAAACACCGATTGCCGCATCAAATTCGATATTATTTTCCATAAAGACGTCAATAACTCCGGCTGTAAAAAGTCCTCGCATTGCTCCGCCTTCCATTACAAGACCAGTCTTTTTTTTCAAATCGCTACTCCCAATCATCAATTTAGCCAAAACAATATTAACATAAAATCTTTAAATCAACTAATTAAAAAAATATTAATATATTGGAATCCAAGGTATTTGCCGCAAAATAAACCACCCCGGTCATATGACCGGGGGTGGTTTATAGGTACATCTGCACCTTTTGGGTATTACATTAGGGTATTAACATATTATGAATTGCTCAAAACAATTGAATTTACAGCCTCCGTTAAATTAACTGCAAGCTGTCTGGTTACAAAAGCATCAGGCTCATTATTAATATAAGCAAGACAATTATCTCCGTCATATCTATACAGAGTAATGTTTATTTCTGATTTATAATCATTATCAAGCTTTATTGTTAATGATATTTCTTCCTTGTCTGATGCTGTATCCGTTGTAAAGCTGCTTGCACTTAAAGCAGTAAGTGCCGTTGTAAACTTAGTAATATCTATTTCCTTTTCGCCATAATACCATTTCTTGCTGTCGCCGGAGCCCTTTGATGTAAATGTGTAATCTGTTCCATCCACAGTTGCAGTGATTTCTGTCATATCATCAGTACTTGCTGTATAAAGCTCTTTATGACGAAGGTCGTCAACTGAAGCATTCATCAATGAACGATATGTTGTACCGGAAATTTCGTATATAATCTTAGAGCCGTCTACCATTGCATATGCCTTTACATCATTTACATTGTCATCTGTAATTTCATCTGTCTGTTCCGGATCTCTTGCAATGCTTATCGAAAATGTTCCCGATGTATTATCCTGTGTAGACTTATAATCAACACTGATTGAAAGATCTGGAGAATCAAGACCGTACTTCTTTATCTCATCCTCTGAGGCATTGTATGTGACATACTCAGTAAGAGACATATATGAAACTGTATTTAAATATGAGCTTACCTTAGAGCTGTCAAGCGCAATAACAGCATCTTCGGTATTTGCATAATAAACATCAGATGAATTATATGACTCTGTTGAATCCGAATTATATTCTATATTATAATCCTCATCCCCTGTAAATTCTATATTGGATACCGTGCTGAATGTAGGAACCGCATCTGAATCTATCACATTTTTGAGTGTACATGCAAACTTTTCCATCGGATCAGAGGCTGCGAGATATACCCTTCCGTCTCCTATGGAAATATATCTTTGACTGTCCATCTTACTGATATCACCGATTTTAATTTCATATTCGTTATCATCTGTTCCGATCTTTATTGTGCATACCGGATCCGACAAACCATATTGGCTATAGTCATCCACATCATCTATTTCAAAGGCTGCGCCCAGATTTTCAAATACAGAAAGAAGATCATCTATTTTTTCATCACTTACAGGAAAATTGGTATCCTCATCATATTCCCAGGTATTGTTCTTAGTAAATGAAAACTCCTGTTTTCCGCTTACATCCTCGAGATTCGTTGAAATAGAAGAATCCGAGCCTGAGGATGATGTATATGAGCTGCTCGATGATGATGAGCTTGTTGTCTGACTCTTAAGCGTATCAGCATCATATGACCATGCGAGCGATGTAACATCACCTGATGCAATAGATAATATTGTTTCTCCGCTTTCCTTTATTTCCTCGGATTTTTGCTGATAGCTGCTTACAGCAAAAGTCAAAACACATACTCCTGCCAAGACTATTCCTGCTGCCGCAAGCTTTTTAGACTTTTGCATTTCTTAGCCTCCTTCTTACAATTATTACAATTCCTACTGCGATAAATGCTGCCGGTATAATAGCTATCATAACTACCTGTATCATTGCTGCATCCGAGCTGCTTATTGTCAGATAATTGTAGCTAAGTGACTTGCTTCTTATAGATAATGTATCCGAATCACCTATAAGCTTTGAAAGTGAATTCATAGCGAGATTTACATTTGCTCCCGATGAATATGAATTATATGTGTCATCAAGGAAATATGATGATGAATACCATATCATCTCACCGCCTGTATTTGTAGCAATATCAACACCAAGCGTAAATGGTCCCTCTTTATCGCCATCCTCCTGCTCATAAGTTGAAATATTTACTCCGTCTTCCTTATTGAAGGCAGAATCTGATGTTGTAAGAAGCTGAGTAACAGTTGCATTATCTGTTTCACCGACATTAAGTCCCTGTGAAATAGGCATAAGCACATAATAGTTTTCATCTGTAAGCGGCTCGGTAATACTGCTGTTTCCAAGCGTAGGCATCAGTATAAATGGCTGCTGAAATGCATAGTGTTCTCTGTCGCCTTCAATAACAATACCATCCTGAGTTGTAATTCCGTAATCAGAAAGCAATGAATACAAATTGGTGAGTGTTCCATTCTCCGTAGTGCCTGCACATACCATAAGCTTTCCGCCGTTGTTTAAATATTCGGATAAAATATTTTTTTCTTCATCTGAAATATCTGTTGATGGTGAATAGATAAGTACTGCTGAAGCATCCTCAGGTATCGAATCCTCATTTAAAAGAGATATAGCATCGGTTTCATAATTTTCTCTTTCTATCTGTGAACTGAATGTAGTAGGCAAATCTGCCTCTCCGTGTCCCTCAAGTGTATATATCTTTGGATGAGTATCACTTGTTACATAATTTATAGCTGATGTAATAGCTCCCTCTCCATCAAATGATGTCTTATATGAATAGGTCGTATAGTCTGCTTCCTGAACATAAATATCACTATACGGGATATACTTACTTGAATCTCCGCATTCCACTATAATAGAATTGTTGGCAACATCTTCATCTGTATACTGCTTAGTAAATGTAGGATAAACATCAGGATTTTTCTTTTGTACATGTATATGATCAGAAAGACTTTCATACTTGCTAAGCAGCATTTCTATAACCTGATTTTCCTGATCAGACTGGACTACCCAATAAATATTTACATCCTTTGTAAGCTTATTAACAACAGCCTTTGTATTGCTCGTTATTGAATAAAGCTGCGTAGAGCTTATATCATATTTCGTAGCCGTACTAGGAAGAATATTTACAAACACATTTACAACAACAAGAATCACAAGAATGATCAGTGTCATAATAAGTGAATACGTACCGCCCTTTAAAGCAAGTGTATTTTTAGGCTTATCTGATTTTTTGAATTTCATCAGTTATACCTCCGTTTTTCAAGTGATTGAACAGACAGGAATAAAAAGAAAATTATGACAGATGCATAAAATACAATTGATGTCATATCAAATATTCCGTTAATAAATGTACTAAAATGCTCAAACAGCGAAAGCTTTGACATTATATTCGGAAGGATATTATCCAGCAGCGAATTGTTTACAAAGCTTATTACGCAAACCAGAGCTATAATTACCAATGCAGTATAAAAGCCTGCATTTGAATTTTTTGTAACATGCTTAACAAGAAAGCCGATCAAAACCCCAATTACTGCAAGCGCTATTATTGTTCCTACAGAGGATGTAGAAATGTACTCTGAAAGCTTAACGCTGTAATAATTAAACAAAAATATTCCTATAGCTATTCCTGCTGCAAAGCCCTGATTTTCGGTAAGTGTTGAAATAAACATACCTATAGAGATCATAGAAGCGCCAAGGATAAAAAATGCAGCTATCGATCCATATGATGTAGGAAGATATACCTCTCCGTATGCAGAAAAAATCAGCGGATAAAATGATATAATAATCATTGGTATAGCAAATATTATTAATGATGATAAAAATTTTCCAAGCACAATCTGTGTTGATTTAAGCGGAAGTGAATACAAAAGCTGTATTGTTTTAAGCTTTTTCTCCTCTGCAAAAACTCTCATTGTAAGCACCGGAACAATTATCACAAGTCCAATACATACAAATTGAAGAACATACTCAAAATTTGAAACCGAAGCCTGAATATTATAAATCATAGCGCCTATTCCTACAAAGATCATCAGGCAGGCACTGAATATATATGCTGCAAGTGAATGATAATAGCTTGATAGCTCGTGTTTTAATACAGCAGTCATTACTGTTCCTCCTTTTCACTTACGTCAGCCGTGTTGTCTTCTGTTTTCTCTGCTGCTTCATCTTTTTTAATCATTGTCTCTTTAGCCGGCGAAGTCTCCGTCAGCTTAAGAAATACATTTTCAAGATTTGTCTTTTCAGACGAAATTTCATAGATTGCATATCCCTTAGAAGCAAAGCTTAACGAAATTTTCTTACACAGCTCCTTTGTGTCACCGGTTGATGTTTCTATATGAAGAGTTAAATTATCACCATCCTTAGAAGCAACCCAATCGATTACATTACTGTTTTTGGAAAGTATTTCATCTGCAGCCTCCTTGGTAATATCAGACTTAACTATTATTTTTCCGCCTTCATTCATTCCGCTTTCAAGATTTTCAAGCAAATCAAATGCAACAAGCTTTCCTCCTGATATTATCAGAACCTTTTCGCATATCTCCTGTACCTCTGAAAGAATATGAGAGCTAAATATAATTGTTCTGTTTTTTCCCAATTCCTTTATAAGCTCTCTTATATCAATGATCTGAATCGGATCAAGTCCCACCGTAGGCTCGTCCAAAATGATAACCTTCGGATCACCAAGAAGCGCCTGTGCAATGCCTACACGCTGCTTATATCCCTTGGATAAGGATGATATAAGACGATTTTTTACATTGTCAATTCTTACCTGCTCGATAACCTCATTTACATTCTGCTTTAGCTTTTCTCCTCTGAGTCCCTTTGCTTCTCCGACAAATTTTAGATATTCAAGCGGCGTTTCATTTGGATAAAGCGGTGGCTGCTCCGGAAGATATCCTATAAGCTTTTTTGCTTCATTTGGCTCCTCATAGATATCATGAGTTCCGATAAGCACCCTTCCGCTTGTAGCCGAAAGGCATCCGGTCATGATATTCATAGTAGTCGATTTTCCTGCACCGTTCGGACCTAAAAAACCATATATATGACCCTCTTCGATTTCAAAAGAAAGGTCATCAACGGCAAGCACATCTCCGTAATACTTGGTTAAATGTTCAACCGAAATCATATTTCTCCTCCTCTGAGTTTATATATGCGTGATATAACACATAACGAACAAACACTAACATCAATTCCTGAAATGTACTTGAAAAAAAAGAGCAAATCCATCTGTGTCAATGAATTTGCTCTTTTTTTCTATATAACAGCCCTGAACAATATTTTATTGTCACTTATCTTATTTACGGATATTCTCCCACCATGTACTTCGACAATAGCCTGTGCTACGGAAAGTCCTATGCCGCTGCCGCCTGTTTTTTTTGATCTTGAATGATCCGGCCTATAAAACCTGTCAAATAATCTATTCAGATCATCTATATCGGGAATTATACAGCTGTTCATCACTTCAATATAAACCTTATAATGCTTTTTATATATTGAAAAATGTATCATTCCCTTTTCAGATGTATATTTTACCGCATTGTCAAGTAATATTGAAATCAATTGACAAATTGACTGACGGCTGCCCTTAAATAAAACATTTTCCTCTATATCCTGGGAATAAGAAAAACATTTTGCCTTTGCAATAGCTGCAAAGGGTTCACTAATCTCCCAAGCCGCTTCACTGACAGAAAATATTAATTTTTCATAGGATGGATTTCCTTCATCAAAACGTGAAAGCATAACCAGTTCATTTACAAGCTTTGATAGTCTCATCGTTTGATTTTGAATGTTTTTGATCCATTCATTATCCTCATCATCTATGCTTAATATATCTGCGCTTGTTGAAATCGAAGTAATAGGAGTTTTCAATTCGTGACCGGCATCGGTAATAAACCTCTTCTGCCTTTCTATATTACTTATAAATGGTCTTATCGCTCTATTGGAAAAAGTTAAAATAAGCACAAAAACCAGAGTCATTCCTAATATTCCTATAAATACAGAGGTCCAAATAAGATTTGACATATATGTCCTGTCATTTGTAATATTCAAAAATAAGACAGTAATACCGTTTGATGTATGAGAGATTCTGTATCTGTATTCATCAAAATAGCCTCGCTCTTTTCCCTTGATAATAACACTTTCGGAATATTCTACTGCTGTTTTACTGTTTATTGATGCTATATGATCTCTTGAAATTACAGAAACTCTTCCCGATGAATCATAATGTACCGAAAAAAAACGAGTACTGAATTCTGCCTCCTGCCCACCTGTGCCCGGAATATTGTCTATTAACGGAAATTCAACATCCGGTGTTATTATTATAGCCTGCTCATATTCCGTAAGCATATCTATTACTCTGTCTTCATCATTTCTTATTCTGAAATGATTTATTATATTTATACCTATTATAAATATTACGGTTACTGCAGCAAACGATGCCATAGCCGAAGCAATGAACCGCCAACGTATTTTCTTTAACATTTAGGTGTCTCCAATATATATCCTGCACCTCTTACAGTTTTTATCTCAATATTTGATGAAATCTGCTTAAGCTTTTTTCTTAAAAATCCTATATATGTCCAAACAACATCTATGTAGGCCTCGCTCTCCTGCCCCCAAATCCTGTCCATAAGTCTGGTAACAGAAAAAACAACATCCGGATATTTAAAGAAAAGCTCCGCAAGCTGATATTCTTTATTATTAAGTCTTACAGATGACTCTGCTCCGACAAGCTCATATGTATTGCAGTCAAGATATGTATTTCCAATATTTATTTTATTGCTGGTATATACTACACTCCTTCTTGAAAGAGCCTTTACACGTGCAATAAATTCCTTGGTTGAAAAAGGCTTTGAAAGATAGTCATCAGCACCGCATTCTAAGCCCTCGACTTTGTCATCTATCTCTGATTTTGCTGTCAGCATCATTACCGGCACTTTATTTCCTGCTTTTCTTAATTGCTTTAATACATCCAATCCGTTTTTTCGCGGCATCATTATGTCAAGAACTATAACATCATATTCATTGAAATTAATAAAATCCTCTGCCTCGACTCCGTCATTGGCAATATCCACTGTAAAATTATTTCTCTCAAGAAGATATTTCAATCCCTTAGCCAGCTCAATTTCATCCTCTGCAATCAAAATACGCATGCTATCCTCCCTATAATCCAAATGTGCATATATGATGCTTTAATCTCTTAAAATATTTTGAATATAATACCATTTCAAGTTAAAATAAATTTGAAATTCATATTCAGTGTAGCACAAACCTCTGTCTGATGCACTTTGAAAAGATATGAGCAATATCATTTTATATTATCTTTTCTATCAATATAATCGTATAAATAAATATAAAACAATTCATTAAGCAGCATTGAAAAGGAGGCCATAGTAATAATGAAAAAAATACTGGCAGCAATAATTTCATCCACTATATTACTTTCATCAATATCCCCCTTAACCATTATGGCCAGTCCAAATACAATACAAACATCGGTAAATAAAAATCTTACAGCATCCGTAGATTCTGATGAGATGAATGTTAAACTTGAATATAATAACAGCAATGCAGACTCCGACCTAAAAGCAGCCGTTTGGTCCTCTGACGATCAAAAGGATCTTATCTGGTACGACCTTAAAAATGATACAGATAAATCATCAGCTGTAATTCCAATTACAAGCTTCAAGGCATCCGGAAAATACAATGTACATCTCTATAACGGAACAACACTATTGGAAAATACAACATTCACAATCCATCCTATAACCGCAACAGGACTTAAAATCAGTGGTACAGACGGGACAATGGGGATATTCAGTACAACATTAAAGGGTATATCCTCTCCATCCGGAATTTCCGCTGTAACCGTATCAGCATGGCCAAACAGTGATCCAAGTAAGACCTTTACATATACTGCTGAAAAATCAGGCGACAATTACGTTGTTGATATAGATGTAGCCAACCATGGACGAATATTTGGCAAATACACAGTAAATGCCTTTGTTACTGCTAACAATGGTGTAACAACATGCGTAAAACGCGGAAGCACCACTATCACAGCCGACAAATATCTATATTGTGAATCTACAGGAGATTATACAGAACGTGTATGGGTTATAAATCCGGGCTCAAATGTCACAAAGGTACAATTCCCAACGTGGTCAGAAGAAGAAAACCAGGATGACCTTGTATGGTATGATGGAACACAAAGCGACAATGCATGGTATGCAGATATAGACAGTGCATCGCACAAACACAGCGGCACATATGATACTCACTGTTATATAACAAAATCCGAACAAGAAGCTCAATATATAGGTGCTTTGGCATATAAACTGGAACGAAAGACAGCTGAAAGTAATACCGGTATAAATAATTCAGCAAATGAACAGGCAAACAGCCAGGCTATGCTTAGTACAGCTCAGGATATTTCAAGTCCTACCGAATATCTGATACTCGTAAATCGTGGCCTTCACAGAGTAGGAATTTATCAGGGAAGTCAGAATAACTGGTCCGAGATCAAATATTGGCCATGTGTAGTTGGCAAACCATCAACTCCTACTCCAACCGGAACCTTCCATATTAAAGGCAGATTTTCATGGTTTGGTGAGGGACATAAATCCTGGTGGGCTACCCAAATTGATGGCTACTATTACTTCCATAGCCAGATATACTACTGGGATGATGCACCTAACGATGTTTTGGATCCAACAATGGACGCTGAAGCTTCATTAGGATGTGTAAGACTTTATGTAGATAATGCATATTGGATATATACAACAATTCCAAGAGATACAACCGTATACATTTACAATTAATATAATGATACCAAAATCCAAACATGAGTAACTAAAGCACACTGTGCAGCCCATTACTAAGCTGCACAGTGTGCTTTTGCATTAAAACTTCCTGTGTTATATTGAAATTATAAGCTTATTTCCATATTTACGAAAGCTTAAGATCTCCAGGCTTTATCCAGCCAGCCTTTCTCTCCATCTTACAGAATATTGTACTTAAAACAGCCGGAAGAACAAAACAAATAAGTATTAAGCCTGCCCAGTCGAAGCCTGTAATTGCTGCTCTTGTCCCCTCCTCTATTTCGTTTAACCAGCCGGTGTAAACTCCTATCTGACCTACCAGACCACAGGTTCCCATACCAGAGGATACTGCGGGACCATTCATGGTTAATTTAAAAATACATGTAGCAATAGGACCTGTTATTGCCGATGCAAGCGTTGGTGCAATCCATATTTTAGGATTTCTCACTATATTTGGCATCTGAAGCATTGATGTACCTATTCCCTGTGATACAAGTCCTCCTACTCCGTTTTCATAATAAGACATTACAGCAAAGCCTATCATCTGCGCACAGCATCCGGCTACGGCTGCTCCTCCTGCAAGTCCCGTAAGTCCCAACGCAGCACATATTGCTGCAGATGATATCGGGAGTGTTAATGCTACTCCTACAACAACCGAAACAACTATTCCCATGAAGAACGGCTGAAGATCTGTTGCCCACATTACCATCTTTCCAAATGCCGAAGCAGCAGTTCCTATTGGTGCCGCAACAACTGCCGCAACTCCTATTCCTACTAATATGGTTACAAGCGGAGTTACCAATATATCTACCTTTGTTTCCTTAGATACGAGCTTACCGCATTCGGAAGCAACAATTGCTACTACAAATACCGCAAGAGGACCGCCTGCGCCACCTATTACATTAGTAGCATATCCAACAGGTATAAGTGAAAACAATACAAGCTGCGGAGCCTGAAGTGCATATCCTATAGCTGCGGCCATTGCCGGGCCTACCATTGCAGATGCAATTCCTCCTATTGTATATGCAGTTTCTCCTATGGTGCATACCGTCATACTAAATAAGCCAATGTGAAACGATGTTCCCAACGTGTTTAGTATTGTTCCTATAAGTAATGTACAAAACAGTCCCTGTGCCATCGCCCCAAGAGCATCAACTCCATAACGCTTTGCAGAAAATATAATATTTTTCTTTTTCAAAAATGCTTTAAAGCCTTCCATTTCTCCCTCCTTCAGGTTATGTCAAATTATATGTCATGACACGTGCATTACCTATTATAATCAGGTTTCTTATATTGTCAAGACACATGTCGTGATATATTTGTATTGACGTATAAAAAAATAAAGCTATATAATATGATACTGGAGTAAGTAGCCATTTTACGAAGAAAAATGACACAGGCTTGCTGATATTAAGCATGCAAACTTTAATATTTAAAATTCAGGAGAGATCATATGACAGCGGTTCAAAGACGTCAGGCCATATTAGATATACTACATGAAAATTCAAATCCTATAAGTGCAACCTCTCTCGCAAAAAAATTATCCGTAAGCAGACAGATAATCGTTGGTGATGTCGCTCTGCTGCGTGCTGAGGGCTCATCCATATATGCAACTCCTCGTGGATATGTTCTTGAAACAACTGATGAAAATGTAAAGACATATACCATAGCCTGCAAACACGATGAATCTCTTACGGAACGGGAGCTTAATGTATGTGTAGACAATGGCTGCAAGGTACTTGATGTTATCGTAGAACACCCTATTTACGGACAGCTTACGGGTGAATTGCAAATTTCATCAAGATACGATATTAAGCAGTTTCTCGACAAGGTATCTCAAAATAAAGCTCATTCTCTTTGCGAGCTTACTAATGATATACATCTTCACACTCTAATATGTCCTAATGATGAAACATATCAAAGAGTTTGTCAGGAACTAAATACTATCGGAATCCTTATTAATCATTGACAGTAATATATAAGTTTGTTATTATTATTTCGATTTACTTCAGCACTTTAAAGCGCAGTGCTTTAAAGTGCAAATATTTTTTTTACGGGGGAGAAATTAATGAACTTAATATTGCTGATCGCATACTTTGCTGTAATGGTAGGCATTGGTCTATACTGTCGGCACACAACAACTGACGTAAATGGATTTGTACTCGGAGGCAGAAATGTCGGACCCTGGCTTACTGCCTTTGCCTATGGAACATCATATTTTTCAGCTGTAGTATTTATAGGATATGCTGGACAGTTCGGTTGGAAATACGGAATAGCTGCCACATGGGCGGGAATCGGAAATGCAGTCATTGGCTCTCTTCTTCCATGGATAATCCTTGGAAAACGAACACGTATAATGACACAGCATCTTAATTCTGCGACAATGCCCCAGTTTTTCGGCGAACGATACAAAAGCAACGGTCTTAAAATCTGTTCTTCTATTATTATATTTATATTCCTCATCCCTTATACAGCATCTCTTTATAATGGATTGAGCCGTCTTTTTGGTATGGCATTTAATATAGATTATTCTGTCTGCATTCTTTTAATGGCAATTCTGACAGCAATCTACGTTATAGCCGGAGGATATATGGCAACGGCAATTAATGATTTTATACAGGGAATTATAATGCTGTTTGGTATAATTGCCGTCGTTGCTGCTGTAATAATGGAACAAGGCGGACTTACAGCCGCAATAGAAGGTCTTGCTAAGGTAAGTGATGAAACTGTTTCTTCAACACCCGGAGTATTTGCTTCTTTATTCGGACCTGATCCTGTAAGTCTTTTATTTGTAGTAATACTTACAAGTCTCGGAACCTGGGGACTTCCTCAAATGGTTCAGAAATTCTATGCAATAAAAAGTGCAGATGTAGTAAAAAAAGGTGCTGTAATTTCAACTGTATTTGCTCTGATTGTTGCAGGCGGAAGCTATTTCTTAGGTGGCTTTGGACGTCTTTTTTCCGATAAGGTCGATATAGCTGCAAACGGATATGATTCTATTGTACCTACAATGCTTTCAACACTTCCGTCACTGCTTATTGCCCTGGTCGTAATACTTGTACTTTCAGCCTCAATGTCCACTCTTTCATCGCTTGTTATTACTTCATCGTCTACAATTACTATTGACCTCTTAAACAAAAATGTAATCAAGAAGATGAGTGAGAAAAAGCAGGTTCTTTCTATTAGAATACTAATAGTAATATTTATTGCTATCTCATCTGTTATAGCACTTATACAATATCATAGCTCTATAACCTTTATAGCTCAGCTCATGGGAATATCCTGGGGTGCTCTTGCCGGTTCCTTCCTCGCACCTTTTCTTTACTCTTTATTCTGGAAAAGGACAACAAAGCAGGCTTGCTGGGTATGCTTTATTTTGGGTGTAGGCTTTATGCTTCTTAACATGTTCGGAAGCTCATTGCTTCCTTCAATACTTAAAAGTCCGATAAATTGCGGAGCAATAGCTATGCTGGCCGGTCTTATAATAGTACCTGTTGTATCACTTATAACACCAAAGCCTGCAGATGACGATGTAAACAAAATTTTCTCATGCTTTTCAAAATAGAATATAATTCTTGATAATCAAACAGGAGGCTAACCATTTAATTGTTAGCCTCCTACTTTGTTTTTAATGATAATCCTTTGATTCCAAAGCTGCAGCTACATAGACGTACAAGCTATAAATTTATTTTAAAACTGCACCTTCATCCGCTCCTGCAACAAGTCTTGCATACCTCGAAAGCCATCCTGTTTTTACATTTGGCTCAGGCATAACCTGCTCGCTGCGTCTCTTTTCAAATTCTTCATCGGATACTCTTGCGTTAATAGTATATTTCGACATATCTATGTCAATTATATCGCCATCCCTCAAAAGTCCGATCTCACCGCCCATAGCAGCCTCAGGCGATACATGTCCTATAGCGGCTCCTGATGATGCTCCGGAAAATCTTCCGTCTGTAATAAGTGCTACCTCTCTGTCAAGCTTCATACCTACAAGAGCTGATGTAGGTACTAGCATTTCTCTCATTCCGGGACCTCCCTTAGGTCCTTCGTAAAGAATTACAACAATATCTCCCGGCTTGATCTCGCCATCATAGATTGCCTTTACTGCTGCTTCCTCACCATTAAATACTCGAGCCTTGCAGCTATGTATCTGCATCTCCGGAGCTACGGCGCTTCTCTTAACAACGCAGCCCTTCTTTGCTATATTTCCAAAAAGAAAAGCAAGTCCGCCCGTCTTACTATATGGCTTATCAGTAGGTCTTATTATTTCTTCATTGTGATTAGCTGCATCAGCTATATTTTCGCCTATTGTCTTTCCTGTTACGGTTAAAAGCTCTGTGTTTATGAGCCCGATATCCGCAAGCTCCTTCATAACAGCTGAAACACCGCCTGCCTCATTCAGCTCCTCCATATAATGTGGGCCTGCAGGTGCAAGATGGCAAATGTTAGGTGTCTTTTCACTTATTTCATTAAAGTAATGAAGGTCAAGCTGTACACCGGCCTCATGTGCAATTGCCGGAAGATGTAAAGCAGAATTTGTAGAGCATCCAAGTGCCATATCTACTGTAATCGCATTTTTCAGAGAGTCGGCATTTATAATATCTCTAGGCTTGATATCCTTTTCTACAAGCTCCATTATCTTTGATCCTGCATGCTTAGCAAGCATTGTTCTGTTTGAATATACAGCTGGAATAGTTCCGTTTCCCGGAAGACCGATTCCTATAGCTTCGCAAAGACAGTTCATTGAATTTGCAGTATACATTCCTGAGCATGAACCGCATGTAGGACAGCAGGCCTCTTCTCTTGCTGTAAGTTCCTTTTCGTCTATCATTCCGGCTTTATAAGCTCCTACGGCCTGGAACATAGAAGAAAGACTTGTCTTTGCTCCATGAATATGTCCTGCAAGCATAGGACCGCCTGAAACTATAATTGCAGGTATATTTACACGAAGCGCTCCCATAATCATACCCGGGACAATCTTGTCACAGTTAGGAATAAGTACAATACCGTCAAAGCAATGGCTTGCTGCCATTGTCTCAACAGAATCAGCAATAAGCTCTCTGGATGCAAGAGAATATCTCATTCCTGAATGTCCCATGACAATACCGTCACAAACACCTATTGAAGGAACCATAACAGGTGTTCCCCCTGCTGCATATACTCCGGCCTTTACAGCCTGTGCAAGCTTATCAAGATGCGTATGACCCGGTATAATCTCACTATATGAGCAAACAACTCCTATTAACGGTTTCTTTAATTCTTCTTCGGTAAATCCGGCAGCATAAAATAATGATCTCTGTGGTGCCCTGTCCGGACCTGCCTTTACAACATCACTTCTCACTTTTCTTCCTCCTTATACTTTTCTATATTTGCCAGGCGTTCAAGCGCCTTTTTGTATATTTTCCTATTAAGAATAAAATCCTCTTTAAGAATATATTCATCCTTCATATGCTCGGTACTTTCATGTCCCGGAAACGATGCACCAAAAGCAATAATATTCTTCATCGCTCTTGCGTATGTCCCTCCGCCTATTGTCTTGGCCTCTGCATTATTATCACCTGTTATCTCCTTATAAGTATTGAGAAGAGTTTTTATAACAGCTCCATTTTTATCGAGGTAAATAGGCGGCTTCCAAAGCGTTTCTTTTACTTTAATATTATATTTTGATGCATTATCTTCTATATGTCTTATGACCTCTCTCGAATCTACATCTATAGGACATCTGATGTCAAGACTTAAAGTAATATTTTTATCATCTGTATGCAGCATTCCTGCATTCATAGAAAGCCTGCCGCTTTTTTCATCCTCAAATGCACATCCTGAAAGCTTTCCGCTTGTATCCCATCCTATATGCTTCATATAATATTCCGCAAATATGCTTTTGGAATCCTTATAAAGCTCTTCCATACATGCTGTTATCGCATTTTTCCCAAGCTCCGGTGTACTTCCATGTGCAGGAATACCTGATTTTTGAATTGACTTTATCTCCCCGTCGTCAGATAAATATTTTATCCTGCAGTCTGATGGGACTACATTTACTGCATTCCCTGCACAGGCATATTCTATTCCGCTTTTCTCCTTAGACATTGACAATTTGAGATTCATTATACCCTTTTCTCCGCAGAGAACAGGATAATCAGCATCCGGTGTTATTCCAAAGCCGGGAAGCTCTTCATTATGTGTATAATAATCAATATCAGTCCATTCTCCGGCTTCTTCGCTCAAGCCAAATATTATACGGATACGTCTGTTAAGCTTGATTTTCTCATCTAATATGTCCTTCATAGCATATATACATGCTACCATAGGACCTTTATCGTCAGCTGTACCACGTCCATAAAGCCTTCCGTTAATTTCCGTAAGGTCAAAGGGATTATAGCTCCAGTCATCTCCTACAGGCACTACATCAAGATGTCCAAGGATGCCTACTATCTCACTTCCACTTCCGATCTCGGCCCAGCCAATAAGATTATTGCAGTTTTTAGTCTTGAAGCCCAATTCCCTGCATATATCAAGTGCCTTATTTAAAGCCTTGGCACTTTCTGTTCCTAATGGAGCTTCCTTTGTAGTATTGTTTCTCGTTACACTTCTGATTTTTACAAGCTCTGCGAGTGAATTGATCATTTCATCATTGCTTCGCATTATATTTTCCCCATAGAATATATTAAAGGCAGTACCATAGCAGCAATTACAATTATTGCTATTATAAATACTATCACACGCTGAAATTTTTTTCTTTTCATATCAATCCTTAATCTGTCCTAACAAATATGTAATAAACTGCTGCGCTGTTCGGCCGGATATTCCTCCATGACTAAGCTCCCATTTATTTGCCTGTGCCGTAAGCTCTTTCTCATCCATTGTTATTCCTGATCTTCTTGCAAGGTTTACTACAATATTGAAGAATTCCTTCTGGTTTGGTTTTGAATAATTGATAGTAACACCAAAACGATTTACAAGTGAAAGCTTTTCCTCCATTGTATCTGATTTATGGATTCCGGCTGAATTTTCAACATCATCTCTGTCCTTCCAGGTTTCCTTAATAAGATGACGTCTGTTGGATGTAGCATATATAAGAACATTTTCCGGCTTAGTCTCAACGCCACCCTCAATAACAGCCTTCAGAAATTTGTATTCAATTTCGAATTCCTCGAATGACAGATCATCCATATAAATAATAAATTTATAATTTCTGTTTTTAATCTGAGCTATGACTGTTGAGAGGTCCTTGAATTGGTGCTTGTAGATTTCTATCATTCTGAGTCCCTGAGGATAAAATTCATTTACAATAGCCTTTATACTTGTGGATTTTCCTGTTCCTGAATCTCCATATAAAAGACAGTTGTTTGCCTTTCTGCCTTCTACAAAGGCCTTAGTATTGTCCACAAGCTTTTTCTTTTGGATTTCATATCCTACAAGATCATCAAGCATTACCTTGTCCATATTATTGATAGCATGAAATTTCACACCGTTTGCATCGGATGAAGCAATCCTGAATGCCTTATTAAGACCGAACATTCCAACTCCGATGTCCTTATAAAATGCGGTTATTATGTCAAAGAATTCGTTTTCATCCTTAGCTTTATCCAGCCTTATGCTTAATTCCTGAACCTTTTCACTCACGTTCTTATTATACATAAGCTCCGGCTTTCCTATTGCCTTGTAATTTACAATAAGATTAAAGCAATCTATGCCAAGCTCTTCCTCAAGCCAATCAAATGAATAATGAAAAAGCTCCATAAAACGCTTATAATCATTTTTTGCAAATATATTCACGCTGCCTTCCTTTGCTCCTACTTTTTCAGACGTAAGAGTGAAAGGATTTTCATCTGTTATAAGAAGATATGTAAGATAACACTGCCAAAGATTTCTGTCAAATCCATAATCCGTAGCTACAACCAAAATTCTTTTAACCTGGTTATAGCATCTGGTAATCAGCTCATCCTTTGACTGTGTATGCTCTCTGGCTTTTGTACAGATGTCTCCAATCTGCATGAGAATACTGTCCTTGTCCATATCTCCGTAAACCAATAATTTTGAAATAATATGATCCATATTGCGCCTCTTTTTTATAGCATTTTTTGTTTTTGTACTGTTCTTATCAATTCCTCGTTATTTCTGGTTCTGGAAAACATATTCAAAATATTTTCTGCCGCTTCGTCTGATTTAAGACCGTTTAAAGCTCGTCGCATCTTATTTACAGCTTCCTGCTCCTCTCCTGAAAGAAGAAGATCCTCTCTTCTTGTTCCAGATTTAACTATATCTATAGCGGGAAATACTCTGCGTTCCTGTAGCTTTCTGTCTAACACAAGCTCCATATTTCCAGTCCCCTTAAATTCCTCATAGACAACATCATCCATCTTGCTTCCGGTATCTACAAGGGCTGTTGCAAGAATTGTAAGGCTTCCTCCCTCGCGCATATTTCTGGCTGCACCGAAAAATCTCTTTGGCATATGCAGTGCTGCCGGGTCAAGTCCTCCGGAAAGAGTACGTCCGCTAGGCGGTACAACCTGATTGTATGCCCTTGCAAGACGTGTGATGCTATCTATAAATATAACTACATCTCGTTTATTTTCAACTAATCTTTTCGCTCTTTCAATGACCATTTCAGAAACACGCTTATGATGCTCCGGCATTTCATCAAAAGTAGAATAAATAACCTCTACATTCGGTCCTTTAACTGTCTCCCTCATATCCGTTACCTCTTCAGGTCTTTCGTCTATAAGAAGAATTATAAGATGCATTTCAGGGTTGTTTTTCAAAATGGATTTTGCGGCATCCTTTAAAAGAGTAGTCTTTCCTGCCTTAGGCGGTGACACTATCATTCCTCGCTGCCCTTTGCCAATAGGGCTTATCAAATCAACTATACGCATTGCAAGGCTTCCGCCAGGTCTCTCGAGATATATTCTTTCATTTGGAAATATGGGAGTCATATTCTCGAAATTCATGCGTTTCATACTCTCACTTGGATGAATGCCATTTATTGATTTTACAAAAAGAAGTGCTGAAAACTTTTCATTTTGCGATCTGATTCTTGTATTACCATATAGAAAATCACCTGTCTTTAATCCAAATTTTCTAATTTGTGACGGTGACACATAAACATCATTTTCTCCGGGCATAAAATTATCTGATCTTATAAAGCCATATCCATCAGACATAACCTCTAAAATGCCCTTTGCTTCCTGTCCGCTGTCAAGCGAATTAATATCCAATCTATGTGGATTTTCCGGTTGAGTATCCGGCTTAGACTCTGATTTTGTCTCCTGTCTAGTATTTATTGCAGTACCGGCTTCCGTGTCTTCCTTATTGGTTTCTTTTTCTGATGCTTCTTTTGATATATACTGCTTCTTTGATTGTTCCTTATTCGCTGATTTTGAATCACTGTCAGAGTATTGTTTTCTTACTCTCCTATGATTCTGAGAATCTCTCGTTCGATCCTTTTTTGTTGTTTGACTGTTGTTTTTTTGTTTTTCTTCAACACTGCCTTCTTCAGTCTTTTTTTCTTCGGCTATACTGTTTTCTGCTTGAATTTTTTTATCCTCACTTAGCATAACCTCTATAAGATCTGCTTTTCTTAAAGATGATATGCCTTTTAAGCCTCTGGCTCTAGCCACCTGTCTAAGCTCATTTAGAGGCAGAGTCTCATACATTTCTCTCGTCATACTATAATGATGTACCTCCTTATTAAAAATAGAAATACTATATCAATAAAAACATTAAACAATTTTTGGGGGGGATTTTATCGGAATAAGTTTTAGAATATAAGACAAATTCTGCTGTAAGTAATATATTTCAAAATGATCGTTATGTCAATTAAACAGGACTAACGCATTATGGTTAAAGATATCACATCTGAATATATTATGCAATTGTTTGTGAATACTTATATCAATTCTTATTTATGAATACTTATATCAATTTATTCAAAACAAGATATATCGAAGACTCTTTAATGAATGCTTATAATTTGCTTTATAATTTATTTATTTTTTTAAGATTTCTTTTAGCATGAGTACATAATTTAATCACATATTTACTCTATATTATTAGTCAGATAGTTAATTAACCACTTACTATCTCCCCCCTCATTGAACTAGAAAAGAAAAGACCGAAAATCGGTCTTTTCTTTTTGCATTTTTACCGAAATCAATTTTATCATAAACAAAACGAAGACCTTCAAATATGAAAGCCTTCGTTTAAATTTGATATTAGATTTTAGCTTGCAATTGTCTCAATACATTTACGTGGACAATCATTAGCACACTTCTTACATCCAACGCATTTGCTGTAGTCAATAACAGGAAGATCATTCTCCATTGTTATAGCACCAACCGGACAGCTTCTTGCGCATTTTCCGCAGCCTATACAGCTAACCTTACATACTGTCATAGCAGGCTTACCCTTTGTCTTGTTACTGCAGTCAATAGCAACCTTAGCTGCCTTAGGAACCATATTGATAATTCCCATAGGACAGGTTTTGGAACAAAGACCACAGCCTACGCACATATCTCTGTCTATTCTTGAAATACCATCAACTAAATCAATGGCATTCTGAGGACAAACATCCACGCAGTCTCCATAACCAAGACATCCGAATGAACATGTATTTTTACCGCCGAACATCATCTTGACACCCTTACAAGATGCATTTCCCTGCCATACATATTTATCAGTTGTATTGCTGCAGGTTCCCTCACAGGCAACCTTTGCTACCATAGGTACAACCTCACCGGCATCAATACCAAGTACAGCGGCTATACCCTGTGCTGCACTTGCACCACCCGGTACACATTTATTTGCTCCGATTGAAGGATCCTCCAAAAGAGCATTTGCATAAGCATCACAGCCTGCATATCCACAAGCACCACAATTGGCACCCGGAAGACAATTTCTTACTTCATCAAATCGCTCATCTACTGGTACTGCCATCACCTTTGAAGCTACTGACAGCATAACACCACAAATAAGACCGATGAGCGCTACGACTACAATTGCAATTATTATTCCGTTCATTAGCACTCACCTCATCAACCAAACAGACCGGTTACAAGACCGGAGAATCCCATAAATGATATGGAAACTATAGATGCCGCACAAAGAGTAATCGGTACACCCTTAAAGCTTGCCGGCACATCAGCATTATCAACCTTACTTCTTACACCATTGAACAGGAACATAGCAAGCATGTATCCGATTCCGGCGCCGAGTGTATTTACCATAGATTCGGCAAAGGTATAAGATTTAGTAATATTAAGAACAACAACACCAAGAACTGCACAGTTAGTTGTTATAAGTGGAAGGAAAATTCCAAGTGCACTATAAAGTGATGGAGATGATTTTTTTATAAACATCTCAACGAACTGAACAAGTGCAGCAATAACAAGTATGAATACTACTGTCTGAAGATATCCAAGATTAGCTGGCTCCAGAATGAAGTAATAAACCGGCCATGTAACTGCTGTTGCAACAAGCATTACGAAAATAACCGCAACACTCATACCCATTGCTGATTTAAGGTTCTTCGAAACTCCAAGGAATGAACATATTGCAAGGAATTTTGAAAGAACGTAGTTCTCAACAAGGATAGACGTAATAAGAATTGCTATAAAACCTGTCATTTATCGCATCCTCCTTTATCTGTTCCACCTGCACAGGCATCACATCCTGCACATCCCTCACAACTGAAATCTTTCT
Source organism: Faecalibacterium sp. CAG:74 (assembly GCA_963595425.1). GTDB lineage: Bacteria > Bacillota > Clostridia > Lachnospirales > Lachnospiraceae > Alectryocaccobium. Next base: position 11,482 of record CAVBHN010000016.1, on the reverse strand, counting down.
TCTTGATAGCTCTTCCCTTTGTAAGTTTATTAATAGCAGCAATAACACATCCGTAAGCGAAGAATCCGCCCGGTGCAAGACCCATGATAGAAATTGTAGGAACTCCGTCAGGGAAGATTTGGATTCCAAAAAGTGTACCAAATCCAAGAAGCTCACGGATAATACCCATAATCATAAGAGCCATTGTAAATCCTATTGCCATTCCGATAGCATCAAGGAATGAATCAAATACTGTGTTTTTGCTTGCAAAAGCTTCAGCACGTCCAAGGATGATACAGTTAACAACGATAAGTGACAAGAACAATCCAAGTGCATCGTACAACGTCGGAATGAACGCCTGCAAGAGCATCTGTACAACCGTAACGAATCCGGCAATGATAACAATGTAGCAAGGAATACGTACCTTATCAGGAATTATATTTTTTAAAAGAGATATAACGATATTTGATCCAATAAGAACTATCGCTGCTGCAAGACCCATACCAGCACCATTTATAGCAGATGTGGTAACGGCAAGAGTAGGACATGTTCCGAGGATAAGCACAAGAACAGGGTTTTCTTTAATAATACCCGCTGTCAGAATGCTTAATTTACTTTTCTTTTCAGCCACGGTTAGTTCCCCTCCTTTGCGACGATATCGTTTGCTTCATAAGCTAATTTTACAAGATTGACAAAGCATTTTGATGAAATAGTTGAACCGCTTATCAATTCAACATCTGTAAGCTCTGAATCCTCACCTATAAACTGGCTTGTAAAGTTTTCATTTGCAACACGAGCTCCAAGACCTGCGGTTTCACTATGTGAAAGTACCTTCACACCTGATACAATTCCATCAGAGTTAATACCAACGATAATTTCCATAGTTCCGCCGTATCCTGCGCCATCACAAATGAAAACAGCTCCGGCACCGTTGTCAGCTATATCTGCTGATACAACACCCTCCGGTAAATCATCGCCATCATATGTTGTAAATGAATCTGCATCGGAAAGGACCTCTTTTTTAGCCTCCTGTGCAGTCTTTATATTCGCCTCTGTAATGATTGGTTCTGTTATTGAATTAATATAACCCAAGAGAGCCGATACAACAAAGCATATAACTGTAAGAACAACTATAGGTGCTACAAATCCATTTTTTTTCATTTTTTAGCACCTCCAAACGATTTAGACAATGTAAAGCTTTCAAGATGCGGTGCAAGAATGTTCATAAGAAGAATTGCAAAGGAAACACCTTCCGGATAGTTGCAATATTTTCTTATTATAACTGTAATAGCTCCACATCCAATTCCGAATATAACACGACCAAGCTTTGTAGATGGTGATGTTACATAATCTGTAGCCATGAAGAATGCACCAAGGAATACACCACCTGAAAGAATAGCATATACAGGGTCATTGCCTACAGCTAAGCTCAAAAGGAATACAGTTCCTATGAAAAATACCGGTGTATGCCATGTAATTATTTTCTTAACCAGAAGATATACAAATCCGATAAGAAGTGCAAGCTTACAGGTTTCTCCCAATGAACCTCCAATGTTTCCAAGGAAAAGATCCATATATGATACTGTTCCTGTAGCAAGAGGTGTTGAGCCTGAAATTATATCTGCACCCTCTGAGCTCCATGGTGACATGTAGCTTGCAAAAGATACAAATAAAATGATTCTGGCTGTACATGCCGGATTTGCAAAGTTCTGTCCAAGTCCTCCGAAGAACTGTTTTACTATTATTATTGCAATAGCTCCACCAAATGCAGCGATCCAAAGAGGCGCACCTGCCGGAAGACAATATGCAAGAATAATACCTGTAACAACTGCTGAAAGATCACCAACAGTGTTTTTCTTTTTAATTATCTTTTCCATTACATATTCAGATACAACCGCAGCGATAACTGAAACTGCAACAATTGCAATTGAATATGGTCCGTAATGTATAACAGCTGCTATAAGAGCTGGTATAAGAGCGATTATTACGTCCCTCATTATGGTCTGTGTTGAATACTTAGCACGAATATGAGGGGCGAAATTAACTATTAACTGATTTTCGTTCATTTTTTACCTCCTCATTATCTTCCCATTACCAATGCTTTGGAAAGTTTGTTTGTCTGTACAAGATCCTTCTTTGCAGGACATACATATGCACAGCATCCACACTCCATACATGTTGTAACATCGAGCGACTTAAGATCATCAACATCTCTTCTCTTGTATGCTCTTGCAATTCTGTTCGGCATAAGACTGAGAGGACATGTAGCAACGCAGCGTCCACAGTTTATACACTCTGTCTCTTCAGGAAGAATTGCATCCTTTTCATCAAATGCAAGAAGACCATTTGTATTTTTTACAATTGGATTTTCATCTGTCGGAACAGCCATACCCATCATAGGACCACCCATAAGGATTTTCTTAGGCTGTACTTTATATCCACCCAATGCTTCTATTGCATCCTTAATGCTTGTTCCGATTGGTGCAATAACCTTACCGGCTTTGTTGCAGGCAGAACCGTCAACAGTTACGCATTTTTCAATTAACGGCATACCTGTCTCGATATATTTGCCAAGAAATGCAAGCGATGTAACATTCATTACAATGCATCCGACATCAAGCGGAAGCTTGCCTGCCGGAACAACGCGTCCGGTACAATTATAAATAAGAACTTTTTCAGCACCCTGCGGATACTTTGCAGGAAGACTCTTTACCGAGAAATCACTGCCTATGCTTGAAGCCTTGCTCTGGAATAATGAGATGGCTTCTGGTTTATTATTCTCTATACCGAGAACAATATGTTTTACTCCGACATATTTACGAACATACTCTATTCCTTTGATCATATAGTCCGTGTCTTCTGTCATTGTTGTAAAGTCAGATGTAAGATATGGCTCACATTCTGCTCCGTTGATAACAAGATATTCAGCTGCCCCAGGCTCCTTAAGTGTAAGCTTTACACTTGTTGGAAATCCTGCACCACCAAGACCTACAAGTCCGCTTGCACGAACTGCGTCAAGGAAGCTCTTCGTGTCAGTAATCTGCGGCGGTTTAATATCTGCGCAAATTGTTTGCTGACCGTCTGCTTCTATAACAACAGCGGGAAAGCTGCCATTAAAAAGCTGAACCTTGTCGATTGCTGTAACTTTTCCAGAAACTGATGCATGTATAGGTGCACCTACAAAACCTTGAGGTTCTCCGATAATCTGTCCAACAGTAACTTCATCACCAACTGCTACAACAGGTTTGCATGGAGCACCGATATGCATAGCCATAGGTATTCTGACCTTAGCCGGTATCGGCATTCTCACAGGCTTGTCATGCGTCGTATTTTTACGATGCGGCACCTTTACGCCTTTTAGCTGTTTCAAGGAAAATTCACCTCCTCTTTCTACTTTTTTCTTTTTCATGCAATTAATATTATTTATCGGAACAGAACTGATAGTCCTTTGTATTTGTTGGAGTTATATGCTCCCACAAATCCTCCGATGCATAAACCTTTTTATCTTTTGTGACTGCCAGTACCATGCAATCATCTCTGCTCATATACCTATCAAGGCATGAGCTGCCTTCCAAAAATATAGCTGTTGATAAGGCATCAGCTAATAATCCATTCTTTGATACAATAGTTACGGATAAAAGATCTGTTTCTCCCGGATATCCTGTAAACGGATTTAGAATGTGATGATATGTAACCCCATTCTCCTCAAAATATCTTTCACAGGCACTTGATGTTGCCATTGTATATCCTTCGATCGTTATCTTGGCAAAATAATCGCTTTCGCTTCCGAGCGGGTCTCTAAGTCCAATATTTATATCCTTTCCACTCGGCTTTTTCCCTATTACAAGCATATTGCCGCCAATGGATAAATATCCTGTGACGCCATTTTCTTCTGCAATACTGCGCATTTCGCCTGCAGCCATGCCCTTTGCGATTCCGCCTAAGTCGATCTGCATTCCCTCATCCTGCAGCATTACAGATTTATTTTCTTCATCCAGAAGAATTTTAGTATAATCTATTTTCTTTAATGCATCATCTATTTCAGCTTGCTTGGGCACATGCGGATTATCTCCCGTGATATCCCATAAAAGGACCAGAGGTGCAATAGTAATATCAAACAACCCGTTGGAATCCTCACTGATAACCTTTGATTCTGAAATCATATCAAAAATATCATCTGATACCTTTACATATTCCTTGCCTGCAGCTGCATTAATTTTAGATATTTCACTTTCTTCTATATACAGAGAAACTCTATTCTCAATATCCTTAAGCTTAGCTTCTATTTCTTCACTTGTTTCTTTTGCTTTATTGCCGTACCACTTTTGCTGTACAACTGTATTCATTAAGTAAGAAGTTGATTCGGAAAATTCATTGTCTGATGAAATAAGACTACATGAAGACAAAGAGAGTAATGTCATTATGGCTATAATAAAAATACATGTTATTTTTATCATACTGCCTGCACAAATTAAGGAGACATTATCTATTTGTCTCCCATTATTCCTATGACAATTATTCTCTTGTAAGAAATAACTCATCTCTCCTCACCCTAAAGAAATTATATTATACAAAATTGACCAAATGTCAATGTTTTTTTGCTTTACTGTGCTATTATAGCAATATTTTTTATATTTGAATAATTATTAGCAAAAATTCACTTCAAAATATTCAACTTAATGATATTTCCTTATTCAGAATTTTTTTTGCAAAATCATATAATTCCGGATCAACATCCTGGTGAAGCTTTACATCCTTTACTATATTTGTATTTTCAAGAATCTCTTCTTTTACAATACTTTCAAGTGTATAGATTGCTGACGGACATCCGCTGCAGTGTCCTGTCATTCTTACATATGCAATATCATTTTTTATTTCAACAAGTTCTATGTTTCCCTCATGCTCTCGCAGCTGCGGGCGTACCCTTTCGTCAAGTATTTTATTTATTATCTTTATATCTTCAGGTTTCATTTTTCCCTCTTTCCTGGCACATTGCAGTGTCATAAAAGTAGATTTAAAAGCCTTACTTTCAAACATTCACATTACTCAAACAATAAAAGCCTTAGTAACAGAGCTTTTAAAATCTCTTAAGTAATCAAATAAGGCGGGAAAGACTCCCGCCTTATTGACTAATTAGTGCAAAAACAAATTATTCGTATTTACATTTAAAGCGATCTTCAAATGCAGTTATAAGCTCGGCTCTGAAATCAGGATGAGCAATTGCTATAAGAGCTTTTGCTCTCTCTCTGATGCATTTTCCTTTAAGCTTAGCTATTCCATACTCTGTAACAATATAATCAACATCGCATCTTGATGTTGTTACGGCAGCTCCATTATCAAGGAACGGAACAATCTTTGAAACCTTTCCATGTCCGGCTGTAGAACCGATTGCAATAATAGAACGTCCGCCCTTGCTCATTTTTGCTCCACGAACAAAGTCAACCTGACCGCCGACACCACTGATCTGTGTAGCTCCGATGCTCTCGGCACAAACCTGACCTGTAAAATCAACCTGTACACAAGAGTTAATAGAAACAAGGTTATCGTTCTGAGCTATAACATATGGATTATTTACATAATCTACAGGATACATCTCAAGATCCGGATTGTTGTCTGCATAATCATACAAACGCTGAGTACCCATAAGGAAAGTAACAACACTCTTTCCTGGTTTAAGAGTTTTCTTCTTGTTTGTAATGACACCTGCTTCAACAAGCTCAACCACTCCATCAGAAATCATTTCTGAATGGATACCTAAATCCTTCTTATCCTTAAGGAAAAGAAGTACCGCATCCGGAATAGCTCCTATACCAAGCTGAAGTGTATCGCCATCATTTATAAGCTTTGCGCAGTTCTCACCGATTGCTTTTTCAACATCTCCGATTTTTGCAAGCGGAAGCTCAAGAACCGGATGATCATTAAGTACAAATGCATCAATCTCCTCTACTGAAAGAGTAGATTCTCCACATGTTCTAGGCATCTTTGAGTTAACCTCAGCAATAACCTTCTTTGCTGTTTTTGCAGCAGGTACTGAATAATCAACAGATGTTCCTAAGCTAACCATACCATTTTCATCCGGCGGAGTAACCTGGATAACCGCAACATCAAGCGGAAGACATTCCTTAAGCAGTCCAGGAACTTCATTAAAGAAACAAGGAGTAAAGTCCGCACGTCCCTCTATAATATCCTTCTTGATAAGTCCGCCTGCAAATAAAGAATTAAGACGGAAATGTCCTTCTGTTCCAGGTGCTGAAAGCTTGTTATTTCCCATCGGCACCATCTGAAGTACTTCTACATCTTTATAATCTTCTTTGTGGTCTACCATAGCATCAGTGATATAAGTAGGAACTCCTACTGCGTGACCAAGCATAATGCGGTCGCCTGATTTTATAAGCTTAATTGCTTCCTCTACAGGCATTGTTCTTGATTCATAAATTTCCTGCCAGCTCATTGTATCTTTCTCCTCCGAAAAATTGAATTATTCTACTACTTTAGCAATCTTCTTAGCAAGCTCTTTCTTCATTGGAAGGTTGCCCTGACGTGAGATCATAATTCTCTGTGCCTGTGGGCTACCTGCGCCGTGCATAGACTCTGTACGATATCCAACAGCTGCTGTACCAAGGCAAAGGTTCTCAATAAGTCTTAAGATACGAAGACGATTTTCAACTGTAACTCCCTTTCCAGCCTTGAGATATTTCTCAACATACTGTCCTACAACCGGGCTTCTGAAGTCAGCCTCTGACGGAGCTGTAACAACAATACCACCTGCAATATCTTCAGCAAGACGAGCGATTTCATATGGGAAACGTGTAACATTCTGCTTACAAACATTTGCAAGAAGAAGGTCGATGATGTAGTTTCCTGATGCAGTCGGATGTCCTTCTGCTGAACATGCAATACCACAGCAATATAATGTCTCATTAAGATGCATCATCTCGATAAGTTTATCTTTAATGTGAGATGCCTTCGGAACACCATTGTAATCAGCTGCAACTGCTGCTGCACCGATAAGAACATCACCAACACCAACTTTACATCCGCCGTAGCTCTGTCTGTGATATCCTGCGAAACGCTCTACAAGCATTCCAGCGAATTCTGTCTCGCCATTAAGGAATATTCTGTCATTTGGAATAAATACATCATTGAATACAACAAGTGCTTCAACACCACCGAATTCGCTGTTACCAACGTCGATAGTTGTTCCTTCTGTCTTTCTTGTGTCACAAGACTGACGTCCAATGATCATAAGAATTCCTTCTGCATCTGTAGGACAAGCAAATGCAACTGCATAATCCTTGTCATCAGGTCCCATAGAGATTGTAGGCATTACGATAACCTCATGAGAGTTGATAATACCTGTCTGATGAGCCTTTGCTCCACGAACTACGATACCGTCCGGACGTCTTTCAACAACATGAAGATACATATCAGGATCTTCCTGTGCGTGAGGTGCAAGTCCTCTGTCGCCCTTAGGATCTGTCATAGCGCCGTCAATAGTATAATCCTTCTCCTGGCACATCTTAAGATATGCTAAGAAGTTCTGATGGTAGCTTGTACCATATTTCTGATCAATTTCATAAGTTGTACTGAATGTAGCATTGAAAGCATCCATTCCAACACATCTCTGGAAGCAAGCTGCTGTCTGCTGTCCGAGAAGTCTCTGCATTTTAACCTTATTCATAAGGTCTGTTGTACTCTGATGGATATTAAGGAATCTGTTGATTTTCTCTCCTGTATAAGGAGATACTGCAGTCATAAGATCTTCATACTGTGGATCCTGAGCAAGATCATAAGTTGCCTTAACTGAATTAAGTGATGGTCTTAAAATCGGATCATCAACAGGATTCTCAATCTTTTTTCCAAACATGTAAATCTGCATGTTCAATTTACGCATGCTCTCAACATACTCTTCACCAGTCATCATTGCCATAATAGTTTTACCCCTTTCTGTAATAAGAAATAAAGAAATTAATTTATTTGTCGCCTACTCGACAATCTTTATTGTATCACTTTTAAGTTCGATTTCAATATTTTTTTGTGTAAAATTCCCTATTTTTTTCATGTTTGTTACTTTGCATATGCCAATGTATACATATAAGTTTATAAATCTTTTTATTTCAAATATAAAATCTTGTTATTTTAGTAAAAAAAAAGCTACTGTTTTATACACAATAGCTTTTTTGTTTTTAAGAAAAATCACCTTCAACGCAGCACTGTTCTGCCATTCAGTCTCTTTCTTCTCTATTTATATATTCTCTGTGATGTCCGACATATTTGTATGCAGGACGTATAATCTTTCCTGCATTTACAAGCTCCTCGATCCTATGTGCCGACCATCCGCTTACTCTTGAAATAGCAAAAAGAGGTGTAAATAATTCCTTTGGAAGTCCAAGCATTGTATAAACAAATCCACTGTAGAAATCTACATTGGCACACATAGCCTTATTAAGTGGTTTGCTCTCCTGAACAAGCTCTTTTCCAATTCTTTCAACTCTTTCATAAAGCGCAAATTCTTCTTCCATGTGCTTTTCTATTGAAAGCTTTCTTGCATATTCCTTGAGGATAACAGCTCTCGGATCGGAAAGCGTATAAACCGCATGACCTATTCCATATATAAGTCCTGCCTTGTCAAATGCTTTTCTATCCAATATATTTTTCAGATGATCCCTAAGTGCCGCTTCATCATTCCAGTCCTTAACATGTTCCTTTATATCTGTAAACATATCCTGAACCTTAAGGTTTGCACCACCATGTCTGAAGCCCTTTAATGATCCTAAGGATGCCGCAATCGTTGAATATGTATCGGTTCCTGTAGAAGTAACTACATGAGTTGTAAATGTTGAGTTATTACCACCGCCGTGATCCGCATGAAGAACGAGTGCTACATCAAGAACCTTTGCTTCGAGTTCAGTAAACTCGCCATTTCCATGGAGCATCTGCAAAAGATTCTCAGCCAATGACAGCTGCGGCTTTGAATTACGAATATGAAGATTCTGACCCTCATGATAATGTCTGTATGTACTATAGCTGTATACAGTTACCAACGGCAGCTTGGCAATCATTCCAAGTGATTGTCTAAGTACATTTGTAATGCTGATATTTTCCGGATCCGCATCATAAGAATAAAGTGTAAGCACACATTTTTGAATCGCGTTCATAATGTTATTACTCGGCGCACTCATGATTACATCTCTTGTAAATTCCTCCGGAAGATCTCTGTATCCGGTAATTAAGTCTATAAACTCAGCAAGCTCATTCTCATTTGGAAGCTTGCCAAACAACAGAAGATATACAGTTTCCTCGAAGCCGTATCTTTTGCCTTCAAATCCCTTTACAAGATCCTGAATATTGTAACCCTGATAATACAGCCTTCCGTCAACAGGAATACGACGTCCTTTTTCATTAGTCTCCATACCAATTACATCTGAAATCTCAGTCAGACCTGTAAGAACACCCTTTCCGCTTGAATCACGAAGACCCTGCTTTACATCATATTCAGCATATAATCTACGATCAATCTTTCCTGATATCCTGCTAAGTTCAACCAGGTCGTTAATCTTATTGTCTTTAATTTCTCGATTCATAAATAACCTACCACCTTTCAATTTGATGTAGTATTCACTATTTTTTCAGAAAATAGCAAGTTTGTCAAATCAATTATTCATTTTTTCGTCTGAACTTGATTCTTATCTCTAATTTGCTATAATAGTGCATAATATAAAAAAAATAAATGCAAAATTCATTTATTTTGCATTTATAATTCTACATGACTGTATATATCGATGTTGGAGTCAAAGGTGTTTAACCTCTTTTTGATACTTGATTGATATATGATTTGCGCTCATACAATTCTCAAAAAAATAAAAAGCCGGAAATCAGACTTGAACTGACGACCCCTTCATTACGAGTGAAGTGCACTACCGACTGTGCTATTCCGGCTTAATACATACGTGTTTATTATACACATATTTCAAAATAAATCAACTATAAAGATTTCAAATGAACAATAGATTTTAATATAATATATTTCAATCCCTGCAGCAATATTAATACATCAAGAAAGAGGACCTAATGAAGCAAATATATGAGGAATATCTAAAATATATAAACGATAACTATGATTCGACAAAAAAAGCCGCCCAAAACGAAATGGCATATCTTAGAACATCTCCTGTCGCATATCACGGAAGATGCGTTTATACTCTTCAGATTCCCAAAATTTTTACCGAAACCGATATCAAAAGATTTAATGATATTACAGCTACAGCGTATGGTATCTTTACAAAGGTCATAAACGAATATATTGATAATTCTGATTTCAGACGTTTATTTCCTTTTTCAAAAGAGCTGGAGGAGCTTATACTTATACCGTCAGGCTATACATGCCCTTTGCCTATTGCCAGATTTGATATCTTTTATAATGAGGACAACGGTGATTTCAAATTCTGCGAGATAAATACAGACGGAACAAGTGCTATGCTTGAGGATTATATTTTAAATACAGTATCATATATGAACCCTGCTCATGAATTTGTTTCTAAATGCCATACATTTTCATCCTGGGAGCTGTTCGACAGCTGGGTTAAGACCTTTTCGGATATATATGCACAATACAAATACAAAAAAGAGAATCCGTATGTGGCAATTGTTGATTTTCTTGAAGGAGGATCAATAACAGAATTTGACGAATTTCAAAAACGTTTTCAAAAGGCAGGTTATGAATGTGAGATCTGCGAAATTACCGAGCTGACATATACCGATAATAAGCTTATTTCTCCGTCAGGACATGTGATAGATGTTATATACCGTCGTGCAGTAACATCCGATATCATGAAGCACTTAAATGACGTGAAGCCGTTTATCGATGCAGTAAAGAATCAAAGTGTATGCATTATTGGCTCTTTCAGAACCCAGATAATACATAATAAATGGATTTTTAAGCTGCTTCATGATGAAAACGTACTTACTCTTATGACAGCCTGCGAAAAAAACTTTATAAAGGCTCATATCCCATTTACCAGACTTTTAGCTGATGGACATTGCGATATTAATAAATTGATTTCATCTAAGGATAAATGGATTGTTAAGCCTCTTGATTCATATGCATCTAAGGGAGTATATGCCGGATGTGATTTTTCTGCTTCAGAATGGTCGGATATTCTAAAAGCATCAGTCAATAATGATTATATCTATCAGGAATATTGCCCTCCGTACAGAACAAAAAATATTTGCTTTGTCGACAACGATCCGGTCATTAAGGACTATACAAATATGTCCGGTCTTTTTGTTTATGACGGTAAGTTTTCCGGCGTATATTCCAGGCTTTCAGACGGCGGGATAATCAGCAGTCAGTACAACGAGAGAAGTGTTCCGTCTTTAAAATTAACAGATTAATCTGCTTGATTAACAAGCTTAAATGAAAGAGAGCCGGTATACATGTATATCGGCTCAGAGTGAAGACAAAACACCTTTTGCGATTTCAAAAGCCGCTTGAGGTGTTTTG
>CAVBHN010000015.1:0-56607 GCA_963595425.1 Faecalibacterium sp. CAG:74 | reverse complement strand
TAACGACCTACTCCCTTTCCAGGGGAGCCCCTTCAGCCAGCTTGGGTACTTCTCCATTGGCTAAATGCTTATAAAATCATTTATAAAGAAAACATTAGCCCAACATCCGCTTATAAAGCAAACATTGGACCAATCAACGGAGAGGGTGGGATTCGAACCCACGCGCCCTTTCGGACAAACGGTTTTCAAGACCGCCTCGTTATGACCGCTTCGATACCTCTCCATATATAATTGTAGTGGATTAGTGTTACCACAAACTGCCGGCGACCGGAATCGAACCGGTACGGGTATCACTACCCACGGGATTTTAAGTCCCGGGCGTCTGCCAGTTCCGCCACGCCGGCGAAATAATGGACGGAGGTGGATTCGAACCACCGAAGCAATCTGCAGCAGATTTACAGTCTGTCCCCTTTGGCCACTCGGGAATCCGTCCCCATCGTTTATTATTTAACTGGACATTTAAAGATTATAATGGAAGCATTTAATAAATGCAAGCACTTTTTTTAATTTTTTTACAAAGATTTTAGCAAAAGAGCGGGATGTCGCATCAAATGCATAATGCGACACCCCCACTCTTATCCTTTTATAAATTAAATCCTGCGTTACATTTATTTCTCATATTTTTTGATAATGCCGTTGAGCGTATTGAATCTGTCTGCTATATCATCCCTGAACACAGCAGATCCCGCTACAAGTACATTTGCGCCTGCCTCAAGCACCTTAGGCGCTGTTTCTTCCTTAATACCTCCGTCTACCTGTATCCATGTATCCTTATAACCGGCAGCATCAAGCTTTTTCCTGAGCTCTGCGATTTTGTCAGTCATTGCAGGAAGATATGACTGTCCTCCGAATCCCGGATTTACGGTCATCAAAAGAACCATATCTGTTTTATCAAGCACATAATCAATTACAGACAACGGTGTTGCCGGATTCAGCGCCACACCGCTTTTCATTCCTGCTTCATGAATAGACTGAAGCACTCTGTCAAGATGTGTACAGGCCTCGGCATGTACTGTAAGCATCTGAGCACCGCATTCCTTCATATCGTTGACGTAGCGACCCGGATCCTCTACCATCATGTGAACATCAAAAAACATTTCGCTCTGTTTACGAATGGATTTGATCACAGGCATTCCGAATGAAATACTCGGCACAAATGCGCCGTCCATCACATCGATATGAATCCACTCGCAGCCTGCGTTTTCAAGTGTCGACAGCTGTTCTCCAAGCTTATTAAAGTCTGCTGACAGCATAGAAGGTGATAATTGATACATCATAAGAACCTACCCTACCTTTTTATTTTATTTATATTTGCTTCTTTCATTGTCCTTTATTTCTTCATAAAGCTGAACATAGGAGTCGTATCGCATTTTAGATATACTTCCTTCCTCAACAGCCCTTTTAACCGCACAGGACGGCTCATGAATATGAACACAGCCGTTATATTTACACCTGCCTTCATATTCTCCAAACTCTTTAAAATAGTATCTCAGTGTTTCCTTATCTATAGTCTCCGGAGAAAACGATGTAAATCCCGGAGTGTCGCATATATATGTATTTTCTTCTATAACAATAAGCTGCGAGTGCCTTGTTGTATGCTTGCCTCTCTTCAGCTTTTCGCTTATATTACCGGTTTCCATATTGATTCCCGGCGCAAGTATATTTGTTATTGACGATTTTCCTACTCCTGACGGTCCCGCAAGCACTGTTGTCTTATCCTTGAGCTCCGCCTTTATTTCATCGGCATTAAAGCCCTCCATAGCGCTTGTAACAATTACCCTGTATCCTGCTTCCTGATATATTTTGCAGCTGTCAATTATTGACTTATCTGCCAAATCCTCTTTATTAAAGCATATAACAGCAGGTATATTTGAAAGCTCAGCCTGAACCAGCAGTCTGTCAAGAACGCCAAAATTAGGCTCCGGCTTTGCCAATGCCATAACGATCATCATCTGATCTACATTTGCAACTGCCGGCCTGAACAGTTCGTTTTTTCTTTTGTTTATCTTTACTATAGTTGCTTCTTTTTTTTCTTCATTTGAAATTTCTATTTCAACATTATCGCCGACAAGAGGCTTTATTTTCTCTTTTCTGAAAAGTCCCTTTGCTTTACATTCATAGATGCCGGATTCCACTGCATCAACGTAGTAGAATCCGGCTATCCCTTTAATTATTATTCCGTTCATTATGAATATCTTGATTTGAAATCAACAGTTATAGTTCCGCTAAGCGGCTCATACTCTCCGGTGCTTTCATTGTATTCGTACATTTTTATAGTACCGGTAGATACTCCTGCTTTTCCATATACTGTATCTGTATAGAAATTATATCTTCCGAAAGGATTTTCTCCCTGGTATACCAAGGATGTTGTTCCCTCCTGTTCAAGCTCTATTCTTATTGTTCCGCCTGTATAATCCTGCGGCATTTCGAAGCCTTCATAATATACCCATTCATCATCTGTGGATGAGCCGCTGCTTATGGTGAGCGTAATTGTTGTTCCGCTCGCTACAGCTGTTCCGGCACTCGGATTTGTAGATACAACATTTCCTTCAGTGATTGAATCCGATTCTGCTGTTACGGTTGTATAGCTTAATCCCACTGCATCAAAGGCTGCTTTTGCAGATGCCTCACTGAGTCCGATTACATTAGGTACATTAATTGTAGCTGTGGATGATGATTTTCCTTTGCTTACATACAGTGTAACAGTGCTTCCTGCTGCAACCTCCGATCCCTCTGCGGGGCTTACTGTAACAACCTTTCCTTCTTCGGTATCTCTTTCTTGAAGCTGAACGCTTGCGCTCAATCCAACATTTGAAAGTGCTGCCTCGGCGTCTGCCTGGGTCATTCCGGTTAATCCTGTCGGAATTGTTGTTTTAGATGCTCCGCTCGAAACAACAACCTGAATAGTGCTTCCTGCATCTGCCAATGTTCCTGCTTCGGGAGACTGAGCCATTATCTGTCCTTCAGAATAGATATTTGACTCCTGTGTTCCGGTCTGACTTATAGTCAGTCCGTACTGTGCTGCCATAGACTGTGCTTCCTCAAGGGTTTTTCCTCTGAAATCAGGAACCGATACCTGCTTTGCATCGGATGAGCTTGATGCTGTGCTTGATGATGACGTTGTTGTCGAGGCCGACTGCGCTGAAGTTCCTGACTTTTTATTGAAAAGTCCGGACATATTTCCGATTACTATTATAAGAATTATAATTATAATCGCTCCTATCAGAAAGCCTCCGATAGTAATAGCCTTCTCAAGCTTGGAGCTTACCGCATCCGAGTCCTTATATTTTTTTCTCTTTGATGAACTCTTTGACTTTGTATCATAGTCATAATCATCATCGTCGTCATCATACTCGTCATCATATTTATTATATGAGCTTGTATCACTATATTTTGTATTTGTCTTTGCAATAGTCTGCGTCTTTGCCTGAACCTTCTGAGTCTTTGACGCTGCTGCGGCTGCCACTGCCGCTGTAGGAATCGTCTGGGAATTTGTATCTCTCGGTGTCATCTGTACAAAATTTCCCTGCGGATCTATCAATGATCTCTTAAGATCATCGATAAGCAGTCCTATATTGGCATATCTCCTCTCCGGATTTTTCTGTGTACACTTTAAAATTATCTGTTCAAGCGAATAAGGCAAATCCGGTGTATATCTTGAAGGCGGAATGATCTCCTCCTGAAGATGCTTAATCGCTATAGCTACGGTTGTATCTCCGTCAAACGGAACACGTCCGGTAACCATTTCATACATCGTTATACCAAGTGAATAAATATCGCTCTTGGAATCCGCAAATCCGCCTCTTACCTGCTCAGGCGAGCTGAAATGAACCGAGCCCATAACATTTGCGGTTATCGTATTTGAATTAATTGCCTTTGCAATACCGAAATCAGAAAGCTTAACCTTTCCGTCTACCGATATAATTATGTTCTGCGGCTTAACATCTCTGTGGACTATTCCCTGATTATGCGCACATTCAAGTCCGAGAGACACCTGTATAGCAATGCTTGTTGCTTCCTTAACACTGAGCTTTCCTTTTTTGTCGATATAGTTTTTAAGAGTTATACCCTCGACAAGCTCCATAACTATATAATAAAGGCCTCTATCCTCACCTACATCATATACATTTACGATATTCGGATGAGCAAGCCCTGCTGCTGCCTGCGCTTCCTTACGGAATTTGGCTATAAAGCTTCCGTCACCTCGAAACTCAGCCTTGAGTACCTTGACGGCAACCAATCTGTTCAGCTTATGGTCCATAGCCTTATAGACATCTGCCATTCCGCCAGAACCAACGCGGGATATTATCTCATATCTTTCCCCTATAATTATTCCTTCTCTAAGCATTTATCCACCTCTTCAGAAAACGGCTGCACCGCTATCACTGCTATGTTATCCTTTCCTCCGTTAGCATTAGCCTGATCGATCAGTGCAAGTGACGGATCCTTCTCCTCCTTAGAGGCCTCCCCAAGAATCCTTTGTATTTCATTGTCCTCAACCATATTTGACAGCCCATCGGAACACATTAAAAACCACTGGCCTTTTTCCAGCTTGATATCGAAGAAATCTATCTCTACGTTTTCTTCCGTTCCGACAGCCCTTGTTATTATATTTTTATCAGGATGATTTCTGGCTTCCTCCGGTGCAAGCTCTCCTAACCGCACCATCTCGGCTATAAGCGAATGATCCTGTGATATTTGTTTTATGTTTTCATCGTCTATCAGATACAGACGACTGTCTCCGACATTTGCAACATAAAGATACTCTCCGACAACACATGCCGCTACCATCGTGGTGCCCATTCCGGCCATTGCCGAATCCTCCCGTGATGATTTAAGAACCTCTCTGTTTGCTGCTGCTATTCCGTTTCTTATTATCTTGATCGGATTGAAATTTGTGTCCTTTCTGACAGTTTCAACCATTACAGATACGCCATAATGGGATGCAAAATCCCCGGCATTATGTCCTCCCATACCATCAGCCACTACAAAAAGATTCGGCAGGTTACCTACCGGATCTTCAGATGTAAATATGTAGTCCTGATTTATAGAACGGATCTTCCCTACATCGGTAGCAGAAAATACCTTCATGTTAATTCTCCAAGTAGACTCTGACCGATTTGAACGGTCAGTTTGTTGACTTTGCTATATAACTCTTTCGAAGTTGTCCACAGGCGCCGTTGATATCGCCGCCCATTTCCCTTCTAATAGTAACATTTATTCTGTTTTTTTCAAGTTTATTTTGAAAATTCACAGTTTCTTCATGCTGTGTGGGCTTAAAATTTCTTTCAGTTACCGGATTGACCGGAATAAGATTTACATGACACGGAAAGCCCCTAAGGACTTCACAAAGCTCCTCTGCCGTACTTGCGGAGTCATTTTGTCCCCTTACCAAGGCATACTCAAAGGTGACTCTTCGTTTGGTCCTGTCATAATAATTTTTTGCCGCATCCACAACTTCTTTTATCGTATATCTGTTTGCGATCGGCATGAGTTTTTTTCTTGTCTCATCGTTTGAAGCATGAAGCGATACTGCAAGCGTAACAGGAAGTCCCTCCTCGGCAAACCTATACATTTGAGGTACAAGTCCGCAGGTAGAAACCGTTATATTTCTGATGCTTATGTTCAGTCCTCTTTCATCAGTCACCAGCCTTATAAATCTAATCAGATTTTCGTAGTTGTCAAACGGCTCTCCGGTTCCCATTACAACAATATTCGAAATTCTTTCGCCTGTGATTCTTTTTATTTCGTATATCTGCTCCAGCATCTCTGAAGCAGCAAGCGACCTGAGCTTTCCTCCAATTGTTGATGCGCAGAATCTGCAGCCCATGGCACATCCGACCTGAGATGATATGCAGACCGAATTTCCATGGTGATATTTCATCCATACGCTTTCAATTACATTTCCATCGCTTAACTCAAAAAGAAATTTCTTCGTTCCGTCCCTCTTTGACGTAAGGCAGTCAGCCTCCTTCAGGGACGTTATCGGATATTCTTTTTTTAATGTATTCTTGAGCTTGTCCGAAATATTTGTCATTTCTTCATATGAGCAGACATTTTTTTCGTGAAGCCATGAAAAAATCTGCTTTGCCCTAAAGCTTTTTTCACCTATCCCCTCAAGCATGGCTGCCAGTTCATCCAAATACATTGATTTTATATCAGGTTCATTCATTACTTTTATCCCTTTTAAATACAGCTATAAAAAATCCGTCACACGGATGCTTTCCCGGCAGCAGCTGGATATAACCGCCTTTAGCTGTCTCGCTTTTGCACTCTGTCGGCAGATTTTCAGAAATATCTACCGGCTTAAAATTCTTCTTTTTTATTATATAAGCTGCATTTTGCTCATTTTCTTCTAATGAAATCGTGCATGTGCTGTATATGAGCAATCCGCCCGGTTTTACATATTTTACGGCATTATCTATGATGCTTTTCTGTATTATCGAAAGCCCGTGCTGCTTTGTTTTGGAGGAATTGTATTTTATATCAGGCTTATGTCCTATAACGCCATATCCCGAGCAAGGCACATCTGCTATTACAAGATCAAAGCTGCTGTTAAGCTCTTCTTTGTATTCCTCTGCATTTCTTTCGAGTGTTCTGATATTATCAATATGACATCGTTCCTTATTTTCATCTATAAGTCTTGTTTTCATTATAGAAACGTCACATGAAAGTATCTTAGACTCCCTGTGCATAAGATCACTTGCCAGCATGCTTTTGCCTCCCGGCGCGGCACACATATCCAGAACCTTCATTTTTCTTTTGCGTATTCCCGCAGCCTCTACAGCAAGCATTGAGCTTATATCCTGCACAACAATGCTTCCGTTTTTAAATGCATCAAGCAGAACAATATTGTCATAATCGGAAATATAGTAGGCATATTCAAAAAAAGGAGCCTTTTTGACAGTCACGCCGTCGTTTTCAAGAAGTCTTATTGCTTCCCTTCTTTTTTCTTCGTCTCCTCTTATTCTGATTGTTGTTTTATTTTTTTCTTCAAATGCCGAAAATATTTTTTCTGTTTCATCCATACCAAAGCGCTCTGTAAACTCTTCTGCAAGAAATTCCGGCATGGAATATTTTACCGAAAGACGTTTTGTGTCATCGGATATAAGCTCGATATTCGCCTTTTCGGGATATCTTATTACATTTCTGAGAACTCCGTTTACAAAGCCCTTCAAATTTTTGAAGCCCTTCTTTTGAGCAAGTCTCTGTGCCTCGCTTAACGCTGCCCTGTCGGGAACCGAATTCATTTCCCTTATCTGGTATACAGACATTCTCAATATATTTCTGATCACCGGCTTCATTCTTCTTACAGGTGTCGATGAATAGCAATCTATAATATAATCCAGTAATATTTTCTGCTCTATTGTTCCCTCCGTAAGTCTTGCATAAAAAGCCTTGCTGCTTTTTGGAAGAAATGCATATTTTTCAAGCACTGCGTCAATTATTTCACCGGCTTTTGTGCCTGTTCTTTCATATTCAAGAAGAGTCTCCAATGAAAGCAGTCTCAAATCCTCGCTATTTTCCAAAATACACCTCCAGATATCTGATATCAGCTTATTATATCGCAGCCGTTAAGCATTCCCGCATCTTGTTTTCATCTGCAAGGTTAAATGCTTATATTAACCTTCAAATTTCATTCCGGCTTCCCATCTGCTGCCTCTTAGAAATTCATCGAATTTCATTCTCTTTTTGCCCTGAAGCTGCAGTTCGTTTATTTTTATTGCACCCTTACCGGTCTTGACAACAAGAGCATTTTTATCCGCTCTTACAAGTGTACCGTTATCTGCTTTTGATTCATCCTCTGTCAGCACATCAACGTCCCACAGCTTTACAGTCTGACCGTTCATATGCGTAAATGCTGCCGGCCACGAGTTCATTCCTCTTACTATTCTGTCTATTTTCTCAGCCGATTCGTTCCAGTTAATAAGTCCGTCATTCTTCGTAATCATTCTCGCATACGATGTAGTACTTTCCTTTGGCTGCGGCTTTGGTTCGATATCTCCCGCCTCGATACGATCCAATGTCTCTACTAGCGTATTCGCTCCAAGCACAGACAGCTTTTTAAACAATGATTCCGATGTTTCCTTTTTGTCAAGCGTAAGCTCCGATTCGGCTATGATATCCCCGGTATCAAGGCCTTCATCCATCTGCATTATGCAGACTCCCGACTTTTCATCACCATTTATAACCGCCCACTGAATCGGCGCAGCGCCTCTGTATTTTGGGAGCAGTGATGCATGCACATTTATGCAGCCATATTTAGGAAGCTCAAGGATGTTCTTAGGGATTATCCTTCCATACGCAGCCACGACAAAAACATCCGCTTTATATTTTTTCAACTCGTCATAGGTTTCCTGTGTTTTTATTTTAGTCGGCTGAAAAACCGAAATATTTTCTTCTATGGCAAGCTTTTTGACCTCTGACGGCTGAAGCTCCCTGCTCCTGCCCTTAGGCTTATCAGGCTGTGTTACGACGAGTCTGACATTGTGCTTTTTGCCATCTATTATTTTCTTTAAAACAGCCGCGGCAAAATCCGGCGTACCCATAAAAACTATATTCAAGCGTTTTCATCCCCTTCCTCGGGAGTCTGATCGTTATCTCTTAAGCCGCCCTCTACCATTGAAATATAAAGCTTTCCGTCAAGATGATCGCATTCATGGCATATGGCTCTTGCAAGAAGACCGGCCCCCTCAAGAACATATTCATGCATATTTTCGTCCAATGCCTTAACCTTCACTTTCATAGGACGTGTTACATCTCCGTTTTTTCCGGGAAGTGAAAGGCATCCCTCCGGGCCTGTCTGCTCGCCCTGTGTATAAATGATCTCCGGATTTATAAGCACATGTGGATCCGGCTCCTCAAGTCCCGTATCTATGACAACTATTCTTTTTAATATTCCGACCTGCGGAGCTGCAAGTCCTACACCCATGCTTTCATACATTGTATCAAACATATCCTCTATAAGATCATATGTTTTATCATCCATTTTTGTTACCGGACGACATTTTTTTGTAAGCACCGGATCTCCCATTATACGTATTTTTCTAAGTCCCATATTTTTCCTTTCCTGATGCATTTACTGCATCACTCCCCTCAGTCATTTAATGCAAACTGAATACTGACCTCATTAAAGCCTTTGTTAATTGAAATATATTTTTCAACATATTGGCGAAGCCTAACAGTTTCGGCTATGTCTGCATTTTTTATATAAATTACTCCTCTGTATTTATCCTGTATCTTTGCTACCTGCTCATTTACAGGTCCCAATATAACCGTTCTCTCGGACTTGATAGAATTAAGATAGCTTTTTATATGCTCCATTGCATTTGACAACAATCCCTCATCCAAAGCCGTTCCGTGTATAACAAGCAGGCAGCTTACCGGCGGATAATTCATGATAGCTCTGTTGCCGATTTCTTCACGGTAAAATGCCTCATAGTCCTGACTCTTCGCATAAGCAACCGCATAATGCTCCGGATTGTAGGTTTGTATTATTGCAAGCCCGTTTCTGTCGCCTCTTCCCGCTCTTCCGGCCGCCTGAACAAGCAGCTGAAAGGTTGTCTCTGCCGCCCTGTAATCCTGTGCATAAAGCGAGGTATCTGCCGCAAGTGCACACGCCAGAGTCACCTTTGGAAAATCGTGTCCCTTAACTATCATCTGTGTGCCGATCAGAATATCCGCATCACCTGCCGCAAAGCCCTTTAATATTTTCTCATAGCTTTCTTTTTTTGACGTGGTATCCCTGTCCATTCTGAATATACGTGCATCGGGAAAGCTTTTATTAAGTATCTCCTCCAGCTTTTGCGTACCCATCCTAAAGCTTCCGATATACGGAGAGCCGCACTTTGGACACAGCTTTATCATAGGTCTTGTATATCCGCAATAATGACACATAAGTCTTCCGTTTTTATGAAGCGTCAGCGATACGTCACAATGCGGACATTTTACTACATTTCCGCAGGATCTGCATGTGAAAAATCCGGCATAGCCTCTCCTGTTTAAAAACAGCAGACATTGCTCTTTTTTATCCAATCTTTTTTTGATTTCCTCTGCAAGAGTCAGACTTATAATCGAGGTTCTGCCGTCCGCAAGCTCCTCTCTCATATCAACAATCCTGACCTCGGGCATTTTAGCACTGCCAAATCTTCTGTCAAGTGTAAGCAGCCGGTACATTCCTATATCACATCTGTATCTTGACTCAAGCGACGGCGTAGCAGAGCCAAACAGCACAGCGGCATTTTCGATTTCAGCTCTTTTAAGTGCCGCCTCTCTTGCATTATATCTCGGTGTCTTCTCACTCTGATATGAAGAATCATGCTCCTCATCGACTATTATAATTCCAAGATTGTCAAACGGAACAAAAAGTGCCGATCTCGGTCCTATAACAAGCGATACCTCCTTGTTTTTTATCCTTTCAATAAGATCAGACTTTTCACCCTCTGAAAGCTTTGAATGAAGTACTGCCGTTATTTCTCCAAAGCATGCATAAAACCTTGAAACCGTCTGCCAGGTTAAAGAGATCTCAGGTATCAGCAGTATAGCCTGGCCTCCTTTTTCTATAACATTTCGTATAAGATGCATATATACAAGCGTTTTTCCGCTGCCTGTTATTCCTCTTAACAATATAGGCTTTGGATTCTTTTTATTAAACTCCATGACAATCTCATCATATATCTCCTGCTGATTGTCCTGAAGTCTTGGCAAATCCTTTTTTTCTTCGATTCCTTTAGGAACGACCCCTCTGTATGTCTTTTTCGATTCAATATATATAATATTATTTTCTTCGAATGAACGTATTACGGACGGAGTTGTTTTGAGCTCCTTTATGGCCCTGTCAAAGGAAATGCTTTCATTTTCCATCAATGCACATGCCAGTCTTTCCTTTGCTTTATAATGCTTCCTTTTATATTCATCTGCAAATATCTTAAGATTTGCGGGAGATATTTTCAGGCAGATTCGTTTATCCTCTTTTACATTCTTTTTCTGCTTAACCGGAAGCACTGCCTTGAGCGCGCTTATAAGTGATGAGCCATATAATTTTTTCATCCACACAGCAAGCCGGACAAGATTTTCCTCAGGCGTTATTTCGCCTTCACACAGGTCATATATATCTTTTATTTTTTCGGCAGAGATTTTGGGAATCTCGCTTATCGATATAACATAGCCCTTTTCTTTTCTGTTTCCGTTTCCGAACGGAATGACTACCTTGCTTCCCTCCTGCACATTTTTCTGCAATTTTTGTGGAATTCTGTACTGAAAGGTTTTATCCAGCTTGCCTGTTAAAATATCTATTACTATATCTGCATATAGCTGTTTCATCTATTGTTTCCTTTTGCATTGTGTCATCTCACAGAAAAAGCTCATTATCCGCTCTTCTTTCATAGCCAAGCTCCAGCTCCGTTCTGTGATAAATATATCCCGGATCGGTATAGTATCTTGCATGCTTCGGACATTTCTTTTCGCATGCTCCGCATTTAATGCATATTCCTTTATAACTGAAAACATCCTCGGGGTCAATAGAATTCATAGGACAAACCCTTGCACAGATTCCGCAGTTATCACACAGCTCTTTATTTATCTCGGGCTTTACCTTCAGAATATTTACCGGATTTCCCTTTCTGTCTCTGGGCTGATAATAAGGTCTTATCGGATCACAGCCCTTTACATCTATCCTGTTGCAGCTGTTTTCGGATATTTTTTTGTAAACATCGGATGCAAAGCCTAATGCTTCACTTATGTCCCTTTCATCCGGTCTTCCCGCTGCCAGTATTTTTGAAAATGAATGCTCTCCTACAAAAGCGCCTGCAGCTATGGCTTTAAATCCATGCTTTTCAAGTATATTTTTAAGCTCTATCAGCGAATCGTTATAATTTCTGTTTCCAAAAAGTACGATCGGAATCACAAGAGCACCCTTACCCTCCAATGTATCGAGATATTTCAAAAGTACATTCGGAACGCGGCCTGCATATGTAGGCGTCCCGAATACTACAAGCTCATCTTTTGAAAAGCAGGGCGCCGCTGCTCTTTTATCCTTAAGCGTGAAATCATAGGTCGCTTTTTCACACTTTATACATTCTGCCAGTCTGTCTGATATTGCTTCGCAGATTTTTTCTGTTGTTCCCGTAGCACTAAAATACATTGCCGTGACTTTATTAATATTCATACTTACCCTTCTCTCATATATTTCTCATCTGACATTTTCTATTAATGCTTAAAACCTTCGTAACCAGCGTAACATAATTTATTTTCATAAACAACATGCAGTTAAGGCCGATGCATCCGCATCGGCCTTAACTGCATGTTAAGAGGGGGGTAATCTATGTAAATTTTAATTGTTGTTTGGCGAAAGCAATTGGAAATAATAGCTTTTGGTTATCACAACCATTGCTTTCTGTTTGTTTATGCTTTGTATTCTATACATCAATTGTGAACCTAATATGTTCTCAAAAGAAATTAAGCTTAAAATCAATAAACAAATTATAAAGTATTTATTCCCCCCGCCTAAAATGCCTTTAATGTCTTATTTTTTGACTCATGCCTACCTTAGGCCGCATCGCTTTTTATAAATTTCATAAGTCCCGGTCTCATAAGCCTTACAAAGAAATTAATAATAAATCCTGTAATTACAGCCGCGATAACCGTACCTTCCCTTACGCCTACAAGCTGTCCGTTAAAAAGGATAAGCGAAAGGATTACTGTTGCCACAACACAGCAAACATCAAAAGCGATTTTAATATGTCCGAAATCCTTGTGTGTAGTATCTGTAATTGCCTTAACAAACGCCTCTCCGCAATTCATTACCGCCTCGGCTATTACATTAAATGCAATTCCGAATGCAACTATTGCGGCACCGACTAAAACAACTATAAGCTTCATTATATAATTCTCCGGCTTCAGCGATCCAAACAGCCATACTCCGAAATCAGTAAAATATCCAAACATAAATGAAAATATCAGCTGAAGAAAAAGCTGCCTTATCTGAAATTTTCTTCTGAGGATCAATATCTGAAGCACAATCAGAAAGCAGTTCCAGCAAATAAGCCAATTACCCATTGTAAAAAAATCAAATTTACAGCTAAGAACATTCGCTACCGACGAAACCTGTGATACTCCGAGATCCGCCACTCTGGTAAACGCTACTCCGAGCGCCGAGATAAAAAGTCCTACAATACAAAGCGCATATCTCTTCACCCATTCCATTAATGTTCTCTTTTCATTCTCCATCTTCCATTTTCTCCTTTATCCAACCTAAAAAGCAATTATTAAAACACAAAAAAAAAGCTTGAAATCGCATTCAAACTTTATCCCTTTAAAATTGTATAATTGTGCGTTCCTATACAATTCTATAACTATATAATTTTTTGTCAATAGGCTTATTACTGTTAAAGGTACTGCCGCAGCTTCGTGCAGCAGTACCTTTAATTTAAATTTTAGGATTTTTGACCTTTTGGCCTTGATATCTTTTTTAATTACTTATTGTAATTTACAATCTGTCCGAAGTCAGCCTTAAGAGCAGCACCGCCGATAAGTCCGCCGTCGATATCAGGCTTTGCAAGAAGTTCCTTGCAATTTCCTGCATTCATAGATCCGCCATACTGAATACGAACCTTCTCTGCTGTATCTGTATCATAGATCTCTGCAATTGTATTACGGATCATAGCACATACCTCCTGTGCCTGATCTGCTGTAGCAGTCTTTCCTGTTCCGATAGCCCAGATCGGCTCATAAGCGATAACCATAGAAGCTACCTGCTCAGCTGTAACACCCTCAAGATCAGCCTTGATCTGAAGATTGATCCAATCCTTATATGCATTTCTCTCGCGAAGCTCAAGAGATTCTCCGCAGCAAAGAATAGGTGTAAGTCCTGCCTCGAAAGCTTTTTTAACCTTTTTGTTAAGGAATGCATCATCCTCCTTGAAATACTCACGTCTTTCTGAATGTCCGATGATAACATATTTAACACCTGCATCAAGAAGCATAGGTGCTGAAATCTCACCTGTATATGCTCCCTTGTCCTCAATGTAGAAGTTTTCTGCACCTACAGCAACATTTGTTCCTTTAACAGCCTGAGCTACAGGAACAATATCGATAGCCGGTACACAGTAAACAACATCAACATCATCATTGTTTACAAGTGGCTTTAAAAGCTCTACAAGCTCTACTGCCTCGCTTGGAGTTTTGTTCATTTTCCAGTTACCTGCGATAATTTTCTTTCTAGACATATTATCCTCCATATTATCTATTCTTTAATTTTATTTAACAAATACTAAACACCGCCTAAGGATTTTTCTCCCATTCGGCTATCTCGTTCGGTTCGGGAACAAATTATTTGTCATCTGCTGCTGCAACACCAGGAAGCTCCTTGCCTTCAAGGAATTCAAGAGAAGCACCGCCGCCTGTCGATACATGGCTCATCTTGCTTCCGAGTCCCATCTGGTTAACTGCTGCCGCAGAATCGCCGCCGCCAATAATTGTAGTAGCATCTGTATCGGCCATAGCCTCTGCTACAGCAAGAGTTCCCTTTGCAAGAATAGGATTCTCAAATACACCCATCGGTCCGTTCCATACAACAGTCTTAGCACTCTTAACTGCCTGTGCATAAAGCTCAGCTGTCTTCGGTCCTACATCAAGACCTTCCATATCAGCCGGAATCTCATCTGCGGATACAACTGTTACAGGAATCTCTGCATCTATAGGATTCGGGAAATCAGAAGCACAAACAACATCGATAGGAAGAAGGATCTTCTTTCCGAGCTGCTCTGCCTTCTTTACCATTTCCATACAATATTCAATCTTTGAATCATCTACAAGAGATTTTCCGATCTCTTTTCCCTGTCCTTTAAGGAATGTATATGCCATTCCTCCGCCAATGATAAGAGTGTCACATTTCTCAAGAAGATTTGAGATAACATTGAGCTTATCTGCAACCTTAGCTCCGCCGAGGATAGCAACAAACGGACGAACAGGATTTTCTACCGCATTGCCAAGGAAATCGATTTCCTTCTGCATAAGATATCCTACCGCACATGTGTCAACATACTGTGTAACACCTACATTTGAGCTGTGTGCTCTGTGAGCTGTTCCGAATGCATCGTTTACAAATACATCGCATAATGAAGCAAGCTCCTTTGAAAAAGCCTCTCCGTTCTTTGTCTCTTCTGCTCTGTAACGAGTATTCTCAAGAAGAACAACGTCTCCGTCCTTCATTGCTTCAACTGCAGCCTTGGCATTTGGTCCTACAACCTCAGGATCTGCTGCAAAAACAACCTCTTTTCCAAGAAGCTCGCTAAGTCTTTTTGCGACAGGAGCAAGTGAAAGCTCTGGCTTCGGCTCTCCCTTCGGTTTTCCTAGATGTGAGCAAAGGATAACCTTTCCGCCGTCATTTATAAGCTTTTTAATAGTAGGAAGAGCTGCTGTAAGACGGTTCTCATCTGTGATCTTTCCATCCTTCAACGGTACATTGAAATCGCAGCGAACGAGTACCTTTTTTCCTGCTACATTGATATCATCAACTGATTTTTTATTTAACATATGTTTTCCTCCGAAAAAATACGGGCCCGGTCCATTAAAGACCGGACCCTAATTTCTGAATCCTTATTTCTGTTACCCGGCTATAGTCGGTATTCAGATAATTATGCTAACTCTGAGAAATATTTGATTGTTCTAACCATCTGGCTTGTGTATGAATTCTCATTGTCATACCATGAAACAACCTGAACCTCTGTTGTTCCGTTGTCAAGCGGAAGAACCATTGTCTGAGTTGCATCGAAGAGTGAGCCATATCTCATTCCAACGATATCAGAAGAAACGATTTCGTCTGTATTGTATCCGAATGACTCTGTTGTTGATGCTTTCATCTTAGCGTTGATCTCATCAACTGTAACTGCTCCCTTAACAACAGCTGTAAGAATTGTTGTTGATCCTGTAGGAGTAGGAACACGCTGAGCAGATCCGATAAGCTTTCCGTTAAGCTCAGGAATAACAAGACCGATAGCCTTTGCAGCACCTGTGCTGTTAGGAACGATATTTATAGCAGCTGCACGTGATCTTCTTAAGTCACCCTTTCTCTGTGGTCCGTCAAGAGTCATCTGATCTCCTGTATATGCATGGATTGTGCACATGATACCTGACTGGATCGGAGCGAGCTCGTTAAGCGCCTTAGCCATAGGTGCAAGGCAGTTTGTTGTACAGCTTGCTGCTGAGATAACTGTATCTTCTGGCTTTAATGTGTCATGGTTTACGTTGTAAACGATTGTAGGAAGATCATTTCCTGCCGGTGCAGAAATAACTACTTTTCTTGCTCCTGCTTTGATATGAGCTTCTGCTTTTGCTTTTGATGTATAGAATCCTGTGCACTCAAGAACAACGTCTACCTTAAGATCTCCCCATGGAAGGTTCTCTGCATTTGCTTCTGCATAGATCTTGATTGTCTTTCCGTCAACAGTGATTGAATCCTCTCCTGCTGAAACAGTGTCTGCAAGTGCATATCTTCCCTGTGATGAATCATATTTAAGAAGATGTGCAAGCATCTTAGGAGATGTAAGGTCGTTGATTGCTACTACCTCATATCCTTCTGCTCCAAACATCTGTCTGAATGCAAGTCTACCAATACGTCCAAATCCATTAATTGCTACCCTAACTGACATTTTTTTCCTCCTAATACAGTAGTGTCTATAAAGTTCAATTCGGTATTTTGTCAATACCTCATTGGTTTTTATTTTACTCAAATATCAAAAAAAACTCAATATCCTATTTTTAGAATACTGATATACTTTTATAATACTTTTAGGTTGACTTATATAAAATCATATAAAATTTGTATCACTGAAACTTAATTTCTTTAGGTGTGCAATAGTCTTTTCAAAATCACTTCCGATATCATCCGCCGTATGCGCATCCGAGCCTATCGTAAGCTTTTTTCCGCCAAGCTGTCTGTATCTTTCCAGCACCTCGGGATAAGGATGAGCAAACTTAAGTCCCTTTCTTATGCCTGATGTATTTATCTCAAGTGCTGTATCTCTTGCTATCAGTTCCTTTAATATCTCATCTATTACATCCGAATATTTTTCGTATGAATATGCCTTATCCTGCTCATATCCGTATCTTACGATATAATCGAGATGTCCGAATGTATCTATAGGAACCTCTCTGCATGCCTTAAGAGTCTCAAGCGTTACATCAAAATATCTTTTATAAAACATGTCATCATCCATATCAAAAAGCTCTCTTTCGTATGGATCCTTTTCATCTATTAAGTGAATTGAGCCTATCGCAAATTCAAACGGCCAGGTTTCAAGAAAGCTTTTCAGCCTTGGTGCGATATCGGCTTTAAGCCCAAGCTCCACACCTATATGCACCTGTATCCGATCCTTATATGCTTCCTTAAGCTCGTTCATTTTCCTGAAATATTCATTCGGATCAAACATAAATAAGCCATCAGGAAAATCCATATCATAATGATCGGTAATATATAAATCCTTCATTCCAAGACTTATAGCCTTTTCAATTGATCTTTTCGGATCCTCGGATGAATCCTCCGAAAATCCGGTATGAACATGTCTGTCAGCTATCATATATTTATCCCTCTTCGCTCTTACGGCTAATACTGTGCAATGATTCCTCCAAGCGCAATATATTTCTCCCTGTACAGCACCATAGCCTGTCCCGGAGTTGCCGCTCTTACCGGTTCATCAAACCTGCAGGTTATCTCATCCTCTCCGGTTTTGAAGGCTGTGCAGGCTGCTCCTCTGTGGCCGTATCGTATCTTGCCGTTGAATTTCTCACCGTCCGCTATGTTCTCAAGGCCCATATAGCAAATGTCGTTCATTTTGACTTCATTTGTAAACATGTCCTTGTTTTCAGCTATAACTACTTCATTCGTTTTTGTATTAAGTTCCTTTACAAATACTCTGTGTCCCATAGGAAGCCCGAGACCTCTTCTTTGGCCTATTGTATAATTGCAAAGGCCCTTATGTTTTCCGAGCACCTCACCCGTCAGTGTTACAAAATTGCCCTCCGGCATATTTACGCCTGTATATGCTCTGATAAACGAAGCGTAATCATTGTCAGGCACAAAGCAAATTTCCTGACTGTCGGCCTTTGCCGCAACAGGAAGTCCCGCTTTTTTGGCGATTTCTCTTATCTGAGGCTTCGTATAATCTCCAACCGGCATAAGTGTATGCGCCAGCTGCTCCTGTGTCAGTGCATACAGCGCATAGGTCTGATCCTTTGCGGCGGTTTCGGAATTGCATACGGCATATCTTCCGTTTGGAAGCCTCTCTATCCTTGCATAATGTCCGGTAGCTATATAATCCGCACCGATATCCATGCTTCTCTTTAAAAGAGCCTCCCATTTTACAAAACGGTTGCATGCAATGCATGGATTCGGCGTTCTTGCACTGAGATATTCCCTGGCAAAATAGTCCATGACCTTCTCCTTGAATACCTCTTTGAAATTCATAACGTAATACGGAATATCAAGAACCTGTGCAACTCTTCTTGCGTCCTCAACAGCACTCAATCCGCAGCAACCGCCCTCTGCTTCGAGCGTAAACTCATCTGCATCCTGCCATATCTGCATCGTAACTCCGATCACATCGTAGCCGGCCTCCTTTAAAAGATAAGCCGCTACCGAAGAATCAACACCGCCCGACATTCCGACTACAACCTTAGGAGCAGACATTAATAATCCTCATCCTCAAGGCCTTCACTTATATCATTTTTCGGCTGTGAAAGTCCCTCTATCTTTATTCCATGCTTCTGGGCATAATCCCAAAGAGCTGCATGTATAGCCTCTTCAGCAAGAAGTGAGCAGTGAACCTTTACAGGCGGAAGTCCGTCAAGCGCCTCCATAACGGCTTTATTTGTAACCTCAAGTGCCTGCTGGATTGTCTTGCCCTTTACCAGCTCCGTAGCCATACTGCTTGTTGCAACCGCAGCTCCGCAGCCAAAGGTTTTGAACTTACAATCCTGAATTATGCCGTTATCGTCTATATCGAGATACATTCTCATGATGTCTCCGCATTTTGCATTTCCTACTGTTCCGACACCGCTTGCATTTTCTATTTCACCAACATTTCTTGGATGCTGGAAATGATCCATAACTTTTTCGCTGTACATATTTTTCTCTCCTATATTTAAATTTCTTGTTAAAGCCCTATCGCAGTCCTTGATATGTTCCCGCATCTGCCAAAGCCTAGAAGCAGGCAGCAGCTTGCCTTACTTAGTTAGATCAAACTCTTCCTGACTCAATAAGTGATTTTCTCTTTCCTGCAAGATAATCCTCATAAAGCGGGCTCATGCTTCTTAACTTTGCTACTATTTCCTTAATTGTATCGACTGTAAAATCAACATCCTCAAGAGTTGTCTCTGCACCTAATGTAAGTCTCAATGAACCATGTGCGATCTCATGAGGAACTCCTATAGCCAAAAGAACATGTGAAGGATCCAGTGATCCCGATGTGCAGGCCGAACCGCTTGATGCGCATATTCCCTTCATATCAAGCATGATAAGCATTGATTCACCCTCTATGAATTCAAAGCTTATATTCACATTGTTCGGAAGTCTCTTCTTAGGATCTCCGTTAAGTCTGCAAAGAGGAATCTCCTTCAGGATTCTTGAAATCATATGATCTCTCAGTTCTATTTCTTTTCCTGTACGTTCCTTCATTGAGGCATCAGCCATCTCGGCTGCCTTTCCGTAGCCTACGATTCCGGGAACATTTTCCGTTCCGGCTCTTCTCTTTCTTTCCTGTGCTCCGCCGTGTACAAAGGATCTTATCTTGACTCCCTTCCTTATATAAAGGAAACCGATTCCCTTTGGTCCGTTTATTTTGTGTCCGCTTGAGCTGAGCATATCGATTCCAAGCTCATCGACCTTGATCGGAACCTGACCGAAGGCCTGCACTGCATCTGTATGGAAAAGAATTCCATGCTCATGTGCTATTTCAGCTATTTCCTTTATCGGCTGAATTGTTCCTATCTCATTGTTTGCAAACATAACCGAAATAAGTATTGTTTCCGGAGTAATTGCTGACTTCAGCTCTTCAAGATCAACCACACCGTATTTATCTACATTTAAATAGGTAATTTTTGCTCCCTGCTTTTCAAGATATTCGCAGGTATGAAGAATCGCATGATGCTCGATTTTTGTTGTGATTATATGATTTCCCTTGTTTTTGTAAGCATCATAGGTTGCCTTAAGCGCCCAGTTATCCGATTCGCTTCCTCCGGCTGTAAAATATATATTTTCAGAAGCTGTACCGAGTACATTTGCAATCTGCTCTCTTCCCTTGGTTATAGCCTCTTTACTTTTTTGTGCTATGCCATATATGCTTGAAGCATTGCCATATAATTCTGAGAAATACGGAAGCATAGCCTCCACAACCTCAGGCGCTGTTTTTGTTGTCGCTGCATTGTCCAGATAAATCATAATATTTCTCTCCTCTTGTCTTTATATTCTTATTGCTTTTGATCACATACACACGGGTGTGCTTCTTTTTGGTCGGATTTTTTTCGGCTTTGCTCGGCAAGCTCGCTTATCATTATGCCGTCTACAGCCTGCGTTATTGCTTCGTCCATTTTTTTCCAGACATATTTTGTAACACAGCTGTCTGATCCGTTGCATTCACTGTCTCCTTTTATAGCTCCGCAGGATACCGGTGTAAGGCTGCCCTCAAGTGCCCGAAGCACGTCTCCTACAGATATTTCCCTCGGATCCCTTGCCAGTACATATCCGCCTCCGGCTCCACGCACGGAATTGATAATATTTGCTTTTTTTAACAGCCGCATAAGCTGCTCAAGGTAATTTTCCGATATGCCCTGCCTTTGAGCAATGCTCTGTATACATACAGCCTCCTTTTCGGAGTTAACCGCAAGATCAATAAGCGCTCTTAAGCCATATCTTCCCTTGGTTGATAATTTCATACATTCCTCTTTTCCGGTGCATTTGTTGCACCATAAAGACAGATTTGAATCCCTCGCTTTCAAGCTGTCTCAAGTACGGAAATCTTTTGTTTAAATCCGAGTAATCTACTCGGGTTTCCTGAAGCATAATATCATTTGAGTTTTTTATTGTCAAGAAAAAATCCTACAAAAATTGTAGGATTTTTCTTTCGTAACAGAAGATAATCTGATCACATAATCATATTATTTTCAAGTTTTATTTATTTTTCCTTTTATGGTTCATAACTCCTGCAAGCATTAAAGCTCCTCCAAGAAGTATGATTGCGATATAAACAGTTACATCCTGCTGCATATCTCCCGTCTTTACACTTGAAGCATTCTTTAAGCTGCTTCCGCTAAGCTTTGAGCCGGTTGTTGTAGTTCCCTTATTATTTAACGTACTGTTCGGAATATTTCCGGTTGTACCATTTGAACCGTCGCTGCCGTTATTGCCGTTATCATTATTATCAAAGCTCGGATCATCATCTGTTGTGACCTTTATTGTGCTCCAATCAAGCTTCAGAAATACCGGCTGTGTTCCCGAACCCTCACTAATTGCATCCATAATAGGTACAAATACCTGAAGCGGAACATATCCATCCTTAAGTGCCTCCGGAATAAGCTCAAATGTCACCTCGTCCGGATAATTTGTTCCATATGTATCGGATACTAATGATCCGTCTTCATTTTTCTGATAGCAGTCAACTACAACATCTGAAAGATTTCCCTGCGGATTGCCATACTCGTCAAGTGTATATCCTGTTGTGAAGTATTTAAGCTGACTTAAATATCCAAGCTTCTGTCCTATTGTAAGGCCATTGAAATTCAAAGTGATGTAATATTTACCATCCTTTACCGTAAGCTTTATAGTATGGTTAATCGCATTATCTGACATTGAAGCTGTTGTCTTGTCAATCTTTACCATGTTTCCGGTAATAGAGTATACACCGTCCGCAAGATTGTTTATATCCAAGCCATCATTATCATCATTATTGTCATCGTCCTTATTATAGGTATCATGCTTCAACTCATAATCATCCGCTACCTTTACAGCACTGTCCCAATCAATCTTCAAACGGCAATACAGCCATCCGTCTGTAGAAGCTCCAACCGCATCCATAGGTGTATAAGGAACCTTCATCTTCATGCTTACATATTCCTGTCCCTCTTCTACATCTACGGCAAATTCCTGTATAAACGTAAGGTCGTGAGCCGATCCGTCATAGGTTGTATTGGTTGTATAGTCTGCTTTCTTTATTATGTCTACGGTCTTTCCGTCCGCCTGCTCCATTTCTGTTATTGCAGTAGTAAAACCTGCTACCGATACCGGAACCGTCGCAGCTCTAAGTGTATAGTGACCGTTTCCGTCGGAAATCAACAGATCCTGTACATCCTTAAAGGCTACATTTCCCATAGATGCCTGATCGGCATACGCATTCCAAAGCTGTACATCCATCAAATAGCGTCCTGCCTTGCTTACATCTGTCTTGTCGTCTGTGCCATCATCCTTTTTGCTCTCTGTCTTGGTATATGTAGCAGATGCAATAAGGCTGTCCTTCATATTTTCTTTTACCGCAACAGCCTTAACATTAGTTGTATCTGTGACTGTAAATGCTTTCTTATATTCTTGTCCGTTTGAGGCACTTGGTGTGCTTCCGTCGGTCGTATAATAAATTACTGCCCCTTTTGTATCACAGGCAATAGAAATTTCCTTGCTGTCCTCGAAATTTCCTTCTTCTGTCAATACAGGAGTTTCAACCTGTTCCTTAGCTTCGCCTACCCATACTGCATTTGACCAGTCCAAAGCAAGTTTAGCACTCTGATGGTCTTCTCCCATAGCATCTACATCAACACGAACATAGAATGCATTTTCACCTGTACTGTTTCTTGTGAATGTAAATTCACTTCCGTATTCGGCCTCTGTGCCATCGATTCCGACCTCATTTACTGTTTTGGTAACAGCTGCCAGCTGGCTGTCAAGCTCATAATCAGCAGGTGCTCCTGTCGGCGCATCCGTACCCTCTATATTCCACAGACGGAGCAGATGTCCGATAATATTATTCTGGTTTCTTGCCTTTACGGGTAATGAATATGTTGCATTTCCATTATTAATAGTAACACTTGCCGGTCCGTCTACCACATCATTTGCCATTGAGTAATCGTTTTCAAAAGCCTTATAAACAGCATACGGAACCGAATATTCTCCTTCCGGCAGGGTTGCTGCTGTTGCATTTTCCCAGTCCATGACAATCTTGGCACTCTGATGAGTATCGCCCATAGCATCTACATCAACACGAATATAGAAATACTCCTCACCGGCACTATTGCGGCTAAACTGCAGCAGTCTTGGATAATCGGCTGTTCCGCTAAGTCCATCTTCATTGACTGTTGTCAGTACATTTGCCTTTTCACTGTCAAGCTCATAATCGGCTGGTGCTCCTGTCGGTGCATCCGTACCCTCTATATTCCACAACTGAAGAAGATGACCGATGATATTGTTCTGATTTCTTGCCTTAACCGTCATATAGTAATTGGATTTCAGATTGCCTTTCTCATCCTTATAAACCTGCACGATCATATTTCCGTCTACGGCATCATCCGCCATTGAATAATCATTTTCAAAGGCCTTGCGGATTCGATAAGGTACTGAATAAACTCCCGGCTCTGTTTTTGATACAACAATCTCTGTTTCCTTAGCGAGGAAATTCACATCATATGATTTTGCAAACGATTTTTCTCCGTCCTTATATGAAATTGCCTTTATTGTAACTGTATTTGCCTCCTCAGATTGGGAGTTTATATTAATAGCACCATTATACTTAAATGTCTTTGCTCCGCCGACAACAGGAGTGCTTCCGTCTACGGTATAATAAATATCCGCATTTTTCTCGGATGTCGTCATGCTGACAGAAATTGTCTTGTCATTTCCGAACATTCCCGTATAATTGCTTGGATCGGTTGTAATCTTTGGAACATCGAGCATATCCTCAATTCCTTCACCCTTCAATGTACCAAGATCAGGTACAATACGCAGTGTAGCCCACCAGCCCATAGCTGTTACGTAAATCTGTACATATGTAGGATCCTCCAGAGACTGCACTTCTATTGTTGCTCCTACACGCGGGATCCCATCCTCTGTATTTTCTAACTCCTGCGGGTTATCATCTATCCAGTTGCTGCCCAACTTATGCTTCAACCCCTTAACCAGGTTCTTCATGGTTCCGTCATCGCTTGATGTCTTTATGGAAATATCCATGTAGATCTTTCCGTCCTTTACAGTTACCGGAACGCTCTCCTTGTCAAAATAACTGCCCGACATAGAAACATCATTGGAGCCGTCCTTAAGGCAGGTGATATCAACCGTATAATTGCCATCCTTCAGAAGAGATGCACTCTCTATCTTTTTAACAGAATCCTCTTTAAGCTTTGCCTGAAATGTTATTTCCTTTCCGTCAAGCTCCGCCTTTAAAAATGCAGTATCTTCTATATAATACAGTGTAAAATCAACCATATTTAAAGCTGTTCCGCTGATAGGAGTTGTTGTCAGATTGCTATAGCTTCCATATAAGCTTTGCTTAAAATTCTCAAGTCCCTCCTTAGTCATTCTAAGTGAAACTGTCACCTTGCCATCCTTTGACTGAATCGGAACATTTGCGGTTTCAAAATATTTTGTTAATGCCGAATTGCTGATTCCTTCTGCATTCGACAGCTCAACCTCAGCCGTATAATTTCCATCATCCAAAAACTCATAGCTCACAGCAGCATCTGCCTTGTTTAAGTCTGTTAATTTCAAATTGATTCCGTTGCCGTCAATAGAAGCTGATGAACCCTGGCAAAGAAAAAGCACCCTGCGCAAATCCTTTGTTTTTAAGATTACAGTATTAGCTGCCTCACCTGATACAGGGATCATCTGTGCTGCATTAGCCAGATAGTTAGTATCACTGCCATAAACAGCATATGATGAACCCTTCTTGCCAAAATTATTGTCGAGCTTCAGATAAATCGATGCCTCTCCGTCCTTTACTACTACAGGTATATCCGTACGAGACTGAAGATAGCTGCTGTATTTGCTTCCCGACACCTCATTGATATAATCGACAGAAGCAGTATAATTTCCGTCTTCTACCATCTGTTCCTCTGATAAATCAATAAGATAATCAGAATTAACACTGACTGCTACAGGAGTATAATATGTCAGGTTAGCTCCGGCAAACTCACCGGTATAAATTGCCCACATAAAAATCGGATCAGATAAATGCTCTTCAGTACCCAGATCAATCTGATACTGATACATATCTGTACCGTCCACAGTAACTTCAGCCGGTGTAAGCTGCTCTGAGGTTTGTGCGTCTATATCGTTCAGATCAACATGAACCAAATGAAGCTCCTTAAGCTCAAATCCGCCAAAACCCTGCTTGCCTGTCTGCAAAATCAAGGTATAATTTCCATTATTTTCAACCAGACCGACCTCACTTGTAACTACACTTGTCTCAAAAAAACCGCTTGTAGTATCCGCTCCGTCAGGCAATTCCGGAAGCTTAACAACATCCTCAGCATTTAAATATGTTACAGTAGAACCGTCTGTAATCTTTCCGCTCCAGTTTGTATCCAGATATGCTGTGTGAGTAAAAGTCACATCCGCATCCGGCTCCTGTGGTTCTTCTGTATCGCCGCCTGAGGTTTTCTCTTTTGCATTTGCAAAGTCAATTCCGAGAGCCACATTATAAATGGCACCCGATGTAAGGCTTGGATAAACAAGTGCAATGCCGATATAGTTTTCAGTATACGGAATTGTAAATGTTGCCTGTGTCATATTTCCGTTTTCGTCCGTTACAATATCTGCATCCTTGTACTCTGTATCAGAACGATTATCCTTATATTTAAGTCCTGTCAAATATTCGTTCTCATATGCAGCTCCCTGAAAAAGTGTAACCGTCAGGTAATCTCCGTCAGCCTTAATCTCGGCTGTGGATGAAAGCATACCCGATCTCGAGCTGGCATAGCTTTCATAGCCATCAAAATCATATCCTACCGTAATAGGCACCGTATATGTTACACCGTCCTCAATTGATTTTTCTGCTTCAAGACTTAATTCAGCCCCGCCCAAATTTTCTTCATTTAACGTCTCATCTGCCAGTGCACTTATATTGCCTGAAGCCAGCACCATGGCAAATGCGAGCATAAACGCCAATGATCGGCCAATTATACTCTTTTTTGTTTTCATATTATCCTCCTTCTCTTCCTGCAAATCCGGCTGCGGATCTGCATTTAATTATTAAATCATTATCTGCCGAAGCCGCTCAAGTTAGCACTCGGTAACTACGTGATAACTCTATAATAATAATAATAATATGTCAACAATTTTCTGTGAAAGCCTCCACCAGAGCATAACTGTTCAGCTATTCAGCTTATAACGATCAAATGGGCAGAAACCGGCTAATTCCGATTTCTGCCCATACTGATTATGGAACCACGGGGGCAAAATGGCTTCCACCCCCATGATCTTAAACTTTATATAATTATTTAATTACTTTTCTATACTTGTCTTTGTATCAGCCTTCAGCACTGCATTGAGCATAACTGTTGCACCCTCTGTACAATGCTTAACTGTAGAGAATTCCGGCTCGCAATGGCTAAGTCCGTCCTTTGACTGAACAAAGATCATTGTTGTAGGAATTACATATGCACAGAACTGAGCATCATGGCCTGCACCTGAATGAATATACTGATGCTTTACTCCGCTCTCCTCGGCTGCTTCCTTTACAAAGCCAACAAGCTCTTTGTTCCAGTAAACGGTATCTCTGTTCCAAGCCTTTTCAACCTTGCATGTGCATCCGTTGCCCCAGCTCTTGCCCTCACAGCTCTTAACTATTTCAAGAACCTTATCAAGAATCTTCGGATCCTCATGACGGGCATCAAATGAAAAATCAAAGAAATCCGGAACACAGGTATGTACGCATGGATGGCAGACAACCTCACCTGTTGTATAAACAAGCTCAGGTATATTAAGAGCATCGATCTCCTTATGAAGATAGCAAAGTGCTTCAGCTGCCGCTAAGAACGCATCATGTCTTTTTGGCATCGGGAAGGTTCCTGCATGAACTGTCTGGCCGTAGAATTTAAGTCTGTAATTAAACATTCCAAGCACGCAGTCAACAACGCCGATATCATTTCCGTTATCCTCAAGAATCGGTCCCTGCTCGATATGTGTCTCAAACATGCACATATATTTTTCAGGTGAAAGTCTGTATTTTTTGTCTCCCTTATATCCGGATGCATTAAGTGCCATCTCGAAGGTCTTTGTAGGATCAAGAATACTCTTTGAAGCCATCATATCCTCATATTTAAATTTACTTCTGATATCCTCCGGGAGATAGTCATAGCATACGATTCCCGAGCACATCATTGCAGGCGGATACAAGGAGCCCTCTTCATTTGTCCAAATCATGGCTGTAAGAGGATGCTTATGCGGAATCTTGTATTCAGCTACGGTTTCAAGAACCTCCATAGCAGACATTACACCAAGGATTCCATCGTAATTTCCGCCATTCTTAACAGAATCCACATGTGAGCCCATTACGATTCTCTTTGCGTCGGGATCTGTTCCCTCAAGAGTTGCATACATATCGCCGACATCATCGACCTCGATCGTTGCTCCGATAGCTTCCATTCTCTTTTTGAATTCGTTTCTTGCCTGGATTGCCTCAGGTGACATAGAGTATCTTGTAATTCCGCCATGTCCTGCATCTCCGAATTTTGAGAATGTTTTAATTTTATCTTCCATTCTTGCTTCTGAACAATTATACATAACCTTCTCCTCCTCTATACTACTTCCAAAGCTTTTTATAAATCTCTATACAATCCTGCTGAGTTACTTCCTTAACTGTATTTCCCGGAGAGCCAGAGGTAATTGCATCTGCTGCCATTTTCTCTGTTCTTTTCAAGAATTCGTCCTTGTCTATTCCATAAGCCTCAAGAGTCGGAACATTGCAAAATTCACATAATTCCCTGACCTTTTTTATGAACATTTTTGCCGCGGTCTCATCCGATACCTCTTTGTCCGCTGCGCCTGTTGCTCTTCCAAGATCCGCAAACTTGGAATAAATTCCGTCTGCCGCAAATTCCAGACATGCAGGAAGCAGCATTGCATTTGATAAGCCGTGCGGAACATGGAACAGCGCTCCTATAGGTCTTGACATTCCGTGTACTATTGTAACCGATGAATTTGTAATGCAGATGCCTGCCTCGTATGCTGCAAGAGCCATTTCGCTTCTTGCCTTTGCATCGTCACCTGATTCATAGGCTATCGGCAAATATTTCATTATTCTCTTTACTGCAGATACCGCAAGAGTATCCGTAAGCGGCTGAGCCTTTTTTGAAGTATAGGCCTCTATTGCATGTGTAAGTGCATCAAGTCCCGTATTTGCTGTAACGGATTTCGGAGATGAGATTGAAAACAGTGTATCGACAACCGCAACATTCGGTATAAGAGCCGCTCCCTTAAGCAGCATCTTTACCTCTGTCTTGGTATCTGTGATAACAGTAAACATTGTTACCTCTGAGCCTGTTCCTGCTGTAGTCGGTATGGCTACCATCGGTACAAACGGACCTTCTATTTCCTTGCCCATGAAGTCCTTAAGTTCGTTTTTAGGATATTTGAGCAATACCGCTATAGCCTTCATTGAGTCCATTGGACTTCCGCCGCCGATTGCGATAATAAAATCACACTCGTTATCAAGGTAGGCCTTTGCACCTTCCTTTATCATTACATCCGTAGGCTCGCCTGTTATATCAGAAAAAATACTGTAGCCTATATT
The DNA here is from genome assembly GCA_963595425.1 of Faecalibacterium sp. CAG:74. Taxonomy (GTDB): domain Bacteria; phylum Bacillota; class Clostridia; order Lachnospirales; family Lachnospiraceae; genus Alectryocaccobium. The sequence continues at coordinate 27,844 of CAVBHN010000015.1, read as the reverse complement.
TTTATCCTCAAGAGTTTTTATAAGCTCTTTTGTACACTCCTGCTTAACAACCGTCTTTCCGGTAACTATAAGTGCCTTTTTACCGAGAATTATGCGGTCCGCATTGCCGGTAAGGCTTTCGCTTCCTGTAATAGTTACAGAAGGCATAAAGAATAATCTGCTCATACCTCATCACCCTCTATAAGCTTATCTACTTCTGTAAGAACCTCATCCATCTTTGCGAGCTCCTCATCAAGCTGCTCGTTTGTGATTATCAAAGGAGGTGCTATAAGAATCATGTTCTCATGTCCGAATGTCATAAACTGCTTAGCCTTAAGCATTCCCAAGATCTTAGGCATAACTCCCTTAGGATCCTTGCCGTATGGTACAAGCGCTTCTCTTGTCTTTTTGTCCTTTACAAGCTCAACGCAGGAGAACAAGCCTATATATCTGACATCTCCGACACATGGATGCTTAGCTTTGATATTCTCAAGAAGCTCTCCCAAATGCTTGCCGACCTCTGTAACATGTCCTGCAATATCATGCTCGATATAATATTTAACACAGGCAACACCTGCTGCACATGCAAGCGGATGTCCGTTGTAGGTAAGTCCGCATGAAAGAACGTGATCATCGAAATATGCCGCAATATCCTTAGATACACAAACTCCGCCAAGCTGTACATATCCGCATGTAACACCCTTTGCAAATGTAACAATATCCGGCTTTACATCGAAATTCTGGAATGCAAACATCTTTCCTGTTCTGCACCATCCTGCCATGACCTCATCACAGATCATCATTATTCCGTATTTGTCACAAATCTTTCTTACTCCCGGAAGATATCCCTTAGGCGGAATAATGATTCCGTTTGTACCGGTTACAGTCTCCATTATGATCGCTGCGATATTTCCGGGATTCTCATAATTAATCTGCTCCTCGAGCTTCTTTAAATAAAACTCTGTACACTCCTCCTCTGTCTCAAACGGAAGGTTATCTCTGTACATATACGGATCCATAAATTTTACAAATCCAGGGATACCGGGCTCAAGAGCATATCTTCTCGGCTCACCTGTTATATTTCCTGCTCCGAAGGTAGATCCGTGATATGAACGATATCTTGAAAAAATCTTCTGTCTTCCTGTATACATCCTTGCTATTTTAATAGCATTTTCGTTTGCATCAGCGCCGGCATTTGTAAAGAAGATCTTTCCCATATTGTCAGGCATAAGGCTTATGATAAGCTTTGCAAGCTCTCCTCTGTCCTTATCTGCATAAGCCTCGCTGATAAATGCATACTGATCGATCTTGTTTTTGATCGCCTCATTTATCTCCTTGTTTCCATAGCCAAGATTCATGTTTACATGAAGTGATGACATATCCGAATAACGCTTGCCGTCATAATCGTAAAGATATATATTGTCTGCCTTCTCGATCGGAATAGGGTCAAGCTTTGCCTGCTTATTCCAGGACTGAAGAACATATTTTTTCTGATTTTCGTTGACTGTCTTACCTAACATGGTGCCAGCTCCTTTCACTTTTCCTTTATTTTTTAGCTATTCGCTTACTTTTTCCTATTGCTTCTGTCGGACAAACAAGTCTGCACATATGACAGCCTACGCATTTGTCCGGGATAAGATAAGGAATTCTTTCCTTATTAAATTTGATAGCCTGATGTCCGCCGTCATAGCAGCTTATATAGCATCTTCCGCAGCCTATGCATTTCTTTCTGTCAAATACAGGATAAGAAATCGTAGTTCTGTCAAGCTCATCGGCATTTACAAAATGCTTAAGACCGCTTCCTGCGAATTTCTCTACACTCTCATAGCCTGCTCTTGCGAGAAATGATGAAAGACCGCTTATAAAATCATCTATGATCCTGTAGCCATATTGCATAACTGCTGTCGTAACCTGAAGATTTGTGCATCCAAGTGCCAGAAACTCTGCTGCATCATGCCAGCTTTCTATGCCTCCCATGCCAGATATCGGAATACCCTTTAGCTTATCGCAGCTTGCCATATCATATATAAATCTGAGCGCTATAGGCTTTACAGCATTTCCGGAATATCCGGAAACTGCCGATTTGCCGTTTACTGCAGGCTCGGGTTCCATATGTGAGATATCAAATCCGGTTATAGATTTAATGGTATTTATTGCGGCAATACCGTCAGCTCCCGCATTTACTGCTGCAAGCGCAGGTATTTCCATATTTGTTATATTAGGAGTCATTTTTGCAAGTACTGGAACCCTTGCCTTAGTCTTTACGAGCTCTGTATATTTTGCTACAAGCTCCGGATTGGTGCCTACATCGGCACCGAGTCCCTTAGCAGTCATATGCGGACAGGAGAAATTGCATTCTATTATATCGCAGCCTATATCACTGCAAAGCTTGGCAAGCTCTCCCCACTCTTCATCACTGCTTCCCATTATCGAAGCAACGATTACCTTTGAAGGATAATTTTCCTTCAGACGTTTCAGAACATCCAGATCATATTCAAGCGTATGCTCCGAAATCTGTTCAATATTTCTGAAGCCCTCAAAATGATTATTGTCTGTTACTGCTGAAGCAAATCTCGGAGATGCTTCCTTTGGCATGAAACGTCCTATTGTCTTATAAACAATGCCTGCCCAGCCCATTTCAAGAGCCTTTGCACACATTTCATAGCCTGATGCAACCACCGATGAGGACAGGAAAAACGGATTTTCACATTTGACACCGCAAAATGTGATTCCAAGATCGACCCTTTTATCAGATGCCTCTGTCAGTATATCTGCTATCTGTCTTATCCTTATTTTACTGTCATAATGTATGCAGGCATTCTCACACGAGCCGTCGCATATAGCACATGTGCTTTTGTCTATAAATGCAGCCGCATTCTCCTCATTTTTGAACCATACCGAACGAACCATTGCCGCCGGATCAAAGCCCTTTTTGCAGCCCTTAGTGCATGGCGGATCGGCACATAAAAGACATCTTGACGCTTCCTCTCTAATCTTCAGCATATATTTCTCCTCTCATCTCCGCCATAAAATGACGTTTAATCTCTCTTTGGTCTCGGTGCTCTCTTAAGCAGCTTACCGAAGCCTCTTTCTCCTACGAATTCTCCGTCATCATATACAAGAGAGCCTCTTACATATGTCTGAACAGGATATCCGTGAAGCTCTACGCCCTCCCAGATCGTATGATCTGCGGCAGAATGCGTATTTGACTGATGGATCGTGAAATCCTTTTCCTTATCGTAAATTACTATATCTGCATCCTTTCCCACATCAAGGCCTCCCTTTGTGGTACATCCGAATAATGCAGCTGTATTTGCGCAGCATATTTCAACAACTTTATTAAAGCTGATTTTTCCCGAATTTGCTACAGAAAGCATGTACGGATACATGTTTTCTACTCCTGCACAGCCATTAGGGATCTTTCTGAAATCATTGAGTCCCCAATCCTTTTCGGCCTGCTGGAATGGACAGTGATCTGTTGATATTGTATCGATAAATCCATTCTTGATTCCCTCCCAGAGTGCATCCTGGCTGGCCTGTCCCTTCATCGGCGGCGAACATACAAAGTTTCTGCCGTCCTCTCTTTTGTAGACATCCGATGTGAAATACAAATACTGCGGGCAGGTCTCCGCATAGATCGGATAGCCTTCTGATTTGGCCTTCTGAACAGCCTTCATTCCCTGCTCATTGGCAAGATGAACTATATAAAGCTCTGCACCTGCGGCCTTTGCCCAGTCAATAGCTCTTTCATCTGCCTCACCCTCGACCCATTCGGGTCTTGATAAATAATGGTACCATGCCGATGTCTTTCCTTCGCTGATGAATTCCTCGGTAAGCATATTTACCATTTCGTTATTTTCTGCATGAACACCTATAAGTGCTCCTATTTCCTTTGATTTTTTAAGAACCTTGAAAAATGTTCCGTCCTTAACACCAAAATCATAAACCATAAATACCTTAAATGAAGGAACTCCGTATTCTACACATTCCTTCATCGAATCAAGGAGCTCACCGCTTACATCCTTGACGCCTACATGAAAGGCATAATCACAAACAGCATCCGGAGCGCAAAGCGCATCCCTTCGCTTTACGGTGTCGACCATCTTTTCACCAAAATCCTGAAGCGCAAAATCAAAAACAGTGGTTGTGCCGCCGCAAACGGCTGCCCTGGTTCCCGTAAAGTAATCATCTGCTGAAATAGTGCCGCCAAAAGGCATTGCAAGGTGTGTATGCGGATCTATTGCCCCGGGAAGAACCAGCTTGCCGGAAGCATCTACTGTTTTTTTGGCCTTGGCATCTATTGATGCAGCCAATTCACATATCTTTCCGTCTTTAACTGCAAGATCTGCTTTAAAAGAACTTGTTGGTGTTACTATTGTTCCGTTTTTAATTACAAGATCATACATTTCTGTTTCCTCCAATATTCTTTTACCCAGGCTGCCGAAAACGGCAGCCTGTTTAAGTAAAACTAATTATGACTCTGTATAGAGTGTTTCAAAATCCTTGTCCCATGTATAGGAATCGAAGTTATCAAGTGCTGTCTTAAATTTCTCATCAGCTATAGCCTTATCATAGAAGTATGTTGTATATGAGCTGTCTGCTGTGATATTTGAGATATCTGTGTATTTTGAGAAAATGTCATATGTCTGTGTATATTTATCAGCATCCATATATCCAAGCTTGTCATATGTAGAACGATCTCCGATCTTTACGATATCGCCTGCTACAAGCTTGCTGACCTCACTTGCCTCAAACTGCTGATGATATTCGGAAACTGTATTTGATGTATCCTCTGCATTAAATACAAGTGAACCTGCTGCAGCCGGATTCTCAAGGCACCATGCCCATCCTAAGTTAGTAGCCTCGATAAAGTCTACAACTGTATCCTCGTTCTTCTCAGCCCAATCGGTATCAACGATCAGACAATCCTCAAGCATTCCGAAGCCCTCGTCCTCCATCTTGAGTACGTTGATATCATCCTTTGTAAGTCCGCCTTCATATAAAAGACCCATCTCGTTATATGTCATAGCTGATGACCATGTGATATCGCCGTCAAGAAGCTGCTGCATATCATAATCTTCTGTTACATAATCTATAGGAAGGCCAAGGCTTGAAAGATATGCCTGCATCTCATATTCGTTTCCGCCGCCCCAGTTTCCTGTTGACTCACCTTCGCTTACCTTTGTCGGATCCTTTACTGTATCCTTAAGTGAAACAAGAGTCATACCTGAATTCTGATAGTACTGAGCAACCGACATAACATTTGCACCGTTTGAAATGGCACTCATTGCAGTTGATACCCAAACATCACCGAACTGAGCTCTTCCGGAATCAACCTCATCGCAGACATCTACGCTGCCTCCTGGAACAATAGTTACGTCAAGGCCGTAATCCTCATAAATTCCAAGCTCCTTGGCTGCATAATAGCCCATGAACTGAGCCTGCTGAACCCATTTAAGCTGGATAGTTACAGGAGTAAGATCTCCGTCTGCCTTGCTTGAAGTACTTTTAGAAGCTGTACTTGATGCTTCTGAGGTGCTGCTGCTTGATGAAGCAGAGCTTGTACTGGCTGCAGATGATGAGCTTCCTGTCTCAATGGAATCAGAAGAACCACCGCATGCTGCAAGCGACAATCCTAGTGCTGCACACATAGCTACCGAAATCACTTTTTTCATAATAAAACACCTCCGTTTTTTTCTATATATAAGCATTTGCTTTATATATCACTTTTTCTTCAGCCTCACATACCACGAAAGGGCTTTCTTTTCAGCTGCAACAACTATCAGATAAAGTATCAGTCCAAATACGATTGCCATTATGATATATGCCCATGACTGATATCTTGCTGTGCTCCAATAATTGTTGAACATCATTCCTATACCAAATGTTTTTGATAACGAATAGAATTCACATACGAATGCTCCCATAAGCGCTGTTGCCGAGTTTGTTTTGAGTGCTGTAAATACATTCGGCAATGAATTAGGTATTCTCAGCTTCAGCAATGTTGTTTTTGCATCCGCATTGCATATGCTCATAAGGTCCAGCGTGAACGGCTTCATTACTGTAAGTCCCTTATATGCATTTACCGACATGCCTGCCATACAAAGAATTGTTACAACTATGATCTTTGCAATCCATGAAAGCATATAGCTGTTTGACGGGAACCAATGGTTTACGATAGGTCCCAATGCAACAACCGGGAATGAAACGAGTATTGTACAAACCGTAAGAATTCCCTTGCCCCATCTTTCACTGCAGGAGGCTATGATAGCTATAACATATCCAACCGCTCCGCCAAGTACAAAGCCTATCAGCATTGCCGAAACGGTTGTTGTTGCGTTATATATGATCGAATCATTTAATATATCACTTCCGCTTGTAAAGAATATTGCTCCAAGCGATCCGAATACACTGTTGTAGGTTCCCTTTATGCTTCCGGTAAATTTACTGAAGCTGTTCAAGGCCTTTGGAAACGGATACGGGAACGATGAGGTTGCCGGATCGATTCCAAATAATCTATGCAGATATCCGTACTGCCAAAAATACAAAACAAGAGCAACAATACCTGCTATATAGATAATTCCCTGATACTTTTTCCAGCCCTTTGTATCCTTAAAGGCCGAACACAGGAAATAGGTTCCAACGAAAAAGCATCCGATCATAAGGAGTACTCCGGCACCTGTCGGATAATTGTTAAATGAAAAATTGGCACTGAGCTCCTCTATCTTGGCTATTCCGTCTGATGTTTTTGTCAGGCAATATACAGGCTCAAACAGCAAAAGTATAATAGCATCGATTGTAAGCGCTCCGCCTATTATTGTTTTTAAGCGTCTGTATGGCTTGCCTGTAAGTATCATCGGTTCGCCGTATTTAGCACGGAATGCATGAATTATATTCCATACTATATAAATAACGGCTGTTACAGCTGATATTACTGCCAATCCATAAAATACAGCCATCACGGGATTGAAGGTTGTAAGGCTGCATCCGTCTACGGATATGCCCGACATCAGCATCTTTCCCTTGATATCCCAAACATATTCAAAATCATTTGAAATAGTCATTATCGGAAACTCAAAGCTGAACAATGTAAGCACTGCTATCAAAAGAGCCGCAAGTGCAAGTGCAACCGTATAAATCACCTTACATACACGGGCAACATCTGCTTCAACCTCCATAACGGATATGATGTCCTGCCGTCTGTTGTAATATTCATCCATGCTTACACCTCCTTAATCCGTAGTTTTCCATCTGATTATCAGCTTTTCGAGATATGCTACCGCATAGAACAAAAGCACTGCTATCAAAACTGCCATGAAAATATATCCCCAGCAAAGCTCCCAGTCATTTCCGTACTGAGTATTAAGAATCATTCCTCCGATGCCGCCCTCCTGCGGATAAAGAACCTCTGTAAATATTACAGCCGCAAATGCTGAAGGAGCAGCAAGCTTAAGTCCTATAAAGAGTGATGGAAGTGAAGCCGGAATCATAAGCTTTCTGTATATAGTTGCCGGCTCTGCCGAACACATAACAAGAAGCTCCTTCCTTCTTACATCCACTGCCTGAAGCCCCGCAAACATATTTGCCGCTACCGGGAAGAATGTCATATATGCACTCATCACCAGCTTGGCCTGTGCGAAATCTCCGACCATACTTACTATGATAGGAGCCAGTCCCAGCATCGGTATCATCTGACTGAGAAGAATCAACGGATATCCGACCTTCTCGATCGGAAGACATGCATTCATTAATATTGCAAACAAGAAACCGATTATAAATCCGATTATTATTCCCTTTATAAAGGTTGAAAGTGTAACAGATACTGCCGTAAGGATTGTGCCTCCGTCATATTCGGGAGAAAATGTCCATTTGAGGATATCTGTTAAATAAGGAAATTTTGTATTTGCCGCACCGCTTATATCAAACAGAAATGCTATAAGTGTCCACACAAGCAGGAAACCTATCAGCCATACAAGAGTTACCAGCCAACCCGGAGGGTCCTTTAATATCTTTTTTGCTCCCATATTTAAACCCCCTCAAAACTCGATCTGATCTTTGATATATAATCAAAATATTCAGGAATATTTCTCATTCCCGCTTCTCTCGGATGCGGAAGCTCTATTTTAATTACTGCCGAAACTCTTCCGGGATGCGGTGACATAACCACAACTCTGTCTGACAGATAAACACTTTCTGAAATATTATGTGTTACAAATATAACTGTCATGTTTCGTTTAGCGCAGATATCAAGCAGATCATCATGAAGCTTTTCTCTTGTAAACTCATCAAGTGCCGAAAACGGCTCATCCATAAGAAGTATGTTAGGGCTTGTTGTAAGTGCTCTTGCAATAGATACTCTCTGCTGCATACCGCCTGAAAGCTCACATGGATAATTGTTTTTAAACTCCTTTAAGCCTACCAGCTCTAGCATTTCCTCTGCCTTGCTTTTTTGCTCTCCCTTTGGAATACCCTTTATTTCCATCGGAAGCATTACATTTTTTATAACAGTTCGCCAATCATAAAGGACTGCATTCTGGAAAACCATTCCCAGCTCTCCGCTTTTTCTTGCGGATTCCGGTGACATTCCGGCAACAGCAACAGTCCCTTCGGTATTCGTTATCAATCCGGCTATTGTTCTAAGAAGTGTAGTCTTGCCGCATCCTGACGGTCCCAAAAGTGAAATAAACTCACCTCTTTCAATTTGAAGACTTACTCCTGTCAGTGCCTTCAGACTTGACTTCTCGGTTGCGTAAGTCATTCCTACATTCTCAAGACTAATTTCGCTGTAAGTATTCTTCATAATCAAACCTCCGGTTGCAATTCAAGTATTTAAATGAATAGAAAAGAAAAAAGGCAAGAACATCTTTGAAGACGTCCTTGCCTTTGAATGAACTGCATTTTAGCAATCGTTTTTTTTAGTGTCAACATGATTTTTACGCATTTAGTCCCAAAAACATGTATGCTTGTACTTCGGCACATATATCATGTCAACATTGTGCATATTCCAGGCGGTTATTTTGTTTAAATCTTACAATAAAATCAAAAATTAAAGCAAATTTGATACTCAGCAAGCCTCGATTTCCTTTATATTGAACTCGTTTCCCTGTATAAGATACGTTCTTGTGCTGCTGCATATAGGGCATATCTTACCATATTTCTTTGTTTGATATTTATTTTTACAGTCCTCGCAATACGTTATTGCAGGTATGGTCTGCACATAAAGCTTAGCCTCCTTCATATGCTCTGAGCGTTTTAAAACAGCCCACTTCCATACATCCCTTAAATAATCCTCTATTACGGTTGAAAGCTCGCCCAGCTCCAGTGTTACGGAAGAAACCTCGGTAAGATCGTTTTCACTGCACACCTCTTCCACCATTTTGATAACCTGAAATACAACTCCTAATTCGTGCATATCTTAGTCCTTTTTACGCGAAAGCTTTATCTTTATCGCCTGCTTGATGCCGTTCGGAAGGATATATCTGAGCTTTTGCTCGCTGGTTCGCATCGTACTTGCCTTAGGCAGATCCCTTTCAAGATGAATTGCCTCAAATTCACACTTCGTGGTGCATATGCCACAGCCTATGCATTGATTTTCATCTACAATGCTTGCTCCGCAGCCTAAGCACCTTGCCGTCTCGGCTGCCACCTGCTCCTTGGTGAATGCAAGCTTCCTGTCTCTGAAGGAATATTTATCTGTTTTCTCATCCAGTCTTGGGCTCTGTCTGCCTGTATGATCATAATCCTTTATGAGGATATCAGTCTTATCAAGCTCCTTATAATATGCCGGATCTCTGCCTATTGTAAGCGTACAGCCAGGCTGGACAAAGCGGTGAATAGATATAGCTGCCTGCTTTCCTGCAGCTATCGCATCTATGGCAAATTTGGGTCCCGTATAGGCATCTCCTCCGACAAAAATATCCTTCACCCTTGTCTGATATGTTACCTTATCGGCAACAGGATAATTTCCGTGCCACAGCTCGATATCCTCTCCGTCTAAGAGTCCTCCCCAATTAATTCCCTGTCCTATGGATAGAATTACATTGCTACAGCTTATAAGCTTTGTTTCGTTTTCATCGTACTGCGGATTGAACCTGCCATCGGCATCCTTAACAGAAGTGCATTTTTTAAGCAGGATTCCGCTTACCGAGCCGTTTTCTACGATAATCTCCTTAGGACCCCAGCCGCCATAAAATACGACACCTTCAGACTCTGCCAGCTCTATCTCCTCAGGCGCTGCCGGCATAATGTCTCTCGTTTCAAGCGACACCTGATGAACATGACTGCTCCTGCACCTAACGGCTGTCCTTGATGCATCTATCGCTACATTTCCGCCGCCTATGACTACCGTAGCTCCGTTTAACGTAAAGCTCTCATCCTCGCTTGCTTTATGAAGAAAATCTATTGCCGTCACAACACCATCTGCACTCTCACCCAAAATGCCAAGCTTTTTGCCCTCCTGACAGCCTATTCCAAGATAAAAGGCCTTATAGCCCTGCTCCCTGAGCTCCTTTATAGAAACATCCCTTCCAACCTCGATTCCGGTCCTAATTTCTACCCCCATCTCCTTAAGGATATCTATTTCGGCAGCCAAAATGTCCTTTTCAAGCACAAATGACGGTATTCCGTACCTCAGCATACCTCCAAGCTTTTCGTTTTTATCGAAAATGGTAGGCTTGTATCCTTTTTCTGCAAGATAAAATGCACATGAAATTCCTGCAGGTCCTCCTCCTATAACAGCAATCTTTTGATCCGCATAGAAATTGTCATCCAGTGACGGAATAACCTTCTTGGGAATAAATCTGTTTTCTGCCTTAAGCTCCTGCATTGCTATAAACTTCTTAACCTCGTCTATTGCAACAGCCTCATCTATGGTTCCTCTCGTACAGGCCTCCTCACAGCGCCTGTTGCAGATATGTCCGCAGACTGCCGGCAGAGGATTGTTTTTCTTGATAAGCTCCAGTGCATCTGTGTATCGTCCCTGTGCCGCAAGCTTTAAGTAGCCCTGTACGGCTATATGTGCGGGACATGCTGTCTTACATGGTGCGGTTCCGCTTTCATGAGTATTTATGCGGTTCACATCCCTGTAATTTTCGGTCCACATTTCAGGTCCCCATTTTTTCTCCGAGGGCAGCGGCATCTTAGGATATTTCACCTCTGTTCCATCCTTTTTGCAAAGCTTCTGACCCAGAGTAACAGCACCTGCCGGACAAAACTCCACGCATCTGCCGCAGGCAACGCACTTTTCTTTTTCTACATGTGCGACATAGGCAGACCTTGACATATTCGGTGTATTAAAAAGCTGAGATGTACGAAGCGCATAACAGACATTTACATTACAATTGCAGATAGCAAATATCTTGTCCTCTCCGTCGATATTTGTGATCTGATGAACAAATCCGTTATCCTCAGCCTTTTTGAGTATCTCAAGCACCTCATCCTTAGTTATATAACGTCCGCCCTTGCCTGTCTCAACGCAGTAATCCGCCATATCGCCGACTGCTATACACCAGCCCTCGGGATCATCGGCACAGCCCTCACCGTAGGTTATTCGCGACCGTCTGCACGAGCATGGGCTCGCAGCATATCTGCCATCGTATTTGTCAAGCCAATGAGAGATATGCTCAACGGATACGGATTTATTTTCCATTTCGATTGCTTTTTCTACGGGAATTACATGCATTCCTATTCCGGCACCGCCAAGCGGCACCATAGGAGTTATCTTCTCAAGCGGAAGCCTGCTCATACGCTCAAAAAAGCGTCCAAGCTCCGGATGCGCATCGAGAACCTCCTTGTTCATATTGGTAAATTCAGCACTTCCGGGGACATACATAGGAAGAACATATTGCTTTTCATGCCGGGGATTCTCCCAGTTATATTCTATAAGGCCGTTCCACGCCATTTCATCCAGCTGCTTCTGAAGGTATTCATCATCCTTTATTCCTGTGGCCTTTTTTATCTGTGCAAAGGTTTTCGGCTTGCGCTTTCCCATCTTTATCGCAATATTTGCCTGCTCATCTGTACATATGCTTGCAAGCCCCCAGTATTCAGGTGACTCCTTTGTGATCTTTTCCTTACCGAGCATTACCTCTGCTCTGTCTGTTATCAGCTTGCCGAGTTTTGCTATAGGCTCTCTTATCGGCTCGTTATTTTTTACGGTATCCGGCACATAATTTCCTAACGGATCTGACATATATATACCTCTCTCATCTGCTTATACTATTTTCTGTATTCTGCTAACTGCTCTTTAATCCAGGCTGTCCATTCATCAAAACCCTCACCCGTCTTTGCCGATACGAAGATCACCTTAGCTCTCGGATTAAGCTTCTTTATTCTTTCCTCTACAGCCTTAGTTGAAAAATCATCGAAAACACTGAGTGTGTCGCATTTGTTAATCAATACTACATCACATATGGAGAACATAAGCGGATATTTAAGCGGCTTATCGTCTCCCTCCGGCACAGACAGTATCATCGCATTTTTGGTACTTCCCGTATCAAATTCCGCAGGACAAACGAGGTTTCCTACGTTTTCCAGAACCAGAAAATCTATATCTGATATCCCAAACTCTCTTATGCCCTGCCTTGTCATGTCTGCATCAAGATGGCACATGCCTCCGGTATGGATCTGTATCACCGGAACTCCCGTTTCCGAAATAGCTTTTGCATCCACCTCCGAATCGATATCAGCCTCCATGATGCCTATTTTTATTTCATCCTTAAGCATATTGATGGTTCTCTTAAGAGTAGTGGTTTTGCCCGCTCCGGGAGATGACATCAGATTTAATAAAAATGTTCCCTTTTCCTCAAGCTCTGCTCTAAGCTCTGCCGCATCCCTGTCATTATCCTCAAAAATGCTGCGTTTTACCTCTATTACCTTGTAATCCTTCATCGCATCAGACCTCTTTTTCTCTCTATGTTAAAATTCTAACAGTCTGTATGGTTTGCGTCAATCATTTTATTTGTTTTTCACAATACATCGTATCATTTAAGTTGTTTTTTTGTGTATTATATTCATTTCATTGAAAATCCCAGTACACCAAAGAGGGTCTGTCGCATTATGCATTTCAATGCGACAGACCCCGTTTTACTTCAGCGTTTTGAACTTTTTTATCCCGTTATTACAATATATTTCCATCGATAGAAACAGTCACTACCTGCCATGGTATAAATTTACCGCTTCTTTGCAATGCGTTTTTTGCAGCCATCTCAAGCCCTCCGCAGCACGGAACCTCCATTCTGACAATAGTGACACTCTTGATATCGTTGCCTGCAATTATCTGCTCAAGCTTTTCGCTGTAATCGACTCCGTCAAGCTTAGGACAGCCGATAAGAGTAGTCTTTCCCTTTATAAATTCCTTATGAAACGACGCATAAGCATATGCCGTACAGTCTGCTGCAATAAGGAGCTTTGCTCCGTCAAAATAAGGTGCTTTAACAGGCGCCAGCTTGATCTGAACAGGCCAATTCTGAAGCTGTGATACAGCAGCAGCTTCCACAGCCTCGTGCACCTCTTTATTTTGCTCCTGTCTGTTCATCTGCCTCATCATCGATCCCGGACATCCGCCGCCGTTCATTTTAAACATCTTCTCCTTAAGCTCCTTCTTCTTCATGTTTTCCTTAACTGCCGCCTCATCATATGCCGCAGCCTCCCTTTCCTCGAAGGTTATGGCACCTGTCGGGCAGCTTGGCAGGCAGTCACCCATACCGTCACAATAATCATCTCTTAAAAGCTTTGCCTTACCGTTCACCATGCCTATTGCACTCTCATGGCAGGCATTTGCACAGGCTCCGCATCCGTTGCATTTTTCCTCATCTATATGAATAATTTTTCTAAGCATATTATTTCTCCCTTCGGCAATCTATATTATCTCTCATCTGCTTTTATGTGCAGTATACATATATATTTCGTATAAGTCCGTTGAAATTACAACGGACTTGATTTTTTCATTTTCAATATCAGTTGACAGCCTTATATTTTTACTTTTATACTTATGTCAACTGAACCGCCGTACACATACAGCTATACTGCATGCGTAGCAGGCGGTATTTGTTATAGTATTTGTTATAAAAGAAGATTTACAGTCGGATTCCTTAGTAAGGCTCTGACTCTGATTTGCTGACGCATTGCATGTGTCAAGAAAGAGGTAAATATGACAACTGTTATTTTGCTTGCTTCTGTGGTTATCCTCTTATGCGTTTTTGCCAATAAGCTGGCAGCCAGAACAGGAATGCCCGTGCTTTTGTGCTTCATCGGACTCGGTATGCTCTTCGGCGCAGACGGTCCGCTCGGCATATACTACTCAAATATAGAGCTGACAGATCATATATGCTCTATATGTCTTGCCTTTGTTATGTTTTACGGTGGCTTCGGCACAAGCTGGAAAACAGCCAAGCCTGTTGCAGGCAAGGCAATCCTGCTTTCATTTATGGGCGTACTTATAACCGCCTTTTCGCTTACCTTCTTCTGCGGCTTTTTCCTTAAGATGAGCTGGCTTGAGAGCTTTCTTATCGGCTCGGTCCTAAGCTGTACCGATGCCGCATCCGTATTTTCGATTCTTCGTTCGAAAAGGCTTTCTCTGAAATACGGAACAGCCCCGCTTCTTGAAATAGAAAGCGGAAGTAATGACCCGACCTCATTTATGCTTACAACGATGGCCATAACCTTCATAACCGGAGCCAAAACCTCCATAGGCTACATGATATTTGCACAGCTTGTATTCGGCGGCCTTATAGGTGTTGCAATTGCTGTGATTGCAATAATTATTTTAAAGAAAACAACAATGGTTCCCGAAGGCCTCGACACGATCTTTCTCGTTGCTATAGTTTTGGCCTCCTATTCGCTTCCGCTCCTTATTGACGGAAATGAATACCTCAGCGTTTACCTCACGGGAATCATACTTGGCAACAGCTCAATAAGACACAAAAAAATATTGGTTCCGTTCTTTGACGGTATAACCAATCTGGCTCAGATATGCATCTTCTTTATATTGGGACTTCTGTCATTTCCGACAAAGCTCCCCGGCATATTCCTTATAGCAATACTCATAGCTCTCTTCCTTTTATTTATAGGAAGACCTCTTGCCGTATTTCTTATAATGACGCCGTTTAAGGCCAGCTTCAAACAGCAGCTTTTAATATCCTGGGCCGGTCTTCGAGGTGCCTCATCTATCGTTTTTGCCATATATGCCGTATGCAACATTACAAACCTTGAAAATGACCTTTTCCATATAGTATTTATGGTCTCTCTTCTTTCTGTTGCCATACAGGGAACTCTCCTTCCAAGAGTGGCAGCCGCCCTAAACATGATAGATTATACTTCGGATGTACTTAAGACCTTCAACGACTATCAGGAGGATTCATCTCTTACGCTTATGCGTATGTTTATTCCGCCCGGACACAACTGGGAAAATAAGCTTGTCGAAAAGGTGAGCATGCCTACCGATTCGCTTGCACTTATGATAAGACGAGGCGAGGAAACGATAATCCCAAGAGGCAACACCAGGATCCTTGCCGGGGACAGCATAATCTTCAGTGTACCTCAGGTTGAGGATTCAGGTGAAATAAATCTGCGTGAGGTAACAATATCGCCTTCACATGAATGGGCAAATAAGAGAATCGAGGAATTAAATCTGCCTCCAAAGGTGCTTATCGCAATGATAAGACGCGGTGAGGAAAACATGATCCCGCGCGGAAAAACGCAGATTCTCCCGGGCGATACCGTTGTTATCTATGATGACTGAGTCTTTTAATGATCTGTATTTAAAGAAAGGACCAAAATCTTGCAAAAAAACATAACCTTTATAAAAAAAGACAATAATGAGCTTTTCAATTTCCACGACGAAGAAATACCCTATATATCCTATAAATGCCTCGATGAGCTTTCCTTTGTAAAAAACGCATTTACACTGCGCAATACAGCATCTATGGAGCCTGTTTTCATGTTCCCTGAAAATGCTCCATCCACAGATGCTTCAGTCAAATGCTGCAAAATGCTTGCATCCGAGCTTGAAACAGATATAAGCCACAGGGTAACTCCACTCCAGAAGCATACCGCAAATGTTCACGTTGTAACAAAAGCAGATCTTGGCCATCCTATAGATAAAAGGCATATAACAAATACCGACGGCCTTGTCACAAATATCAAAGGCGCTCATCTGTGTATAAGCGTTGCCGACTGTATACCTCTTTTATTCGCTGACCCTATAAAAAAAGCCATAGGCATAGCACACTCAGGGCGCAAGGGGACCCAATTTAAGATAGGGAAAAATGTTGTAGAGAAAATGACCGAGGTCTACGGAAGCTATCCTGCCGATATAATTGCCACCATAGGTCCCGGTATCTGTCAGTCCTGCTATGAGGTAGGCCCTGAGATTCTTGAAGAATTCGAAAACGACTGGGGCCATACTGCCTGTACCACACTGTTTAAAAAGCACGGCAGTAAATATCTCCTTGATCTGTGGCTTGCCAACCAGATGGTGCTAAAGGAGGCCGGCCTTAACGATGAAAATATCATAACTACAAATATCTGCAACCGCTGCAACAAGGACAAATTTTATTCCTTCAGGGGAGACGGACGCATAATCAATCAGATTTGTGCATCACTTTTACTTCTTTAATCACCTGTAAACGAAACGAGGGTGTCGCATTATGCATTTAATGCGACACCCCCATTTTCGTTTTTCTTTAAATTGCACTGCTTGTATCAGCAATTGCAATCAATCATTTATTTTTTCTTTTTCTTTTTGTATATAATTGCTCCTGCTGCCAAAGCTATGCATACCACAATTACAGCTATCCAGCCTGCAGGATTTGTTGCATCTCCTGTATTTGCACTGTCTCCTGCCTTATTGCTTCCGGAATCCGGAACATTACTCGGTGATGCTGTCGGATTTGTCGTAGGCGATACCGTCGGTGCTGTTGTAGGCTCTATTGAAGGCTCTGCTGTTGGTGTTGCTGTTGGCTCTTCTGTCGGCGTTACTGTCGGTTCCTCGGTCGGTGTAGGAGTAGGCTCATCCTTTATCTCATAGGTATAACTCGATATACCACTTTGCAGCATGCCATCAGCTGCAGCAAATGCCTTAATTGTTGTTGCTTCCTCCCTGTTGCTTACCTCGATCGGTGTTCCGTCATATACCGCACTTTCTGTGGTAGGCTCCGATCCGTCTGTGGTGTAATAGATTACCGCCCCCTCGGTTTCACAGCTCAATTTGACAGATAATGTACCGGTATATGTACCTGACACAAAGTTTGCCACTGGCTCTATAACCTGCTCGGCTGCCGGAACGACAACCGATATACTTATATCAACAGAAACATCATTCTGATCCACATAATCCGGAAGAACCGCTACGCCCGATGCCGTAAGCTCCTGCGCATACAGATCACCTGCATCAAAGCTTGGTAGTACTGTCCAGCTTATAGCTGCCGTTACGCTGTTGCCATCCGAAAGCATTATTTTTGTCTCTGAAGGCAGATTATAACTTCCTGCCGCTGCCTCACTTCTAGTCGCACTGGCATCATCCGGCTGTTCAACATAAAGCAGCTTAGCCTTATCCAGCTTCGGGAATGTTACGTATATTGCATATTTTCCGTTTTCCTTCGTAAGCGTTGTCCTTGTCTGTGCTTCCTTGTTGTTTACATTTATTGAAGCATTTTCGGCCAGGAAGTACTTCATGCTTTCTTCCTTATCATCGCTTAGAGTAAGCTTAGCTGTATATGCTGTATTATATGCCGGCATTCCCCGGTTCGGCGACCATTCAATATTCGCAAACATATCTGTTATATCATATTTATCCGTAACAGTTACACTTGCCTCCTTAACCTTCTTTGAAAGCTCTCTGCCAAGTGTCGGCTCATCAAGTGTCAGATCGATCTGCTTTATAACCGGATTATAGATTGCTGTAAGCTCAACATTTCCCGACAGGCTGTCTATTGTCAGGCTATGCGAGGTCTCATCCTCTGTTATCCCACTTGGAAGTGTATCCCATTTTTCAAATCGTTCATCCTCTTCTGTCGGAGGAACTATTACAACTCTGTCACCCTTGTAATAACGATATTCCTTAGGAGTATCCCAAAGGCCCTCGCTCTTCTTTCCTGTATCCTTACCATAAATGCTTACAGTATAAGGATTATCCAGCATATATGATGCACTCACATCCGACGATCTGCTGTATCCGTCTGCCTCCGCCCAGGCAATTATCTGGTGGTTTGTCTTTTCACCCTCATTTCCTGTCAATGCTATGCTTCCTGTATATATCTGCGGATCGTTCCAGTCGACTGTGTACCATATGGTGGCATTTTCAGTATCACAGGTAATCGTCACATCAAGATTTGTTGTCTCATATATTCCCGACTCAAGCTGAATCACGGGATCGGCGGTATTTCCTAATGTCTGTACTTCAACATTGATATACTGCTTCAAATTGTTTGTATTTTTTATAACATCATCATCAGTAATCAAAAGCTCTGCATTAATATATCCGCCATCCTCAGCTACTTTTCCGTCTGATATAACCTCTGAAAGATCGGTATTTGCTGTATCGATTGCCACATTATATACTCCGCCGTCCTCGGCTTTAACAGTTGCCGTTGAAGGAAGCTTCTGCCTCAATTCATCCTCTGTGGCATCCTTGAGGATCGAAACCGTTACTCCCTTGACCTCTGTAATGCTTGGCTTGTCTGTAGCTATATCAGGTCCTGTGATTATGAGACTGTTCCTTGCATCAACCATAGCCTTAACTGCCTGCTGTACATCATAGCCCTCATATTCAACCGTGACATTTTCTGCTGACAGTTCACTTGCAAATATCATATCTGATTGTGCATCAGGTGCTATATCTGCAGCTACAGCGTATTTCGTATTATATTTAGCATTGCCAGATGCCTGCTGGCTATCATTTTCTATCCAGTAAACCGATACATCCTTTGTCTTTTGCGTACCTGTATCATCCACCCAGCTAAGTGTTCCCGTATCAGGCAATGCGCTTCCTGCCAAAGGTGCCTTTACATAAAGCTTGGCTGCTGTAATGCGGCTTACATATTCAGCTGTAAGGCTTACATCACGTGACGGCATTTCAAATGTAGTTACCGCACTTTCCTTATCCGCAAGCTCCACTCCGTCAGTATCTGACCAGGTCTTAAATGCCTTTTCTGTATCTGTACTGGTTCCGTCTACGGTTACTGTACTGCCTTCCCTATATATACCATAGACCTCACCGTTTACGGTTAATATATATTTATCCTTGATATTGTAGGTTCTTTCTATTACATCAGATGTGTTGCCACAGTAAACTGCTGTCATCTGCACCTTACAGATACCGTTTGCCCCTTCATTTCTAAGGCTTACCGGTTTGTTATAAGGCTTCCAGTCTCCGTACGCTCCTTCATTCTCGCTCCAGATTCTGTAATAAATACCTGCTCCTTTGGTATCTGTACTGAGTACAAGATTATAATCCTCGTTTTTGTCAAATTCATCTGTTATAGTCGGTACAATGTCGGTCTTTATATCTACAGGATTATTTCCGTCGTTCTCATAGAAAGTGTCATATGAACGAACCCATGCATAATTTATCTCCGGATAATGGCCCTGTGCAATAGATGTAACATTGTTGGCAAGAGTTGCCAATATTACCTGGAACTCCGTACTGTAGTTTTGATATTCGTCGGTAATGCCCTCTATCAAATTAACCATACGATGATATTTGTTTCTGTCAAACATATATACACCATCCCAGCCATTAATGGGCATCTTATAATCCATAGTCTGGAAACGCATTAATACCTCAAATATCGTATCCCAGGCTGATTTGAGCTGATTGATCTCGCTTTGAGTCAGATAATCAACAACTGCCTTTCCGCTTAATGACTTTGTTTCCATAAGTCCTTTCCAAAGCTTCCTTGTCCACATCTGATGATTTGCGGTGCCCATGCTTCTCCATTCGCCGAGCAGACTGTACCATAATGAAAGAGAATCCTGCTTAACCGCCGTTGCTCCCGCACTGACTGAATCCATCATTCCCTTCAGCTCATCGCTGCTCTTGCTGAAGAAAATCTTGGTCAGTACCTGAAATGCCTTTTGAGTTGTATATTTCTCACTTCCTGTGCTTGAGACTGCAGGCAGCCAGCTTGTATAGCTGTTTCTGAGATCATGCTTGTAAGTACCGTATAAGCCCCATAGCTGAAAGCCTCTCCAGAATATGCGCAGAAAGCTCTCCTGTGTAAGATGGCCCTCATCACTGTCAAACGGCTTAAACATTACATGTGTAAAATAAGACTTTATATATGATGCGTATGAAACCCTAAAGCCATCATAAAAAACAATATCATCGGGATCAACAGACTTAAGCTGTTTTCTCATCAATGCTCTTTGATTTTTATATTCATTCGTGCCTACTGTATACGAGCTGTTATCATGCCATGTCTTATATGAAGAAGCCCAATCCATGCTGTTTACAAAGCTCCAAACAGTGCTGTCTGATTTTACACCCGATGTAGTCGGCTCTCCCGGAATATAATGGTCTACGCCATAACGTATAAAGCCCATTTCCTCAGGTGCTACAAGAGGAACAAGATCTACCTTATTGATACAGTTATGAATTGAATAATATTTATCCTCGGAAAGGTTCATTGCCGTATTTACTCCGCCCTTGGGAGCCTCAAAGCAATAAGCATAAACCTGATTGTCCTGTGACGAATCCGATGCCGCACCTGTACAGTAATCCTCTATCAGCCGCTTGGCAGTAAGATTTGCCGTTGCTCCCGCACGAGAATATCCCACAACCCAGAATTTCACTCTTCCGGCTTTGACTGCATCCTCAAGGCCATAGTTTGATACATATGCCCATACCTGTTTCTCAACTTTATCTGCCGCATCTGCAAAGCCCTGATGCTCACCGCTTTTTCCTACTGTAGTATTACTGCTCCACTCGGCCTCATAGCCTGCACCTCTTATCACAATAGGCACAAGAATATAATCATTCTCAAGATCAATATCCTCATAGGAGCTTCCTGCCTCCGATTCATCCGATGAGTCAGCTGTATCCGATTTTTGTGATTTTTTATTTGTACTTATCACCTTACTTCCTATAGCTACACCTATACTGCTCGTAGTAGGCTTAAGTGTATTTGTATCGCTTATATAAATGTTATCGGGCTCTACTCCGATATCTGTCATAAGCTTTTCAATATTTTGTGATTTGTATGTATAAGCACGATCATAGGAATCCTTCGAGCCGTCATTTCCGATATTTGAATAAAAGGCCGCAAGCGCCATACTCATAGACATCGTAGCAAGATGGCTGTTGTAACGATTGGGATTTCCAAAGCTTCCATGTGTTCCGTTTATAAAGTAACCATCCGAATAATAGAATTTCGAATCCAGATCCTTATTGCTGTCAGACACCGACGGATATGAAAAATATCCCTCTATCAGCTCCTGACCGTTGTAGCTGTCCTCACTCACCGCAGCATCCGGGCTTACCTCTTCCTTGGCTACTTCTGTTGTTTTTGCACCCTGCTTTATCCAAAGAGCCTGTGCATCCTCATCATATTCGATATGATAATCATCATAATCACAGAAAAATGCATTCTGGAAGAAGAAAGTATCCGTAACTCCGATCCTCTTCTCTCCACGATTGGCAATTCTTATACCTACATCGGAGCTTGAAGTAACAGAGCCCTTTATATATGAAAAATCACTGCCGTCTTCATCAAGATACAGATCGTCCGCCGTTCCGTCACTGCGCGTATTGTCTTTTATAATAAGCTTGCCGCCCAGCGTAAACATGTGTGCATGATATGCAAAAATCCCTCCGCCGCCGATCGTCGCTTTATTATTTGTAATTGTACAGTTTGATATCGAATTGACGTCATTATTGTTATATATTCCTCCGCCGCGATATGCCTCGTTATTCTTTATTATGCAGCTTTCTATTACAACGGCTTCCTCTTCATTATAGATAGCTCCGCCCATACCTACTGTGGTATTGCCATCAAAGGTAATGCCGCTTATTGCACCCGAATTGGTAAATGCAGCCTGGTTCCGTGATATATAAATTCCTCCGCCGCCGTTTCCGTTTGTACGTGATCTGTTATATGAAATTGAGCCTGTGCCGTCGGATATTATTGAAAATGCCGTATAATTGCAGAATATTCCTCCTCCGTCCTCGGCAGAATTATCATGGATTGATGAGCCATCCTTTAATGTAATTACATTGTTGTAGCCATTATTGTAAATACCGCCGCCATCCTTAGCCGCATAGTTATGTGCTATCTCCGCATTGTTCTGTAAAGTAACTTTGCCGCCACTTCCTTTTATGCGTATACCGCCGCCTTTAGCTGTAGCGCCGGCCAACAAACTGTTTTCACCAGCCAGATTTCCGTTAACCGCTACATTGTCAAGAGTCAGCTCGCAATTGTCATTCATATGGATTCCGCCGGCTCCGTTTGTGCTCTTGCCTCCCGTAACAAGGCCTCCGGATTCGACTGTCATGCTTTCCGAGCCGCCGGTTTTAACCGAATACCCCGTATAGTTAAAGGTTCGCTTGGCAGCCCCGCCCGACAATGTAAGCTTTGCTCCCGAATACAGGCAGAAGACCTCTCCGTCCATCTTTGCCGAGCTGAGATTTCGTCGGCTGACAGAATGTCCGTTCATATTCACATAGACTTCCTTATTGTCATTTACTACTAATCTGTCACATACCCAGTCCGTCTGAAGAACTATCTTTACGCCTGCCAGTGCTGCCTTCCATGCATCTCCGACAGTATAGTATGTCGACGTTCCGTCCTGTGATGTGGCCATAACCTCACTGGCATAAGCCGGCAGTGCCTGTACAACAGGAAGCACACCCATTATCAAAGCCAACAAAAAACCAAGTACTCTCTTACTCCGTCCTTTTTTCATCAACTCTACCTCATTTTAATAATCATCTTGTTTATCGCAGTTCCAAGTAAGGAAAACTTCTCCTCATATTCTGTCATCACATTTCCCTTATTCAGCCCTTCGTCATTGTGAAGGTCATATGTAAAAGCCACCGTTTCCCAGTCAGCTCTTTTTGCCTCCTCAAGAGAAAAATCAAATAAGCCTCTGTTGTCAGTCTTAAACTCGACACTCGAACCCGGTAATAAGATCCGCTCATACCTTCTTAAAAACTCAACAGATGTAAGCCTTCTTTTTGAATGTCTGTCCTTTGGCCACGGATCCGAAAAATTAAGATATATCCTGTCTACCTCCCCCTTTTCAAATACATCGGACAGATTTCTTGCATCCATCCTTATAAATCTGAAATTATCAGGTGCCTTTTCTTCCTCCTTAAGCCTTTCGGCCTTCTCGACAGCTCTTAAAAGCACCGAGCTGTACATCTCTATTCCTATATAATTGATGTCGGGATGGATTTCTGCCATCTGCATTATAAATCTACCCTTTCCCATTCCGACCTCTATATGGATTGGATTGCTATTATCAAATACCTCGTTCCACTTCCCCTTATATATATTGGGCTCTGTAATCGCAAATATGCTTTTATTTATTATCTCATCGGAGCCCGGTATATTTCTAAGACGCATAATCTCTCCTACTCTATCCTGCTATATCCTTAAACTGTACAGGTATGACCTTCTCTACATCAAGCGGTGATACCTCAACCGAATATCCTATCTTGCCGCCGCTGAAAAATATCGTTTCAAAATCCAGTGCACTGCTGTCAAAGGTTGTTTTGAAAAGCTTCTTCATGCCGATCGGAGAACAGCCTCCATGGATATATCCTGTAAGCGGAAGCAGCTCCTTTGACTTGATCATCTCAATGTTCTTCTCGCCTACGGCAGCGGCTGCCTTCTTTAAATCCAGCTCCTTATATACGGGTACAACAAATACATAATGCTGCCCGCTTTTTCCTACGGTTACAAGTGTCTTGAAGGCCTGTGCCGGATTTTTCCCCAGTGCCTCTGCCACATCCATACCGCTTATCGCGTCTGTATCGGCATACGAATAATGCTTATATTCTATTTTTTTCTGATCAAGCACACGCATTACATTGGTTTTTTCTGTTAATATGTGTTCTGTCTTTTTTTTCATGATAAAATTGCCTGCTCTGTCTTATAATATTTGATATTGGACAAACTCTCTGTTTACCCCATCATTTCTTAATTTGTTTGATATATCATACCTTATAATGCACCAAAAATCGACTAATTTTTATCAATCCAGATCTACTTTCAATTGAGAAATACTCTTTTTTTGCATTGGTAAAATATACACAGCTATGATATTATTTCCTGAAGAGAGGTGGGAAATTTGTTTAATTCAAAAATAAACAAGAGCAATCTGCTCTTTTCGAATCATGATCTTCTGGTGCTTCTTGTACCTCTTATGATAGAACAGGTCCTGAATTCCCTTATGGGAACGATAGACAGTGTCATGGTCAGCAACGTCGGCAGTGCCGCGATCTCTGCCGTATCGCTTGTAGATTCAATAAATGTACTTGTAATACAGGTTTTTACAGCCCTTACCGCAGGCGGCGCAATTGTCTGCTCGCAGTATCTCGGAATGAAAAATCCCAAGGCAGCCAACAAGGCCGCCAGACAGATTGTTCTGACTATGCTCGTTATTTCTACGGCACTTATGATCGTTTGTGTTGCACTTAGATCTCCACTGCTTTTGCTTATCTTCGGAAATGTCGAAGCCGATGTAATGGAAAATGCACTGGTTTATTTTCTGATAACCGCGATATCCTATCCATTCATAGGTCTGTTTTATGCATATGCGGCTTTTTTCAGAGCCGAGGGCAATTCCAGACTTCCGATGACTATTTCCGCCATGTGCAATCTTGCAAACCTTGCCGGAAATACAATCCTGATATTCGGCCTGAACATGGGTGTTGCCGGAGCCGCAATATCTACACTTATTTCAAGGATACTGATGGCTGTTATTATAATCTGCCGTCAAAGAGTTCCGAAGCAGCAGATTGTAGTAAGAGATTATCTTAAGATACGTCCGGACATAAAGCTGATAATGGTCGTTCTTTCTATCGGCGTACCCTCCGGAATCGAAAACGGCATGTTCCAGTTCGGAAAGCTGGCTATCCAGTCAACCGTATCTACACTCGGCACGGCGGCTATTGCGGCGCAGGCTATGACTGCCATCCTTGAGAATCTTGCCAGCATTGCAACCGTCGGCATAGGCATCGGACTTATGACTATTGTCGGCAGATGTATGGGTGCAGGCAAAAAAGAGCAGGCTGTATATTATATAAAACGTCTTACCGTTATTTCGGAAATTGTAATGATAGGCAGCTGTCTTTTGATACTTGCCCTTACAATTCCCGTTACAATGATTGCCGGCATGGAAAAGGAAAGTGCCGATATGTGCTTTTATATGATGACCTATATAGTTATCGTAAAGCCTATTGTATGGGTTCTGGCATTTATACCGGCATACGGACTGCGTGCGGCAGGTGATGTGAAATTTTCCATGATCCTGTCAACCTGCTCTATGTGGGTATTCCGCGTAAGCCTTGCCATCTATCTTTGCCGTGCACACGGCTTCGGCCCTATCGCCGTATGGATAGGCATGTTTGCCGACTGGACCTTCCGCGCGATACTCTTTTCAATAAGATTTCACAGCCGAAAGTGGCTTGAGCATAAGATTGTATGATATTACAAAGGGGATGAAACTATGATCTGTCCGAATTGCGGTGGTGAATTCGCCGATTGGGCTCTAAAATGTCCATATTGCGGCGGCGTAAATGATAAAGGTGCCGAAAAAGAATATATGAAGCATATGGACGAGCTAAGAAAACGGCTTGACAATCTCGATGAAGAGTCGGCGGCCGACTATAACAAATCAATGAGCAAAACCATCAAACGGCTTCTTATTACTATAGGCATAATCCTGGCTGCGGCAGCTGTTATCCTTATTATAGTATTTTTCATAAAAAAGAACGAAACCCAAAAAAGCGATAATTTTTATATTGCCGAAAAGGCATGGCAAACCGAAGAATACAAAAAGCTCGATGCAATGTATGATGAAGGGGATTATGACGGAATCCTTGAAGAATACTACGAAACCTTAAACGGCGACTATTCTATAACAAGCTGGAAGCATTACTGCTATGTTACCGATTTTTATTATAATTATTCGCAGGTTTTAGGTGCTAAGGAACAGTTTGAGGATGGCAGCGGCGATTACTATATGCTTGGCAGCGGTATTTATTCCGCACTGTATCTTACTAAATCCACAGCAGGTGATTATATAAGCCGGCTTGAGGATGCTTATAACGACGGCTCATATGGTCTTTCAAAGGACGAAGCAGATCTTGTCCGACAGTATCAGGCATACTCCTTGGATTTCCTTGAAAATACTCTGGGCTGGTCTGCCGATGAAATCGACAGCTTTTATGAAGAAAATTCGACAAATGGCTATCTTGAAAGCGAGCCATGCTATATAAAGGCAAATGAAATAGCTGACAGCTACGGCTGGATTACGGAATAAATTTTTTATGAGAGGTTTTATATGAAATGTAAGCAATGCGGCTCCCCGGTTACACTTGAGGACGAATTTTGTCCCTACTGCGGAGCACTTAATATAGCTGCCAGACAGCACATTGAGGATATGAAGCGCTTCAATTCCGATTATACAAGCACCAAATCAGAGGTGCTCGGAAATGTTGCAAGGCAAAGCAAAAGACATACAAGAATCATAATCCTTGTTATACTTATCGGTCTGAATATAGTGCTCCTGGCACTGCAGTCACAGGTCTATGAGATACGTTATAATATAAATCAGCTTGGCAACAAATCCAAGGCTGCATCCTATGAAGCCAGGATGTCAGAGCTTGAGGAAAGCGGCAAATATCTTGAAATGTATTATCTGTACAACAGGCAGGATCTCTATGACACATCCGATGAGCTTAACAGCTACGTTACCGTTACGGAGATGGCCTATTACTACAATCAATTCAAGGACAATGTTTATTACATTACCAACGACAGCATCAAAAGCACCGTCTCCTTGGGTCAGGCCATTGATTATGCCGCTTCTGCACTTTACGGTTTTTATTCTTATTATGCAAGCCGCGACGAAAGCTATTTCAAGGAAAGATATTCCCAAAAGCATTTAAGTGCGATGGAGGATATGAAGGAGCAGATTGAAGCAATTCTTACATCATATTGTTCATTTACATCCGATGATATAGAAAAGCTTTCGAACATAGATGATACGGATAAGCAGTCGCTTCTTATCTTGATAGGAAAAAGGATGGGAATTTATGAATAGAAATGCCAATAAAACAGTAAAACAACCATTACCGACATCTGCAAAGCTGTTTCGCCTTGTAGTGATCGCCCTTATAGCCATTCTTGCCATCAATACACTTATATTTGTCTTAAATGTAGGCAAAACCTCATATTACAATGAAGCCACCGAATATTCCGATCTGAAATACTACCTGGATAATGAGGATTATCCTAACCTTGCAAGGCTTGCGGCTACAAATGAAGTAATGAATCTGAAAACAGTAAATGACACGAGTTCATTTGTCTATTTTGCAGACTTTTACCAGGCCGCCTTCTTATATAAGGCATATAAGGATGCCGGCGAAAGCGAAAAAGCCGAAAAGGCTCTTTCGGATGCAAAGGAAAACCTATCTCTTATAACCGATGCAGACTTTACTGATGCAATAGACAACGTAAAAGCAATGTACGATATAGAATAGTCCTCTATCATTACATTGCTTATCATACAGTGTATATAATACTTGGGGGTGACGCATTAAATGCATACTATTGAATACTCTGAAAGAAACATCCACAGCGTCGGTACTTCCCGAATGCAGACGATAGTCTTGCATAAGGGTTAGTACCGCTACGCGAGG
>CAVBHN010000014.1:0-56617 GCA_963595425.1 Faecalibacterium sp. CAG:74 | reverse complement strand
AGTATTTTCTCAGACTGAGGATCCTTATTTTTTACAAATGTTTACGGAAATGTGCATGTACTTTACGCAGTACTTTGCTATATTAGCCACCAAAGAGAGGCAGCAAGGAATCAAAAACAGCTGCCTTGGGAGAGATGAAAAAATGAAGAACAGTAAAATGGTTAATAAAGTAATATTAATAGTGATATTTGCCTTGAGTATATGCAGTTGCAGTATGCATAAGACAGTATTTGCGGCACAGAGTACGCAATTTGATTTATATGTGACAGAGGAACCGATATCATCACCTACAGAAACACCTACGGCATCACATACAACAAAGCCGACAGAAACACAGACAGCGGTACCTACAACAGCACCGACAGAAAATCCAAGTGGCAATAGCAATAAAAACGTGACAGATAACATAAATACGAACTCGAAAACTACTGCGCTGGTGAATACAGGAAATGAAACAGCCTGGACGATTTATTTCACAATGGCAATGCTGTCATGTACAGCAGCACTTTCGGTTTTAATAATCAGCAAAAAAAGATACAGAAAGTAATCAAAAAAATGAAAGCAAAAAAAACAGGTTCAAAAAAACTGATAATCGTAATAATCGCGGCGGTATTGATATGCATAGCAGCAATGCTGGCAGCATATTATTTCGGGAAAAATTCAAGGAGCGAGACAGCACAGAGTACAAACGGAATTACGGTAGACGAAAATGCTGTTGAATGGGACAAGGAAGTGAATGCACTTTCAGGTCAGGAAACAAAGGGTATAAAGATACCGGGTTATGGAGAACTTACTGTTCCGGCTGATGATACAACATGGAAAATCTCGCTTGTAAATCCAAAGGACAATGATTGTTATTTTAAATATTTTATAACTATAGATGACAGCGAGGATCCAATCTACGAATCGGATTATATAGAGCCGGGAAAGGCAATAACGGAATTTGAAGTATCAAAGGGAATGGAAGCGGGAGATTATAAGATTCATTTAAATATAGCATCATATTCTATGGATGGATCAAATACCAGAATGAATGGTGCGGACGTACAGGCAGATTTGCATGTAGTGGGCTAACAGATAATAACATCTGAAGCATAAATTTTAATTAAGAGGAGAAAATCTAAAACTATGAAGAAAAAAATTATAACAATGATGGCAGTCGCAGCAAGTATGTTGACATGTGCAACACCTGCATTTGCAGCGAATACAGGAAGCGCACATACAGATTTTTCACTTTATGTAGTAAATGATCCTGTTTATACAATAACGGTACCCGAAACAGTATCGCTGAATCCTACGGAGCATACACAGGTTGCAATAACAGCAAGTGATGTAAAATATATTGCAGATGATAAAAAAATATCGGTTAAAATTTCAAAGGGCAGTGGTGTACGAGGAAGATTATATCTTCAGGGTTCTGAAGGTGATGAAATGAACGGAAATAAGCCATATATGATGACTCTTATGGTTAAAGGAACATCCGGAGAATTTAAAATGGGTGCACTTGAAAAGCAGATTAAGGGATTAGAGCTTGCATCGTTTACAGAGGACGGAACAATGAACTATGAGATCTATCCATGCTCACAGGATTATCCGGATGGAACAGGAAATCTTGCAATTCAAAAGGGTGTTCATTATACGGGATATATGGACTACAGTGTGCAGTATGTAGACAGATAATTTAATCGAGGGGATATATGATGAAGAAAATTGTATCGATTATGGCAGCATTGGCATCAGTGGCAGCAATGACTGCGGTACCGGCACTTGCAGATGAAACAACATCTACAGAATTTTCATATGTGCAGGAAAATGAACCTACATATACGGTGACAATTCCATCCAGCCTTGCTTTATCAAAGGAGGGCACAGCCCTTGATATTACAGCATCGGATGTTGCCGATCTTGGAAGCAAGAGAGTGGCAGTTACTATTTCGGGAACGGACTATTTCAGAAATCAGATGGTACTTCAGGCAAAAACATCTAAGCCGTCTTATACAAGTGTATTAAGATATCAGTTCATAGGAGCAGATGGCACGGTTATAGAGACAACAGGAACCGATACGGTATCAGGCATGGAGATTGCTTCATTTACAGATAATGGAACAGTTACATATACCGCAAAGCCTGTAATAGGTACAACAGGTCAGAATCTTGAGCCGGGAGTAAACTATACAGGAACAATGACATTTGGAATTTCACTTGCGGAATAAAACATAATATTTATCTTTAAGAGGTTCTGTCGCATTAAATGCATAATGCAACAGAACCTCTTTTTATAAAAGAAAACATCGTTTAGGCTATATAGAAAATGACTTAAATGAAAAGAATCATACAGCGATCAAAATGCGATGCCGGGCTGTAAGGTTGCAAATGCAGAATATCTCATATATAATATCCACGATAGAAAAAGGAAGCGGAAAAGGAAAATAATGCAGTTATATGAATTTATTGCACCGTGCCATTTTGGACTTGAAACGGTATTAAAAAGAGAAATATCAGATCTCGGATATGAGATTACAAAAGTAGAAGACGGAAAGGTGACATTTGCAGGGGATGCCGAAGCGGCAGCCTATGCAAATATTTTCCTGAGAACTACCGAACGTATTTTGTGGAAAATAGGAGAGTTCAAGGCGGAAACATTTGATGAGCTTTTTGAAAAAACAAAAGCTCTTCCATGGGAAAACTTCATACCTAAAAATGGCAAATTTTGGGTTGCAAAGGCAAATTCGGTTAAAAGCAAGCTGTTTAGCCCGTCAGATATACAATCGATAATGAAAAAGGCAATGGTCGAAAGACTTAAGCAGAGCTACCATGTTGAATGGTTTGAAGAGGATGGTGCACAGTTTCCGATAAGGGTTTCGATTATAAAGGATATCGTAACTATAGGTCTTGACACAACGGGAGTTTCGCTTCACAAAAGAGGCTATAGAAGGCAGACTGTAAAAGCACCTATCACAGAGACACTTGCAGCTGCACTTTTATTGCTGACACCATGGAAAAAAGGAAGAATATTGGTAGATCCATTCTGCGGAAGCGGCACCTTTCCGATTGAGGCAGCGCTTATAGCATCAAATACCGCGCCTGGCATCAAAAGAAATTTTATTTCAGAGAGCTGGACACATCTTATAGGAGATAAGATATGGACATCGGTAAGAGAGGATGCTTTTGATCGAATCGAGCCAAATATAGATACAGATATTCAGGGCTATGATCTTGACGGTATTACTGTTGCCATGGCAAGAGAAAATGCAAAAGAAGCCGGTGTAGATGGAATGATCCATCTGCAGCAAAGAGGTGTGGACAGGCTTTCACATTCCGGTAAATACGGCTTTATCATAACCAATCCTCCGTATGGAGAAAGACTTGAAACAAAGGAGACTCTTCCTGATATATATAAAACACTCGGAGAGCGTTTTTTTGCACTTGACAGCTGGTCAATGTATGTTATAACAGCATATGAAGATGCCCAAAGATATATAGGAAGAAATGCAGATAAGAACCGAAAGATATACAACGGAATGATGAAAACGTATTTTTATCAGTATATCGGTCCGAGACCACCGAAGAAGGTTAATATTGTATGAGGATTATATTTGCAACGGGAAATAAAGGAAAGCTGAAAGAGATAAATGATATTTTAAAGGATTTAAATATTCCGATAGTTTCTCTTAAGGATGCAGGCATAACGTCTGAGCCCGAGGAGACGGGCGTAACGTTTGAGGAAAATGCTGTTATAAAAGCCAAATATGCGGCAGATATGCTTAAGTGCGAGGATGCTATATTTATGGCGGATGATTCCGGACTTGAGGTTGATGCACTTGGCGGTGAGCCGGGAGTATATTCTGCAAGATATATGGGCGAAGAGACTCCGTACAGCATTAAAAATAAAAATATAATTGACCGATTAAACGGTATAGAAAATGATAAACGAACAGCGCGGTTTGTATGTGCCATAGCAGCAGTACTTCCGGACGGAAGGACAATTGCTACGCGCGGAACAATAGAAGGCAAAATCGGATATGAGCAAAGAGGAGAAAACGGCTTTGGATATGATCCTATTTTTTATTTGCCGGATATGAGCTTATCGACGGCTGAGCTTTCGCCGGATGAAAAAAATAAGATAAGCCACAGAGGAAAAGCGTTGCAAGCAATGAAGAATAAATTAAAAGAGATATATAAATAAGGAGAGAATCATGAAGATTACTTTAAAGGATGGTTCCGCAAAGGAATATGCATCACCGATCAGCATTATAGATATAGCAAAGGACATAAGCGAGGGACTTGCAAGGGCAACAGTAGCAGGTGAGGTTGACGGAGAGGTTAAGGATCTTCGTACTGTTATTGATAAGGACTGCACACTCAATCTTCTTACAGCAAAGGATGAGGAAGGTCTTAGGGTACTTCGTCATACATGCTCACATGTTATGGCTGAGGCAGTAAAGAATCTGTTCCCAAATGCAAAACTTGCTATCGGACCATCAATAGACGAAGGCTTTTATTATGATTTTGATTCGGAGCCGTTTTCAAGAGATGACCTTGATGCTATTGAAAAGGAAATGAAGAAAATCATAAAGAAGGGAAATAAGCTCAATAAATTTACACTTCCGAGAGAAGAGGCAATTAAATACATGCAGGACAGAAATGAGCCATACAAGGTAGAGCTCATCGAGGATCTTCCGAAGGGAGAGGAAATTTCGTTTTACGAGCAGGGCGATTTTGTTGATCTTTGCGCAGGACCGCATATGCAGAGCACAAAGAATATCAAAGCATATAAGCTTATATCATCCTCTATGGCATATTGGAGAGGTGACGAAAAAAGAGCGAGACTTCAGAGAATATATGCAACTGCCTTTGCAACAAAGGAGGAGCTTGAAGCATATCTTGCGCATCTTGAAGATATTAAAATGAGAGATCACAATAAACTCGGAAGAGAAATGGAGCTTTTTACAACAGTTGATGTTATAGGACAGGGACTTCCGCTTCTTCTTCCTAACGGAACCAAGATGGTCATGAAGATGCAGAGATGGATCGAGGATCTTGAGGACAAGGAGTGGGGCTATGTAAGAACAAAGACTCCGCTTATGGCAAAGAGTGATCTGTATAAGATTTCGGGACACTGGGATCATTATCTTGACGGAATGTTCGTGCTCGGAGATCCTGCAGATAAGGAGTGTATGGCTCTTAGACCTATGACATGTCCATTCCAGTATTATGTATACAAAAACACACAGAAATCATATAGAGATCTTCCATACAGAATGGGAGAAACATCTACACTTTTCAGAAATGAAGATTCAGGAGAAATGCATGGACTTACAAGAGTACGTCAGTTCACTATTTCAGAGGGACATAATGTAATTCGCCCGGATCAGGCTGAGGAGGAGCTCCAGAATTGCCTTGAGCTTGCAATGTACATATTGAAGACATTGGGACTTCAGGATGATGTTACATACAGGCTTTCAAAGTGGGATCCCGAAAATACAGAAAAGTATCTTGGAGATGAGCATTATTGGGAAAGCACACAGGGAGTTCTGAGACATATCCTTCAGAAAAATAATGTTGCATTTACCGAGGCAGAGGGAGAGGCTGCATTCTATGGCCCTAAGGTAGATATACAGGCAAAGAATGTATATGGCAAGGAAGATACAATGATCACTATCCAGCTGGATTGTGCGATAGCTGAGAACTTTGATCTTTATTATATAGATCAAAATGGTGACAAGGTGCGTCCTTATATAATCCACAGAACATCACTCGGATGCTATGAAAGAACACTTGCATGGCTTATTGAAAAATATGCAGGAAAATTCCCGGTATGGCTCTGTCCGGAGCAGGTAAGAGTACTTCCTATATCCGAAAAATATGCAGACTATGCAGAGACTGTCAGAAAAGAGCTTGCAAAAGCAGGTGTGGATGTAACAGCTGACAATCGTTCGGAAAAGATCGGATTTAAGATAAGAGAGGCTCAAAATAAGAAGATTCCGTATATGCTTATTGTCGGAGCAAATGAGGAGGCAGAGGGCCTTGTTTCGGTTCGTACAAGAAGCGGTGGAGATAAGGGTCAGATGGAGCTTTCAAAATTCGTTGATGAAATAAAGGAAAAGATTGCTTCAAAAACAATAGAGGAGCCTTGATTCGGAGAAGATAATGCCTGGAAGCAAAGATAATAAAAAGAAGAAATCAAGTCCGGTTTTTGTGATCATAATAATCATATGTCTGGCTGTTGCAGCATATGCAGCATACAACCTGATTTGCATATGGCTCGAATACAAGGCCGGACAGGATGAATATAATGCTCTGAGAAAATATACGGTAGAGACGACAGATACCGATACGGAAGCGGCCGATGCGACCTTGCAGTCTGACATACAGCAGGATACGGATACTGAAAAACCGCCTATAGATATTGATTTTGCATCTCTTAAAAATATTAATTCAGATATTGCCGGCTGGCTTTATATCGGAGCCGAAAATATAAGCTATCCGGTTGTGCATTATTCGGACAATGATTTTTATTTGCACAGAACCTTCGAAAAGACAGATAATTTTGCGGGGACACTGTTTATAGAGTATCAAAATAAGGGCGATCTTTCCGATCCAAACACGATCATATATGGACACAACATGAAGGACAGGTCCATGTTCGGAAAGCTCAAGCTGTTGTATGAGAATGGTGATTATGCAAATGATGATACTTTTTGGATAATAACCGAAAAGACTGCTTATAAATATAAGATGTTCAGCATACACAGAACTGTAGATACAAGTGATGTATATACTCTTTTTTCGGGATCATGCGAGGATGTAAAGTCATATATTGCAGACAATATTTCAGAGTCGTTGGTTCAGTTGCCAATCGACAGCTATGATGAAAACAGCAAGGTTGTTACATTATCTACTTGTCAGGCAGCGACAGGTGAGGAAAGACTGGTTGTCCAGGGAATTTTGGTGAAAGAGGTTGCGTTGAATTAGGAGGATGCGCTATGGATAAGATTCAGGAGCTGCAGAGGATAATCGATGAACATGACAATATCGTATTTTTCGGAGGGGCGGGAGTCTCGACCGAAAGCGGAATACCTGATTTCAGAAGTGTAGACGGACTATATAATCAAAAATATGATTATCCTCCGGAAACAATGCTAAGTCATTCATTTTTTGTAAGACATACAGAGGAATTTTTCAGATTTTATAAGGACAAGGTGCTGGCACTTGGAGCAAAACCAAATGCAGCGCATTATAAGCTTGCTGAGCTTGAAAAAGCAGGCAAGCTCAAGGCTGTTATAACACAGAATATAGACGGACTTCATCAGGCAGCAGGAAGCAAAAACGTACTCGAGCTGCATGGAAGTGTACACAGAAACTATTGTACAAAGTGCGGACGTTTTTTCGACGGACAATATATTGCAAATACACATGGAGTTCCAAAGTGTGACAAATGCGGCTCAGTGATAAAGCCGGATGTTGTGTTATACGAGGAAGGCTTAAACAATAAGACTGTAAACTATGCCGTAAATGCTATAAGAAATGCACAGGTCATAATAGTCGGAGGAACCTCTCTGGTCGTCTATCCTGCGGCAGGCCTGCTTGATTATTTTAAGGGAGATGCCGTGGTTCTTATAAATAAGGGCTCAACAAGCAGAGACAATATGGCAGATATCATTATTACAGAGCCGATAGGCAAGGTTATGGAGCAGATAAGGGTACATTAAAAATATTGAAACAATAGTCGATATATGCTATTATTTTAACCACGATAATTAAAAAGATCATATCAGATTGGAGATCAGATGAACAAAGTAATATTAATGGGAAGGCTGACAAGAGATCCGGACGTCAGATATTCTGCAGGCGAAAACGCATCTGCAGTTGCCAGATATACACTTGCCGTAGACAGAAGATTTAAGCGTGACGGAGATCAGACAGCAGATTTCATTAGCTGCGTTGCTTTCGGAAGAGCTGCAGAATTTGCTGAGAAGTATTTCCATCAGGGAATCAAGATAGTTGTAACAGGTCGTATCCAGACAGGAAGCTATACAAACCGAGACGGAAACAAGGTTTATACGACAGATGTCGTAGTTGAGGAACAGGAGTTTGCTGAGAGCAAGAGCGCATCAGCCGAGAATTCGGCAGGTTATGCTGCAAGAAACACAGCATCGGATACTCCTGCACCTATGTCAGATGACGGATTTATGAATATTCCCGACGGAATAGACGAGGAACTTCCGTTCCATTAAAAAACTAAAATTAAATTGCTGCGGCCGGTTGTATGCCGGCCGTTTTTTCCTTTTTAGAATACTGTGACAGGAGATGCAGATGGACGATAAGAACAGTATATCAGATAAACCGGGGCAGCTTAGAAGCTATTCTGTTTTTTTAAGCGGAATGCTTCTTTTGCTCATTATATTCAATGTTTTTATTTATATCCGTGAATTTTACTCGGGACTTATCATGACCTGCGGCTTGATAGTATACCTTGTAATCATACTTGTTTTTTATTACTTAAAAAAGAAAAATGCTTTGCAGGATTTGATTGATTATGCATCGCATTATGCATGTCTTCAAAATAAGCTCATGGAAAAATTTGATTTTCCGTATTTTATCCTTAACAGAGACGGAAAGGTGCTGTGGGCAAACAAGAGCTTTAATGAGCTGATGCCGGAAGGTACAAAGCATACAGGCAAAGTAATTACAGATATTATACCCGGGATTACGGCTGCAATGCTGCCAAAAACCGATTATGAAACAAATTGCAATATTGAATACAAGGATATCAAATTCAAGGTGAATATCCGATCGATTACAGACGGGGAAAATCTTGAAAATTTTACATTTCCGGATATAAAAAGCTCGGAATTAAAGAAAATATATGCCGTAACACTATTTGATGAGACTCAGCTTCTTGATTATATGAAGAAGTATGAGGATGAGACAATGGTAACAGCACTTCTGTATCTCGACAATTACGAGGAAGCACTTGAGAGTGTTGAGGAGGTCAGCCGTTCGATCTTGACTGCACTTATCGACAGGAAGATTAATCAGTATTTCAATGGCTTTGACTGTATTGTACGAAAATACGAAAAGGATAAATATCTCATTCTTATGCGTACAAGTGCAATGAAAGAGATGGGCGAAAAGAGATTTGCACTTCTCGAGGAAATAAAGGAAATAAACAATACATATAATGACATTTCCGTTACCTTGAGTATAGGTATCGGAAGTGCACAGGGATCATATGTAAAGAATCTTGAGGCGGCCCGCATTTGTATCGATCTTGCACTTGGAAGAGGCGGAGATCAGGTTGTAATCAAGAATTTAGACAGTATTCAATATTTTGGAGGCAAATCTCAGGCTGTTGAAAAAAGCACAAAGGTTAAATCCAGAGTTAAAGCGCATGCCCTGCGTGAATTTATGGGTGTTTCGGATAAGGTTATCGTAATGGGACACCAAAGAACAGATATAGATTCCTTCGGTGCGGCGGTCGGTATATTCAGAGCAGCACATACAATGAATAAAAAGGTACATATCGTTATTGACGATGTATCAGCGGCATTAAAACCATTTATCGAAGCCTTCAAAAGGGATTCTTCATATAGTGAGGATATGTTTGTTTCATGTGAGAAGGCGAAGGACATTATAGATGACAGAACTCTTCTGATTGTAGTTGATACAAGTAAGCCGGGTTATACATGCTGCGAGGAGCTGCTTGAGATGACGAGAAATATAGTTGTATTCGATCATCACAGACAGAGCAGCGACGTTATAAAAAATTCAATGCTGTCATATATAGAACCATATGCATCGTCAGCCTGTGAAATGATAGCCGAGATACTTCAGTATTTTGCAGAAAATCTCAAGCTGAAAAATATAGAGGCAGATGCTATGTATGCCGGAATGGTAGTCGATACAGACAACTTTGTACAGAAGACAGGTGTTCGAACCTTTGAGGCGGCTGCATATTTAAGACGGCATGGTGCGGATGTTACAAGAGTCAGAAAGATGTTCAGAGAGGACATGACAGATTATCTCGCTAAGGGTGAGGTGATAAGAAATGTCAAGCTCTACAGAAAATTTTATGCGATTTCAACATGGCAGGCTGACGGAATAGATCAGCCGACAATAATAGGAGCACAGGCCGCAAATGAGCTGCTCAATATAATCGGTGTAAAGGCATCGTTTGTTCTGACAAGCTATCATGGCACAATATTTATAAGTGCAAGAGCCATAGATGAGGTAAATGTTCAGATTATAATGGAACGAATCGGCGGCGGCGGTCATATGAATATTGCCGGAGCTCAGCTGTCAAATATGAGTATAGAGTCTGCTGAGGAGAAGCTGAAGCAGGTGCTTTCAGATATGATAGACGGAGGAGAGGTCTGAGGACAAGGATTTATGGCTGATTCGATGATGCAGCCGACGTATTAATAAAGGAGAAAATAATGAAGGTAATTTTATTACAGGATGTTAAAGCCCTTGGAAAAAAGGGTGAGGTTGTAAATGTAAGCGACGGATATGCAAGAAATATGCTGCTTCCTAAAAAGCTGGGTGTAGTTGCAGATGCAAAGAATATGAATGATCTCAAGCTTCAGAAAGCACATGAAGAGAAAATAGCAGCAGAGAATCTGCAGGCTGCAAAGGATTTTGCTGAGCTTATATCAAAAAGTACAGTTGAGATAAAGCTTAAGGTCGGAGAAGGCGGAAGAGTTTTTGGTTCGGTTTCGGCTAAGGAGATAGCAGATGCGGCAAAGGATCAGTTAAAGCTTGATATAGATAAAAAGAAGCTTCAGATGTCAGGAACTATAAAAACTCTCGGAGTAACAGAGGTAAGTGTAAAGCTTCATCCAAAGGTTACGGCACAGCTTAAGGTACATGTATCAGAGGCATAAGCAGATATTTCATCAGGAGTAGTTATGGAAGAGGCCTTAATTAAAAGAATACTGCCCCATAATGTAGAAGCAGAGCAATCGGTTATAAGCTCAATGCTTATGGGACGGGAGGCTATAGAGACCGCGAGTGAGATCCTCTCGGGAGATGATTTTTACCAGCATCAATATGGACTCGTATTCGAAGCAATCGTTGAATTATATAATGAAGGAAAAGCTGTAGATCTGATTACTTTACAGGACAGATTAAGACAAAAGAATCTTCCGCCCGAGATATCGGACATGGAGTTTGTCAGGGATTTGCTTGCAGCGCAGACAACATCTGTAAATGTAAAGGAATATTCGACTATCGTAAGCGAAAAAGCTCTTTTGAGAAGACTTATAAAGGCATCTGAGGAGGTCGAAAATGCATGCTACATGAATAACGGACCTGTAGAGGAGCTGCTTGAGGAGTCTGAAAAAAAGCTTTTTAAAATTTTTCAGCTTAAGGATCAAAATGAATTTACTCCTATAAGAAAGATTGTACTCGATACGCTTGAAAATATAGAAAAGGCATCCAAGGTAAAAGGAAATGTAACAGGTATAGCATCGGGCTTTACAGATCTTGATTTCATGACCTCCGGCTTTCAAAATTCGGATCTCATAATTTTTGCCGCAAGGCCGGCAATGGGTAAGACCTCTTTTGTTTTGAATGTAGCCGAGCATATGGCATTTAAGCAAAAGAAATCGATTGCTATATTCAGCCTTGAGATGTCGAAGCAGCAGCTTGTAAACAGGCTTTTTGCAATGGAGGCCAGGGTAGATTCCAAGACGCTCAGAAACGGATCGCTTAAGGATGAGGAGTGGTCAAGACTGATAGAAAGTGCGAGCGTTGTCGGAAATTCAAAGCTGCTTATTGATGACACACCGGGAATTACGGTAAGAGAGCTAAGATCAAAATGTCGAAAATTTCAGCTTGAGCATGGACTTGATATAGTTATGATCGATTATTTGCAGCTTATGTCAGGAAGCGGAAGAAGAAGCGATTCAAGACAGCAGGAAATATCAGATATATCAAGAGCGCTTAAGATACTTGCCCGTGAACTGAATGTTCCGATAATAGCACTTTCACAGCTTAGCCGTGCAGTAGAAGGCAGAACAGATCACAGACCTATGCTTTCGGATCTTCGTGAATCCGGAGCTATTGAGCAGGATGCGGATATTGTCATGTTTCTTTATCGAGATGAGGTTTACAATAAGGATACTGAGGATAAGGGCGTAGCGGAGGTTATCATAGCTAAGCAAAGAAACGGCCCAATCGGAACGGTTAAGCTTGCATGGCTTGCCGATTATACGAAATTTACAAATCTTGCAAAATAAAAAACGGATGCTTTTGCATCCGTTTTTCTTATAAATCAAATTAAGCTTCTTTGATAGCGCCTGTTGGACATGCACCTTCACAAGCTCCGCAATCGATACATGAATCAGCATCGATAACATATGTTGTATCTCCAGCAGCGATAGCTCCTACAGGGCAATCACCTGCACATGTTCCGCAACTAACACAATCATCTGTGATCATACGTGGCATAATAATAGTCCTCCTTATTTAAATACTTTTAGGTTCTCTCTCTTTAACCTAAACGACATTTTAATACAATTTTCAATTTAATACAAGTGAAAAAAGGAATATTTAAAAATAGAGCAAAATATAGTATAATGACCAGATGAAAAATTCAGATATGGAAAGTAAAATAAATATAATAGAAGAAACAGAAGAATATATAGTAGCATATAAGCCGGCCGGTCTTTCGGTGCAAAGCAGGAGACTGACCGAAAAAACGCTTGAAACAATTATAAAAGCCAATAACAGGCATATTAAATATTTGGCTGCCGTAAACAGACTGGATCAGCCGGTTGAGGGGCTTGTTTTACTGGCTAAAAGTCCGGAATCGGCAGCAGAGCTCACAAGGCAGATAGGCGAGCATTCGGTAAAAAAAGAATATCTTGCTGTTGTAGAGGGAATACCCAAGATAAGGGAGGGTGTTCTTGAGGATTATCTTTTGAGAGATGGGACGACTAATACATCATCGGTAGCAGCAAGCGGAGCTAAGGGCGCAAAAAAGGCAAGGCTTTCATATGTCCTTAAAAAGAGTACAGGAAAATACAGCCTGATTAGGATTAACCTGTATACGGGACGGCACCATCAGATCAGGGTACAGCTTGCAAATGCGGGTATGCCTATATTGGGTGACAGAAAATATAATAAAGCCTGTGATGATATAGCTTTTCCGGCACTTTGTGCATGCTGTCTTGAATTTACAGATCCAAAGAAAAAAAAGAGACTGCATTACGAGGTAGAGCCTATGGGTAAAGCGTTCAGAGAAATACAGACAGATGGAGAGACAGCTAAATGAAAAGTATTGTAAAAAGAGTACTTATACTTTTGGGGATATTTGCGGCGAGTCTTATATTTTTTACAATTGCACTAAACAGGCATGAGGTTGAAAAGACTAAAAGCATGGGAAATTCGACACTGCCGGTTTTTTTTATGAAAGAAAATGACAGCCTTATAAATAGAATGTACGGCTATAGGCAGTCGATGGATGAGGCAACCTTAAGAGACAATCTGACGCTTTTGCCGGCAGACAAAACATTAACCGTTGCAGTAAAGGCATATGGAAATGATATAAATGATGCGGAATATCAGGTCACATCTCTGAAGGACGGAGGTGTTGTTGAAAACGGTAAAATAAAAACCTTTGAGACAGACGGAGAGTATTTAAAGGCTACATTTTCACTGAATGCCGAATATGAAATGAAGCAGGAATATATGCTTAGATTTACGGTAAGCATAGGAGGCTTTGATACATATTACTATACTCGAATAGTACAGAGAAACGGACAGAGCCTTGATGGCTATATAGCATATGCACAGTCATTTTATCAAAATTGCCTGAATAAGAATCTGACAGAGGATATGCTGAATCAGCTGGAGACAGACAGCTCAAAGGCAAACAGCAGTCTTCACAGTGTTACTCTAAAATCCGATAAAGAGCAGCTTAAGTGGGGAAATCTTACAACAACGCTTGTAAAGGAAGCAGTTCCCACTGTTCTCGAAATAAACGAGACGACTGTAAGCTTAAGTCAGGAATATATAATATCGTCTGCGGATTCTGATGAAAAGGAAGAGACTTATATCGTTAAGGAATTTTACAGAATGAGAGCAAATCAGGACAGCATTGTTCTGCTCGATTATGAAAGGACGGCAACGCAGTTCTTTGACGGTCAGCTTTCGGTTTTGGATTCTACAAGTCTTAATCTTGGAATTACAGGCAGGGATGTCAATTATACGGCGAATTACAATGCGGATATAGCAGCCTTTGCTCAGGCAGGTGAGCTTTGGCAATATGACAGATCTGCAAATAAGGTGACGAAGCTTTTCGGATTCAAGACTAACGATCTTACCGATGACAGAATTTTTGCAGATGAATTTAATATTTCAATCGCAGCTGTTTCAAATGAGGGCAATACAACCTTTATAGCATATGGATATATGGCTTCGGGAGGCCATGAGGGCACGGTTGGTATAAGCATTTATCAATATGACAGTAAAACCAATACGATAAGCGAGCTTTTATTTGTGCCTATAACCGACTCATACGAATTAGCAGAGCTGGGACTTTCAAGATTGGCATATGTAAATACGGAAAAACAATGCTTTTTGTATTATGATGATACAATTTACATGATACAGATTGACGATGGCACAGTAACAACGCTGCAAAGTGAGCTTAGCTGGCAGGAGGTTTCTACATCTGATTCTCAGATGAGGGTTGCATGGAATACTACGGATTCAGAGCTTCCTAAGCAAATATGTGAGCTCAATCTGGAGACAGGAGAAACTACAAATATTGATTCTCCTGACGGTGACAGCATAAAGGTTCTTGGTTATGCAGGAGAGGATATAATCTATGGCCTTGCACATGATGACAGCTGTTACAGGGAAAGCAACGGAAAGCTGGTATTTCCTATGTACAGGGTATGTATAAGAAATCAGCAGGGAGAGCTCGTAAAGGATTACAGTATAGACGGCGTTTATGTTATGAGCATAAAGCAGGAGGACGACCTCATAATACTCGACAGAGCTGAAAATCAGGACGGTGTATGGAAATCCATATCGGAGGATAGATTTATTCATTACATGCCGGATACGGAAAATGTTGTAGATATCAAGCTTACGGTCGACAACAGAAAGGGAACGGAGGTTAAGCTTGCATTTTCAACGACGGGTGAGGTTTCAAATCTCTTGACGATGGATGCAAGATATTCCGATTCGGATAGTATACAAAGGCTTGAGATAGAAGAGCTTAAATATTCCGATGATAATTATTATGTATATTCAGATGGAGGCCTAAAGGCAATATACAAGAGCATTAACAGTGCAATTGCTGCGGCAGACGATTCCAAGGGAGTTGTGCTCAATTCGCGTCAGCAGTATGTATGGGAGAGAGGAAATGTCCAAACAAGCATAAAGCTTGATCCGGCATCAGTCCCTCAGGGGATACTGAGTGCGAACACAGATGATTCATCGATAGCAGATGCAGTGGGAGCTGACTATGAGGTATGGGATCTTAGCGGATGCTCGCTGGATTCGATTTGCTATCAAATAAGTAACGGATATGCTGTTGTAGGAAGGTGGTCAGACGGCAGCAGCAGGATCATACTCGGTTATGATCAATACAATGTATGGTTTTATGATGCTTCAAGCGGAGGACTGTATGCAGTGGCTACAGAGGATGCACAGCCGCAGTTTGAAGCCTCAGGAAATGTTTTTATCAGCTATCATATATGATAAACGGGGGCAATAATGGAAAAATTAGTAACAGTAAAGGAACTCTATAAGGAACAGGAAAAATTTATCGATAAAACCATATCGGCAGGAGGCTGGGTGAGGAGTGTCAGAGACTTAAAGACCTTTGGCTTTATAGTTCTAAACGATGGCACGAGCTTCAATACTCTTCAGGTTGTATATTCTGATAAAATAAGCAATTTTAAGGAAATATCCTCTCTTAATGTCGGAGCAGCTATAATT
Organism: Faecalibacterium sp. CAG:74; assembly: GCA_963595425.1. Taxonomy (GTDB): domain Bacteria; phylum Bacillota; class Clostridia; order Lachnospirales; family Lachnospiraceae; genus Alectryocaccobium. The sequence continues at coordinate 40,660 of CAVBHN010000014.1, read as the reverse complement.
GTTAAGGGCATTTTGGTAGCAACACCTGATGCAAAGCAGCCGTTTGAAATACAGGCTTGTGATATTGCAATAGAAGGAGAATCAACACCTGATTATCCTCTTCAGAAAAAAAGACATTCAATGGAATTTTTGAGGGAAAATCTGCATCTGCGTGCAAGAACAAATACATTTCAGGCTGTATTTCGCATCAGATCTCTTACGGCATATCTTATACACAGCTTTTTCCAGGAGAGAGGCTTTGTATATGTACATACTCCGATAATAACGGGAAGTGACTGTGAGGGAGCAGGTGAGATGTTCCAGGTGACGACTCTTGATATGAATAACCTTCCGATGACAAAGGATGGAAGAGTTGATTATTCAAAGGATTTCTTTACTAAGCCGGTAAATCTTACAGTAAGCGGACAGCTTAATGTAGAAACCTATGCGCAGGCATTCAGAAATGTTTACACCTTTGGGCCGACATTCAGAGCAGAAAATTCAAATACGACGCGTCATGCGGCGGAATTTTGGATGATTGAGCCCGAGATGGCATTTGCAGATCTTGAGGATGATATGGAGGTTGCGGAGGCAATGCTTAAATATGTCATAAAGGGTGTATTAAGTAAGGCTCCGGAGGAAATGCAGTTTTTTAACAGCTTTGTTGACAAGGGCCTTTTGGAAAGACTTAATAATGTCGCAAATTCAGATTTTGCAAGGATTACATATACCGAAGCTGTAGAAATCCTTGAAAAGCACAATGACAAATTCCAGTATAAGGTATCATGGGGAGCAGATTTGCAAACAGAGCATGAGAGATATCTTACAGAGGAGATCTATAAAAGACCGGTATTTGTAACGGATTATCCGAAGGAGATCAAGGCCTTTTATATGAAGCAGAATCCTGATGGAAGAACAGTTGCTGCGGTGGATTGTCTTGTTCCCGGAATCGGCGAAATTATAGGCGGAAGTCAAAGAGAAGAGGATTATGATAAGCTTGTAGCAAGAATGAATGAGCTCGGACTTAAGGCCGAGGATTACAGCTTTTATACAGACCTCAGAAGATACGGAACAACAAGGCATGCGGGCTTCGGGCTTGGATTTGAAAGATGTATTATGTATCTTACAGGAATGAAGAACATAAGAGACGTGATTCCTTTCCCTCGCACGGTAAATAACTGTGAGCTTTAAAAGATTTTAATGAGAGAAGGACTGTCCAAGTGATGCTGCTGACGTGCAGGAAAGAGGAAATTAATGAAAATCATCCATACGGCGGATGTACATTTAGGTGCTGCTCCTGATAAGGGCTATCCCTGGAGCAGGGAGCGCGCCTTTGGCATATGGAATACCTTTGAGAGGCTTATAGACAGGATAAGGCTTGAAAAGCCTGAGCTTTTAGTTATAAGCGGAGATCTCTTTCATTCACAGCCGGATGAAAAACAGATCAGAAGAGTAGGCGGGCTGTTTGAGAGCATACCTGAAACAGCGGTAGCACTTTGTGCAGGAAATCATGATTATATAAGCAGAAAATCGCAATATCTAAATTACAAATGGAGCAAAAATGTTTATACGTTTTTTAATGATGAGCTGACATCCGCTTCTATAAAGAGACTTGATACGAGAATTTACGGATTGAGCTATCATGATATTGAGGCAAGAGATAATTTATATAAAAATGCCAGACCCTGCGGCTTTGAGAAATATCATATATTGCTTATGCATGCAGGCGATAAAGCACATAGCCCCATAGACAGAAGTGAAATAGCTTCAAGCAAATTTGATTATATCGCAATGGGACATATACACAGGATGGGCTTTGTTGTGAAAAATAAGGCGGCATTTTCGGGAGCTCTTGAACCGCTTGACAGGAATGATCCGGGAGAGCATGGCTATCTTGAGGCAGAGCTTGATGAAGCGGGAGTAAGAGTGAGCTTTGTTCCGTTTGCAGACGTCTCCTATAAGACCTTAAATATATATGCCGAGCAGTCGGATACGGTTTTTGAGGTTGAGGAAAAAATAAAAAAAGCAGCTATCCTCTCCGGAATCAAAAATGTATACAGTGTCTATTTAAGCGGAAATACTCAGGTATGCGATTTGCTTGATATGAAAAGGCTTTGGAGAGATGTAAGAGTTATAGAAATAGCCGGAAGCAGGGAGGAGTCTTTTGACTATGAAGCTCTTAGTATTAAATACAGAGGAACGATATTAGCTGAATTTATAAATTCCTTTAAGGGATGTACAGATAAGATATCAAGAATTGCATTGGAAGAAGGTACAAGAGCTTTTCTTGAAAATCTGCAATAGCTTTTTTGAGTACAATATCATTATCGGAGAACAAAATGTTTATAAAATGCATTGAGATTAACGGCTTCGGAAGGCTTTCCAATGAGAAGCTTGATTTTTCAAACGGAATAAATATAGTTTACGGCCCTAACGAGAGTGGTAAATCCACCTTGCAGGGCTTTATCTTTAATATGCTTTTCGGAATGAGCAGAAATAAGGGAAAGGCTGCCAAAACAGACGATTTTGCAAGATATACTCCAAAAATGAACAGTGGAATATACAAGGGAAGTATGACCTTTGAGGAAAATGGCAGGGAATATATACTTATAAGAGATTTCAATTCCCAGGGGCGCTCCGATATGCTTATATCAGCCGATGACAGAAGGCAGATAGAGCTTAACGATGGCAGCATAGCTCAAATAATAGAAGGTTTAAGTAAAAAGGCTTATGAAAATACGAGCTTAGCCACGCAGGAGCATAGGATTGATAATGACTATATAAAAGAAGCAATGCAGGATATGTATATAAGTCTTTCATCTAAGCAGGGAGAAAATCCGGCAGTATCAAAAACGCTTAAGGAGCTCGAAGCAAGGAGAAAAAATCTCGAATCTGAAAGCAGGCGGATACAAAAGCAGGCGGATGAAAGACTTGACAGACTGTCTGAAAGAATATCCATGATAACCTCTGAAATATCAGAAAAAGAGAAGCAGCTTAATGCATTGGAAACAGATAAGGAGATTACAGCTGCTTATGAGGATGAATATGAGGAAGATTTTGAAAAGAAAGCTGAGAGGGAAGAATATATTGGTCCGGGAGTACTTACGCAGGCTATAATTGTACTTATTGCAGCACTTATGTTTGTTGCGGCTTATACATTTACGAACGCACGATTGTATTTGGCTTTGGTCGGCATAATCTGCTTGCTTGTATTTGCAGGCACGGTTCTTTATAAAAGCAGAAAAAAAAGGGTGGTCTGTAGCAATATCGAGGATAACAAGGCTCAGGATGAAAATACGGAGGATATAAAGGCAATTAAGGCTGTTTATATAAGAGAAGGCATTAAAGAAAAGAGAACGCAGCTTGAAGAGCTAAAAATCGAATACGCAAGTGAGGCAAAGAGCAGGGCAGAAGCCAATGGAAATACCGGCAGAATAGAAGCCTTAAAGCTTGCGGAAGACAGGATTAAGGATATAGCCGGGAAGCTCAATATGAGATATGAACAGAAATTCAAGGACAAGGTGGAATATAATTATCTCTATCTAAGCGGCCAGGATGATGCAAGACTTATTTTTGATGGAAATAATGAGATAAGTGTCTTAAAGGAAAATAAAACGATCGGATTTTGGCAGTGCAGCAAGGGTACGCAGGATTTACTGCAGCTGTCTGTAAGACTTGCGGCAGCAGATTTCATAATAAAGGGAAAGTCTCTTCCGATATTGCTTGATGATGTTTTTGTAAATTTTGATGATGACAGGCTGAAGCGTGCGCTGATGCTTCTGGCAAATAAAAAAGAGCAGGTAATTATATTTACCTGCCATAAGCGTGAGGAAAGGCTTTTAGACGAGCTGTCTGTAAGATACAGGAATATAAAATGGTCCGGAAACAGGCAGACAGCATTTTAAAAGTAAAATAATGTTACTTGCAAATTTCAAGGATTTTATCAAGCTTTAGTGAACCGCCGAACATTTCAAGGGCGCTTCCTACAGTGACATCAAGCTTGTTTTGCCCAAGAGCCTTAAGAGCTGATAAATCATCATAGCTTCCGATGCCTCCGGCATATGTAATCGGAAAATCAGAAGCATTTGCCATCAGCTTAACAAGGCTCTTTTCTATACCGTTGGCCTTACCCTCGGCATCAACCGCATGGATCAAAAATTCGCTGCAATAGCTGCTTAGCTCATTTATCAGCTTATCTGTAAGCTGATAGCTTGTAAATTTTTGCCAGCGATCCGTAACTATATAGTAAGCATCGTTTTTTTTGCGGCAGCTTAGGTCAAGCACCAATCTTTCTTTTCCGACAGTATTTACAAGCTTCTTGAGATTATCCATATTAAGGCTTCCGTTTGAAAATACATAAGAGGTAACGATTACATGGCTGGCGCCATTATCCAAAAAGAATTTTGCATTATCGGGATTGATTCCGCCGCCGAGCTGCAAGGCATTTGGCCAGGCATGAAGTGCAAGGAGAGCCTGATTGACATCATCATTATAGAATTCTGATGAAACCGGGTTAAGCAGTATGATGTGTCCGCCGTAAAGGCCTAATGATTTATATAGCTTGGCATAGTATTTGCCGTCCTGCATGGAAACGAAGTTTTCAAGTGCGGCATTGTTTTTATCGGTCAGGCTGCCGCCTACGATCTGCTTTACTTTTCCGTTGTGAATGTCTATACATGGACGAAACCTCATAGATAATACCTCCTGATTAATAGAAAATGCATGATATATGTAATATATATGTAATATTTAGCAGTGATAAGATAATATAATACTTTTGAAAGTCAAGTGATGATTTATTTTTTGTAGTGTTTTACAAAAATTATGCACATATGAGCCAAAGGTTATCAACTAAGTTTTCCACATAGAAAAGTGGAAAAAGTGGAAAACCTCGCGAAACATAGCAGTTAAGAGGGTAGCAAATGTGGAAAACTCGGTGATTTTATGTGGATAATGTTTATAAGTATGTGAATAATAGTAATATTTTAGTTATTCTGCTATTGTTGATGATGATTTATTTTTAACAGAAAATACATTTTTTATCGTGATGCACATTTTACAAATATTAAGAAGAAGTTCTTGATTTTTTCGGTGGATTAATCTGAGTAATAAGAACAGCCGCAAACATAAAAATACATCCGATAAGCTCGCGCAGTGACAGCAGCTGACCGAGGATCAAGGCACCGGCTATAGCAGACATACATGATTCAAGAGAAAGCAGTACAGATGCAATAGCGGGATTTACATTGTTCTGACCGATTATCTGGAATGTATATCCGATTCCGCAGGACATGATTCCGGCATAGAGGATCGGAACCGCAGCAGATGTTATATTTGATAATGACGGGGCACCCTCAAATATAAACATACATAGCAATGAGCATATGGAGGTTACCGCAAATTGCAGCCAGGATAAAAGAACACTGTCTACCATAGGTGAGAAATAATCGATTATAAGTATATGTAACGCATAAAGTGCCGCACAGATAAACAGTGAAATATCACTCGTGCTTAGTGTAAAGCTGTCTTTTATGCAAAGAAAGAAAAGACCTATAAGTGCAAGAATGACAGCGATCCATATAAAGAGATTGGTGCGCTTTTTTACAAAAAGTCCGAAAATCGGAACCAAAACTATATAAAAGGCTGTAATAAAGCCTGCTTTTCCGGTTGAAGAATCGGTCATTGCCAGCTGCTGAAAGGTGCTTGCAAGGAACAGCATTATTCCGCATAGAATTCCGCCCGTAAGAGCCATCCCTTTGCTCTTTGTATATTCGGATTTATTTGTTTTTTTTCTGACCAGTAAAAGCGGGATTAATACCAGAAAGGCAAGCGGAAAGCGAAGGGCGTTAAAGGCAAATGCACTAAGATAATTTGCACCGACGCTTTGTGATACGAAACCAAGTCCCCAGACCAAAGCCGCAAGAAATAAAAACAGATAATTGATAAAAGAAGATTTTTGCATAATATATTGATTCCTATCATTTGATGTCGAGTATCATATTAATAGAACAGCGATGCAATTGCAAGGGAATGAATAAGATGCTATAATTCATAAATTATGATGTCGGAGTCAAAATATGTTTTGAACCGGCCTGGTGCAGCATTGGAAATTCTAACTATTAATCCTGACAGGAGACGACATATGATAGGGATAATTGATTACGGAGCAGGAAATATAAAAAGTGTTGAAAAGGCAGTGGAGCTTTTGGGAGAAAAGGCAGTAATAAGCAGTGATCCGGAGGTTATTGCAAATGCCGATAAAGTCATACTTCCTGGAGTGGGAAGCTTTGGAACTGCTATGGAAAATCTTAGGAACAGAGGACTTGAGGAGGCGATAGGCGAGGTAGTAAAAAAAGAAACTCCGCTTCTTGGAATCTGTTTGGGTCTTCAAATGCTCTTTGAAAGCAGCGAGGAAACACCCGGAGTTAAGGGACTGTCATTGCTTAAGGGAAGGATAGTAAAGATACCGCCTGAAGATGGACTTAAGATTCCGCATATGGGCTGGAATTCTCTTGAATTTCCGAAAAAAAGCCGTTTGTTCGGACATTTTGAAAAATCACCATATGTCTATTTTGTTCATTCCTATTATCTTCAGGCAGAGGATTTTGAGGATGTATCCGCAATAACGCATTATGGTGTGGATATACATGCGGCAGTTGAACACGGAAATATATTTGCATGTCAGTTTCATCCCGAGAAAAGCTCTGCGGCAGGGCTATCAATTCTCAAGAGATTTCTTGAGCTTGACAGTAAAAAGGAGGGAAAATAATGTTTACAAAAAGAATAATTCCCTGTCTTGATGTTACAAACGGCAGAGTTGTAAAGGGCGTTAATTTTGTCAATCTAAAGGATGCGGGTGACCCGGTTGAGATTGCAAAGGCATATGACAAGGCAGGTGCAGATGAGCTTGTGTTTTTGGATATAACGGCTTCAAGTGACAGAAGAAAAACAGTAACAGAGTTAGTAAGAGCCGTTGCAAGAGAGGTTTTTATACCATTTACCGTTGGCGGAGGTATAAGAACCGTTGAGGATTTCAAAAGCATTCTTAGAGAGGGAGCCGACAAAATCTCAGTAAATTCGGCGGCAATTGCAAATCCTTATCTGATTTCGGAGGCAGCGGATATATTCGGAAGCCAGTGCGTAGTTGTTGCGATAGATGCAAGAAGACGTGAGGACAGGACAGGCTGGAATATATATTCACATGGCGGAAGAGTTGATACAGGCATTGATGCACTTGAATGGGTGAGCAAGGTCGAAGACTTAGGAGCCGGTGAGATTTTATTGACAAGCATGGACTGTGACGGTACAAAGAACGGATATGATATAGAGCTTACAAAGGCAGTATCGTCTAGGGTGAAGGTCCCTGTTATTGCATCAGGCGGAGCGGGAAATATAGATCATTTTTATGAGGCTCTGACAGAAGGCGGAGCAGAGGCGGCACTTGCGGCATCATTGTTTCATTATAAGGAACTTGAGATCAAGGATGTGAAAAGTGAGCTTAAGAATCGTGGGCTCAGCATGAGAATATAGGAGAATGAAATGCCTCCGATTACAGGAAATTGGGCTAAGCTTTTGCAAAACGAATTTAAGCAGGAGTATTATAAAAGCCTATATAAACGAATAAATGAAGAATATCATACCCATAGAGTTTATCCGCCGGCTGAGGATATTTTCAATGCACTGCATCTGACGCCGGCAGAAAAGGTAAAGGTCGTTATATTGGGACAGGATCCTTATCATGAGGAGGGCCAGGCACATGGTCTGTGCTTTTCTGTAAAGCCGGATGTAGATATTCCGCCGTCGCTGCAGAATATCTACAAGGAGCTTCAGGATGATGTCGGAACTTATATACCCGATAACGGATTTCTTGAAAAATGGGCAAAACAGGGCGTACTTATGCTGAATACGGTCCTTACCGTACGGGCACATATGGCAAATTCGCATAAAAATCTCGGATGGGAAAATTTTACAGATGCGATAATAAAGGCTGTAAACGGGCAGGATCGACCAATTGTTTTTATGCTTTGGGGAAGACCGGCTCAAAATAAAAAAGTTCTGCTTGATAATCCCAAGCATCTTATTTTAGAAGCACCGCATCCGAGTCCGCTTTCTGCATACAGAGGCTTTTTTGGATGCAGGCACTTTTCAAAGGCGAATAAATTTCTTTCGGAGCATGGTATTGAGCCGATTGACTGGCAGATTGAAAACATCTCTTAACCCCAACAACAATTTTTAAAAGAAAGTAAAAAGTTCGATAATGGCAAAAAAGAATTCATTAGTAAAAAATGCATCAATATTAATGATTGCAACAATAATATCCCGAATTATAGGTCTTGTATACAGACGCCCGCTTGGAGAGGTGTTGGGCTCGGTGGGACTTGGCTATTATGGCTATGCAAGTAATCTGTATTCTATTTTGCTTCTTGTATCATCCTACAGTATACCTATGGCGGTTTCAAAGATAGTATCCGAGAAGCTTGCCAAAAAAGAATACAGAAATTCACAAAAATTCCTGAAAACCGCACTTATATATGCGATCATTGTCGGCGGTGCGGCAGCTCTTGTTGCTTTTTTCGGCGGAGGAATATTGCTTCCTGCGAATCAGCAAAATGCATTGCCGGCACTTAAGGTGCTTGCGCCTACAATTTTTCTGTCAGCAATACTGGGTGTTTTAAGAGGATATTTTCAGGCTCATAATAACATGACACCGACATCGGTTTCACAGGTGCTTGAGCAGATAATGAATGCCGTAATAAGTATTTTGGCGGCATGGATTCTTGTAAGCTCACTGGGAGCAGGAAGTGCCGAAAAGACTGCAATTTACGGTGCTGTCGGAGGAACACTTGGTACCGGTGCGGGAGTTGTTGTCGGACTTATATTTATGACAGCGGTATATCTTTTGAACAGAAAGACGTTCAAAAGAAGATGTCTAAAGGATATAAACGGAAGAGAGGACAGCTACAGGGAGGCCTTTTCGCTTATATTTTTGATGGTAACACCGGTCATACTTACAACCTTTATAAATAATGCAAGCAATTATATAGACAGCTATCTGTATGCAGGCATACAGGGGATGCATGGCATAAGTGCGGATAATATTTCGGCAGCATACGGAGAATTCAGCAATTATTATATTCCGGTTATAAATATCCCGCTGGCACTTGCATCAGCCAGCACATCGGCAATGATGCCGGAGGTTTCGGGCTCATTTGCGGTCGGTGACAACAGAGCGGCAAATGACAGCATAAATAAGACAATAAAGCTTACTATGTTTATCTGCATACCGGCTACGGTAGGACTTACTGTGCTGGCACATCCTATAATGGGAGTTTTGTTCCCGGCAGCATCCGATACGGCAACAAAGCTGCTTATGACCGGCTCGCTTTACGTGGTGTTTACGGCACTTTGTACAGTTACGGGAGGAGCTCTTCAGTCAATCGGAAAGCAAAGAACAGCTCTTGTGAATGCAGCTATTGCATTAGTGGCTAATATAGCATCTCTTGCGGTAATGCTGATAATCGCACCGGGGCTTGATATTTATGCTGTGATGCTTGCGGGGATTTTCTTTTCGATTGTTTACTGCATCTTAAATCAGATTTCAATGAAAAAATATCTGAATTATAAGGCTGAGCTTAAGAAAACATATGCAGACCCGTTCGCAGCTTCGGTATTTATGGCTATTGTTGCAATAGTGGTTTATTACCTGCTTTTCTATTTGACGAGAAGACCGTTTATCGGACTGGTTATTTCAATATTGGCGGCTATAGCGGCATATCTGATATTCTATGTTGTATTTGGAAGAGTTTCAGAGAGGGAGCTTCGAAAATATCCTATGGGTAAAATACTTGTTAAGATCATGAAAATGCTCAGGGTTTATAGATAATTAAGAATTAATTGCTTGAATTGGGCATTTAAACAGATTATAATGACTTTTCACGATTAGACGTTTACAAGGATATAGTAAATATAACAGATACGGAGAGAAAAATGGCAGATAAAAAATGTATACTTGGCATTGATATTGGATCTACAACTGTAAAGATTGCGATACTTGATGAAAATGAAACTCTGCTGTTTGCAGATTATGAGCGTCATTATGCCAATATTCAGGAGACACTTGCTCTTCTTTTAAAGAAGGCATTTGAACAGACAGGAGAATTAGAGCTTTCACCGGTCATAACAGGAAGCGGTGGACTCACACTTGCAAATCATCTTGATATACCTTTTGTTCAGGAGGTTATAGCAGTATCGACTGCACTTCAAAAATATGCTCCCAAAACAGATGTTGCGATAGAACTCGGAGGAGAGGACGCAAAAATCATCTATTTTGAGGGCAATAATATTGAACAAAGAATGAATGGCATATGTGCGGGAGGTACAGGCTCATTCATTGATCAGATGGCAAGCCTTTTGAAGACAGATGCAACCGGATTAAATGAATATGCAAAGGACTATCAGGATATTTATCCGATAGCGGCGAGATGCGGTGTTTTTGCAAAAACAGATATTCAGCCGCTTATAAATGACGGAGCAAAAAAAGAGGATCTTGCAGCCTCTATTTTTCAGGCCGTGGTAAATCAGACAATATCGGGACTTGCCTGCGGTAAGCCGATAAGAGGACATGTTGCATTTCTCGGCGGACCTTTGCACTTTATGTCAGAGCTTAGAAATGCATTTATAAGAACTCTTGAATTGGATGATGAGCATGCGATAATGCCTGAAAATTCGCATCTTTTTGCAGCAATCGGTTCAGCGATGAATGCAGATAAGGAAAAAACGATCAGTCTGTCGGAGCTTAAGGACAGGCTTGAGCATGGAATAAAAATGGCCTTTGAGGTTGAACGCATGGAGCCTCTTTTCGAAAGTGAAGAGGCATACAATGCTTTCCTTGAAAGACAAAGCAAATATAAAGTAAAAACAAGAGATTTTTCGGAATACTCAGGCAACTGCTATCTTGGTATAGATGCAGGCTCGACAACGACAAAGGCTGCTGTGGTTTCGGAAAGCGGTGAGCTGTTATATTCATTTTACAGCAATAACAACGGAAGTCCGCTTGCTACCTCAATAAAGGCAATTCAGGATATTTATTCTAAAATGCCAAAGACAGCCAAAATCGCGCATGCATGTTCAACAGGATATGGAGAGGCGCTTATAAAGGCGGCTCTTATGCTGGATGAGGGCGAGGTTGAGACAATAGCGCACTATACGGCGGCAGCATTTTTTGATCCGCAGGTAGATTGTATACTTGATATCGGCGGACAGGACATGAAATGCATCAAGATAAAGAATCATACAGTGGACAATGTCATGCTTAATGAGGCATGCTCATCCGGATGCGGTTCATTTATTGAAACCTTTGCACACAGCCTTAATTATTCTGTTCAGGATTTTGCCAAGGAAGCGCTTTTTGCAAAGCATCCTATAGATCTCGGTACAAGATGCACGGTATTCATGAATTCAAAGGTTAAGCAGGCTCAGAAGGAGGGCGCAACTGTTGCCGATATTTCAGCAGGACTTGCTTATTCCGTCATAAAGAACGCACTTTATAAGGTTATAAAGGTGTCCGACGCCGCAGAGCTCGGTAAGCATATAGTTGTACAGGGAGGAACCTTCTACAATGACGGTGTTCTTCGAAGCTTTGAGAGAATAGCAGGCTGTGAGGCAATAAGACCTGATATAGCAGGAATAATGGGAGCCTTCGGAGCAGCACTTATTGCAAAGGAAAGATGTGAGGACAGAGAAACCTCTATGCTTTCGATAGAGGAAATCAATAACCTTGAGTATTCGACATCTATGGCACATTGCAACGGATGTACAAATAAATGCCGTCTTACAATAAACAAATTTTCAGGCGGCAGAAGATATATAAGCGGAAACAGATGCGAAAAGGGTATCGGCAAGGAAAAAAATGCGGATAATATCCCTAACCTTTTCGAATACAAATACAGCAGAATATTCGGATATGAATCTCTGCCTGAGGAAAAGGCAGTAAGGGGAACCGTAGGAATTCCAAGAGTTCTTAACATGTTTGAAAATTATCCCCTGTGGCATACATTCTTTACAAAGCTTGGATACAGGGTTGTACTGTCACCTACATCTACGAGAAAAATATACGAACTCGGAATAGAATCGATCCCGAGCGAATCAGAGTGTTATCCTGCTAAGCTTGCACACGGACATGTTACATGGCTTATAAGAAACGGAGTGAAATATATTTTCTATCCGTGTATTCCTTATGAGAGACAGGAATTCGAGGATTCAGTCAATCATTACAACTGTCCTATTGTCACATCCTATGCGGAAAATATAAAAAATAATGTTGATGAGCTGAATGATCCTTCAATAAAATTTCAGAATCCGTTTATGGCACTTACCAATGAGAAGGTTTTATCAGATGAGCTTGTAAAGGTATTTTCCGATATACCGTCAAAGGAAGTAAGGGAGGCATGCCATGAGGGCTGGCTTGAAATGGAAAGAGCCAGAGAGGATATAAAGGCTAAGGGCCGCGAAACCATAAAATGGATGGAGGAGACAGGCCACAGAGGAATCGTACTGGCAGGAAGACCATACCATATCGATCCCGAGATACATCACGGAATACCGGATATGATCAATTCGTACGGAATAGCCGTTCTTACAGAGGATTCGGTTTCTGATATGGCTCCGCTTGAGCGTCCGATAAGAGTTACTGATCAGTGGATGTATCATACAAGACTGTATGCTGCGGCAAACTATGTTAAGACAAGAGATGACCTTGATCTTATACAGCTCAACAGCTTTGGCTGCGGACTTGATGCGGTTACTACAGATCAGGTTTATGAAATACTTACAAACAGTGACAAAATATATACCTGCCTTAAGATCGATGAGGTAAATAACCTTGGAGCAGCCAGAATAAGAGTAAGATCTCTGCTGGCGGCGCTCAGGGCACACGGAAAGTGTGAGGAGCAGGCAAGAAATATTGAATCCTCTGCAATGAAAAAGGTGATTTTTACAGAGGAAATGCGCAAGGATTATACTATTCTCGCACCGCAGATGTCACCTATACATTTTAATATCATAGGACCTGCATTTGCTTCATGCGGTTACAATCTTGTTGTTCTTCCGAATGATAATAAAAAGGCCGTTGACATGGGGCTTAAATATGTAAACAATGATGCATGCTATCCGTCGCTTATGGTAGTCGGACAGTATATGGAGGCACTCAGTACAGGTAAATACGATCCTGATAAGACTGCGATCATTATTTCACAGACAGGCGGAGGCTGCAGAGCTTCGAATTACATAGCATTTATCAGACGTGCACTTGCTAAGGCAGGAATGTCTCAGATACCGGTTATATCACTGAATCTTAGCGGACTGGAGGACAATCCGGGCTTTAAGATAACCAAGGAGGTTGCCTTTAAGGCAGTTTACGGAGCGGTATTCGGAGATATTCTCATGAAATGTCTTTACCGAATGCGCCCATATGAAAAGGTTAAGGGCTCGGCTGATGCTATGCATGAAAAATGGGAAAAGGTCTGCATAGATTTTGTGACACAGCCCAAGGTCAGCTTTAAAAAATATAAGCAGATATGCAGGGATATAATCAGAGATTTTGATAATCTTCCGATAACGGATGAGATAAAGCCAAAGGTCGGAATTGTCGGAGAAATACTGGTTAAATTTTTACCGGCTGCAAATAATCATCTTGCAGAGCTTCTTGAAAGAGAAGGAGCTGAGGCAGTATGTCCCGATCTTATAGACTTTTTTACATACAGCTTTTATAATGCGAATTTCAAGAGGGAGCACCTTGGCGGAAGCAAAAAGACCGCTTTCTTGTGTAATCTTGGAATTAAGACGATAAATTTTGTAAGAGGAGTTGCAATAAAGGAATACAAGAAGAGCAAACATTTTACACCTCCGGCAGATATCAGAGAACTTGCAAAATATGCTTCACCGATTGTATCGGTCGGAAACCAGACAGGAGAAGGCTGGTTCCTTACAGGAGAGATGATGGAGCTTATTCATGGAGGAGTTATGAATATTGTCTGCATCCAGCCGTTTGCATGTCTGCCAAACCATATAGTCGGAAAGGGTGTTATCAAATCAATAAGAAAGCATTATCCTAAGGCCAATATCGTAGCGGTAGACTACGATCCGGGTGCATCAGAGGTAAACCAGCTTAACAGAATCAAGCTTATGCTTTCTACGGCAAATAAACAGCTACAGGGTAACAGGCAATGAAATATAATGTTATAAAAAAAGACGGGAATGCCAAAAGAGCACATATGGAAACCGTACATGGAGTGATAGAAACACCTGTTTTCATGAATGTCGGCACAGCCGCCGCCATAAAGGGTGCGGTATCATCTGAGGATCTTGAAAGCATAGGAACTCAGGTAGAGCTTTCAAATACATATCATCTCCATGTAAGACCGGGCGATCATATCGTAAAAAAAATGGGCGGAATCCATAAATTTATGGATTGGCACAAGCCGATTCTTACAGATTCAGGCGGTTTTCAGGTTTTCTCATTGGCTAAGATGAGAAAAATAAAGGAAGAGGGCGTCTATTTTAATTCACATATAGACGGCAGAAAAATCTTTATGGGACCTGAGGAAAGCATGCAGATCCAGTCTAATCTTGCATCTACTATCGCAATGGCATTTGATGAGTGTCCGTCCGCCAAGGCAGAGAGAAAATATGTCGAGGATTCCGTTGCGAGAACCGAAAGATGGCTTGAAAGATGTCAGATAAAAATGCACGAGCTCAATCAAAGAGAAGATACAATAAACAAGGAGCAGCTTTTATTCGGAATCAATCAGGGAGCTATCTTTAAGGATATCCGAGTGGAAAATGCCAAAAGAATCTCCGCTATGGGACTTGACGGTTATGCAATAGGCGGTCTTGCGGTAGGTGAATCTCACGAGGAGATGTACCATATAATAGAAGAAACAGCACCGTTTCTTCCGGAGAACAAGCCTACATATCTTATGGGTGTCGGAACACCGGAAAATATTCTGGAGGCTGTTGACAGAGGTGTTGATTTCTTTGATTGTGTATATCCAAGCAGAAACGGACGCCATGGACATGTATATACAAACAGAGGAAAGCTTAATCTTTTTAATGCAAAATACGAGACAGATCCAGCTCCTATTGAGGAGGGCTGCACCTGTCCTGCCTGCAGAAGATATTCAAGAGCATATATAAGGCATCTTCTTAAGGCTAAGGAAATGCTCGGCATGAGACTTTGTGTTCTCCACAATCTGAGCTTTTACAATAGGCTTATGACAGAGATAAGAGAGGCAATCGAAAAAGGCGAGTATAAGCATTATAAAGAAGAAAAAATACTCGGATTTAAAGAAAGTCCTTGATAATACAATATAAATTGTGTAATATAAAAACGCTATCGTTTAATAGCACGATAAAGTGATAGGGTTTAAATCACACCCCGACATTAAGGAGGAACCATAAATGAGTATTTTGGCAACATCAACCGGTGGAAGTTCATTCAGCATGATCATCATATTTGTTGCTTTGATCGCTGTTATGTATTTCATCATGATACGTCCGCAGAACAAAGAGAAAAAAAGAGTTGAAGCTATGCTTTCAACAATGGAGCCGGGCGATGCAGTCGTCACAAGTGCCGGATTTTACGGTGTGATTATTGATATAACAGATGAGGATGTTATCGTTGAGTTCGGAAACAACAGAAACTGCCGTATACCAATGAAAAAGCAGGCCATCATCCAGGTCGAGAAAGCCGGATCCGGCTCAGCAGTCAACAAGATAGAAAAGACAGATGCTGCAGACGCAAAAAAGGATGAAAAGAAGTAATTCAATATAAATACTGAGCTTCAGGATTTAATTATACGCGTTGCAGAGCATGCAACGCGTATTGTGTTTATAACACTATGGTCAACAGGTTAAAATAGCTTTTGACAGCAATATCATAACAGTGATAAAAACAGGGAGTTGAGCTTATGAAAAATACAATAGGATTGATTTTCGGAGACGGTATCGGCCCGGAGATAGTAACAGAGGCAAAGAAGGTTTTAAATGCGGCAGCAAATAAATATGGCCTAGAATTTGAATATGAAAGACTGCTTTTGGGCGGTGAATCTATAGATGCGACCGGACTTCCGCTTACGGATGAAACAATAGAAAAGGCAAAAAAATGTGATGCTGTTCTTATGGGTTCGATCGGAGGAGATGCAAAAACATCTCCGTGGTATAAGCTTGAGCCTTCAAAAAGACCCGAGGCCGGACTTTTAAAGATCAGAAAGGCATTAAACCTTTTCGCAAATCTCAGACCTGCATATTTATATGATGAGCTTAAGGATGCATGTCCGTTGAAGTCGGAAATCAAAGGAAGCGGCTTCGATATGATAATTGTACGTGAGCTTACGGGAGGCCTTTATTTCGGAGAAAGGCATACTGAGGTTATAGACGGAGTCAGAACCGCTGTAGATACATTAAAATATAACGAGAATGAAATAAGAAGAATAGCCATTAAGGCATTTGATATAGCTTCAAAGAGAAGAAAAAAGGTTACGAGCGTTGATAAGGCAAATGTACTCGATTCCTCTAGACTTTGGAGAAGTGTTGTCGAGGAGGTCGCTAAGGATTATCCTGATGTTGAGCTTTCGCATATGCTTGTTGACAATTGTGCAATGCAGCTTGTAATGAATCCTGGTCAATTCGATGTTGTGCTTACCGAGAACATGTTTGGGGATATTTTATCCGACGAAGCGAGCATGATAACAGGATCTATCGGAATGCTTTCATCGGCAAGCTTAAACGAGACAAAATTCGGTCTGTATGAACCGAGCCACGGATCGGCACCTGATATTGCAGGAAAGGGACTTGCAAATCCTATAGCAACAATTCTTTCTGCGGCAATGATGCTTCGCTTCTCATTAAATTATGATAAAGCAGCTGATGATATTGAGGATGCGGTAAGAAAGGTTCTGGCAGAGGGCTACAGAACACCCGATATATACTCTGAAGGAAAGAATAAGGTTTCAACAACACAGATGGGAGATCTTATAGCGCAGAGAATATAATTTAAGGGAAGATCAACAAGGAATGCCTTATAATATGAAAAATGTGTCAAGGAAGGGGAAATTATGAAGTTAAACGGATCACAAATCGTTCTTGAATGCCTTAAGGAGCAGGGAGTAGATACGGTTTTCGGATATCCGGGAGGAGCCATACTTAATATATATGATGCTTTATATAATGAACCGAATATAAAGCATATACTGACATCACATGAGCAGGGCGCAGCACATGCAGCTGACGGATACGCCAGAGTTACGGGAAAGGTCGGAGTTTGCTTTGCAACAAGCGGACCCGGAGCCACAAATCTTGTTACGGGAATTGCTACGGCATATATGGATTCTGTTCCGATGGTTGCAATTACCGCAAATGTAGGAACAAAGCTTCTCGGAAAGGATTCATTCCAGGAGATAGATATCGCGGGTGTGACTATGCCTATCACTAAGCACAGTCTTTTGGTTAAGGATGTCACAGTGCTTGCCGATACAATAAGAAAGGCCTTCAGGATTGCCAATACCGGAAGAAAGGGACCTGTACTTGTTGATATTACAAAGGATGTAACAGCAGCCGAGTGTGAATATAAATACAAAGAGCCTGAAAAGATAGAAAATGAAATTATTTCATCCGAAAATGATATCAAAAGGGCAATACAGCTGATAAACAAATCAGCAAGACCTTATCTCTTTGTAGGCGGCGGAGCAACAGCTTCACGGGCAGAAAATGAAGTAAGAGAGCTTGCGGAAAAATTAAATGCGCCGGTTTGCGACAGCCTTATGGGTAAGGGTGTATTTCCGGGTACCGATCCTAAGTATACGGGAATGCTCGGAATGCATGGAACAAAGACATCAAACCTCGGAATGTATGCATGCGATCTGCTTATTGTACTGGGTGCAAGATTTTCTGACAGATGTGTCGGAAATCCTCAAAAGTTCACATCAGGCAAGATATTGCAGATAGATATCGATGCAGCCGAAATAAACAAAAATGTAAAGGTAGACCATTGCATTATAGGTGATGTTAAGAATGTACTTAGACAGATGCTTCCTAAAATAGAAAAGAAGGATAATGCACTCTGGCTTGAAAAAATAGAAAAGCTGAAAGCAGATTATCCGCTTTCATATGATATGGAATCACTTACCGGACCATCGGCAGTAAAGGCAATGTATGAAATAACAAAGGGCGATGCGATTGTATGTACGGATGTAGGTCAGCATCAGATGTGGGCTTCGCAATATTATCTCTATGATGAGCCGTGCAGACTTATCACATCAGGCGGCTTAGGAACAATGGGCTATGGCCTCGGTGCGGCAATGGGTGCAAAGGTTGGAGCTCCTGATAAAACAGTTATAAATGTAACCGGAGACGGCTGCTTCAGAATGAACGTAAATGAACTTGCAACCGTATCAAGAAGCAATATTCCGATCATTGAGGTTATAATGAACAACAAGGTTCTCGGAATGGTTCGTCAATGGCAGACATTATTCTATGGACAAAGATATTCAAGCACCGTGATTGATGATAAAACTGATTTTGTAAAGGTATCTGAGGGCTTTGGAGTAAAGGCCGTAAGAGTTGAGACCCTTGATGAATTCAAGAAGGCATTTACAGAGGCAGTTAATGCCGGTGAGCCAAGAGTTATCGAATGCATGATCGAGAAGGATGATAAGGTATTTCCTATGATTCCTGCAGGTGCAGCCAATAAGGATGTATTTGACGAGTCGGATATGTAAAAGGATGAGAAATAATAAAATATAATATAAAGCAATTAAAAATCTTTTACAGGATTAAGGAGATTGGAAGAAATGAGTAGAGTTTATAATTTTTCAGCAGGACCGGCAGTATTACCAGAAGAAGTACTGAAGGAGGCGCAGGCAGAGCTGCTTGATTATCAGGGCTGCGGTATGTCCGTAATGGAAATGAGCCATCGTACAAAGATCTTCGACAGCATCATCGAGAGTGCCGAGGCAGATCTTCGTGAGCTTATGAACATTCCGGATGATTATGAGGTCTTGTTCCTTGCAGGCGGTGCAAATCTTCAATTCGCACAGGTTCCGATGAATCTTATGAAGAACAGAGTTGCGGACTATATTCTTACGGGACAGTGGGCTAAGAAGGCTTATAAGGAGGCTTGTATATACGGAAAGGCAAATGTCATAGCTTCTTCAGAGGACAAAACCTTTTCTTACATTCCGGATTGCAGCGACCTTAATATATCTCCTGATGCAGATTATGTTTATATCTGCGAAAACAATACAATTTACGGAACAAAATACAAAAAGCTTCCGAATACAAAGGGTAAAATACTTGTCGCAGACGTTTCCTCATGCTTCCTTTCAGAGCCTGTGGATGTAACAAAATACGGTGTTATCTACGGCGGAGTTCAGAAGAATATAGGACCTGCAGGAATGTGCATCGCAATAGTAAGAAAGGACCTGATTACAGACAATGTCCTTGACTGCACACCTACAATCATGAAATACAAAACTCAGGCTGATGCAAAATCTCTTTATAATACACCTAACTGCTTCTGCATTTATATGTGCGGCAAGGTGTTCAAATGGCTCAAGAAAATGGGCGGACTTAATGAGATGCAGAAGAAAAACGAATATAAGGCAGGCCTTCTGTATGATTATCTTGATTCAAGCAAGATGTTTAAGGGTACTGTTGTAAAAGAAGACCGCTCACTCATGAATGTTCCGTTTGTTATAGGTGACAAGGAGCTTGAAGCAAAATTTGTCAAAGAGGCAGATGCAGCAGGACTCAAGAGCCTTAAGGGTCACAGAACAGTCGGCGGCATGAGAGCAAGTATATACAATGCAATGCCTGTTGAAGGCGTTGAAGCACTTATTAATTTCATGAAGAAATTCGAGGAGGAGAATCTGTAATGATAAAGTATGCTTGTCTTAATCCTATAGCAGAGGTTGGACTTAGTAAGCTTCCTGAATCATTTGAAAAAACAGATGTTGTGGAGGATGCTGAGGCGATACTTGTAAGAAGCGCAAAAATGCATGAGATGCATTTTTCAGATAAGCTTCTTGCTGTTGCAAGAGCAGGAGCCGGAGTAAACAATATCCCGCTTGAAACGCTTGCAAAAAAAGGAGTAGTAGTTTTTAATACACCGGGAGCAAATGCAAACGGTGTCAAGGAGCTTGTTCTTGCCGGACTTCTTCTTTCATCAAGAGATATTATTGGCGGTGTAGAATGGGTTAAAAGCGAGCTTGATAATCCGGAAATTGATAAGCTCGTGGAAAAGAAGAAAAAGCAGTTTGCAGGCTGCGAGATAAAAGGAAAGAAACTGGGAATCATTGGTCTTGGTGCTATAGGTCAGATGGTTGCAAATGCAGCAATCGGACTCGGCATGGAGGTATATGGCTATGACCCGTATATCTCAATTGACGGAGCTTGGAATCTTTCAAGAAGCATTAAGCATATCAATGATGTAAATGATATTTATTCACAGTGCGATTATATTACAATTCATGTTCCGGCTATGGACAGTACAAAGGGAATGATCGATGAGGCTGCAATCAGTCTAATGAAGCCAAGTACCGTACTGCTTAACTTCGCAAGAGATATTCTTGTTGATGAAACAGCACTTGTAAAGGCTCTTAAAGAAGGAAGAGTAAGAAGATATGTTACTGATTTCGCAAATATGACAGTTGCAGATGCGCCTAATGTTATCATTACTCCTCATATAGGTGCTTCTACAGTCGAATCAGAGGATAACTGTGCAATAATGGCAGCTCGCGAATTAAAGGATTATATAATAAACGGAAACATCAAAAACTCCGTAAACTATCCGAAATGTGATCTTGGAGAATGCCAGAGTGAGGGACGTATAGCTATTCTTCATGAGAATAAGGTAAATATGATAAGCACATTTACCGGTATTATCGCAGAAGCCGGAATCAACATTACAAATCTTACAAATAAAAGCAAGGGAAATTTTGCTTATACACTTATCGATGTTGAAAAGCCGGAGACAGAGGCGGTTCTTGAGAATCTTTTGAAGATAGATGGAGTTCTTAGAGTAAGAAAAGTTAAATAATGTCAAATCAGGTGGGGCTGTCGCAATATTCATTATTATGCATTTAATGCGGCATCCCCAATTTAGGTTAAAACAGGGAGAATACCATGGCAGAAATAAGACCATTTAGGGCATTGAGACCCAAAAAAGAGCTTTCCGACAAAATAGCCGCACTTCCTTATGATGTGTACAGCAGGGAGGAGGCAGCCGAAAAAGTAAAAGATGACAGATATTCCTTCCTTAGAATAGACAGACCGGAGACACAGTTTCAAAAGGAACAGGATATGTATGCTCCGGAGGTGTATAAAAAAGCTTCCGATATGCTGAAGGAAATGCAGGCAGACGGAAGCTTTATTCAGGATGAAAGAGCCTACTATTATATTTACGAGCTTACAATGGACAATAGATCGCAGACTGGCCTTGTGGCAGTATCAGCTGTAGACGATTATATAAACAATGTAATACGTAAGCATGAAAATACAAGAAAAGAAAAAGAAGCAGACCGTATAAGACACGTTGATGCCTGCAGCGCTCAGACAGGACCTATATTCCTTGCATATAACAGCAATCAGGCTGTAAAGGATATACTTAACAGAGTAAAGCAGAATACGGCAGATGTTGATTTTATTGCGGATGACGGAATAGGACACAGAGTATGGGTTATATCGGATGACAGGGATATAAGGATGCTTACAGAGCTCTTTTCAAAAATGCCGAATACCTATATTGCAGACGGTCATCACAGAGCTGCATCGGCTGTTGCGGTTTCGTTAAAAAGAAGAAAAGAAAATCCTGATTATACAGGCAATGAGGAATTCAATTATTTTCTTTCTGTATTATTTGATGCGGATGAACTGAAAATTATGGATTACAACAGAGTTATAAGGGATTTAAATAAAAATACAGAAGAGGAATTTATTTCAAAACTTGCGGATAAGTTTTATATATCAGAGCCATCAGATAATCAGGTGAAGCCTTTAAAAAAAGGAGAGATGGGACTTTATATAAAAAATTCATGGTACAGGCTTACTGTTAAAGAAGAATTTGTATCAAATGATCCTGTAGAGGGGCTTGATGTGGCATATCTGCAAAGGGAGGTACTTACACCTATTCTTGGAATAAGTGATCCTACAACCGACAATCGTATAGATTTTGTCGGAGGTATAAGAGGTCTTTCAGAGCTTGAAAGAAGATGCCAAAACGATGCCAAGGCTGCATTTGCAATGTATCCGACAGATATACATGAGCTATTTGCGGTTGCGGATGCCAAAAGACTTATGCCGCCTAAGTCAACCTGGTTTGAGCCAAAGCTTCGAAGCGGACTTTTTATACATTTGATTTAACAAAGAGGAAATAGAGGAAACAATGACTGAATTAAAACAAGAGCTGTCCAAGGTTAAAGGAAAAATACATCTGGCAGTTTGGGCTGTATTTTGGGCAGTGACCGCATATATCTTTTTTTCGAACAGTGCGGCAGTATTGGGTGATGAGACAGAAAGACCCTTTTGGACATGGATTTTGTACTTTGGGATAATAGCTATACTTATTGTATCGATAATATTCTGTATAAGAAGCTGGCTGTTTAAAAGAGTACAGACAGACGATAAGGGAAAGGCAATAAAAGGTAAATTCAAGCCTTATCATTTCATATTTTTTGCAATTATTGCAGTGATCTGCTTCCTTATCATGGAGCTTATCAACAATTCGGAGAAGCTTCTTGAAATGAAACCGTTGTATATGGCTATGAATATACTCGGCTGTTTTATAATGATGCTTATAATGATGGCCTGGCTCAACTCATTTAGAAGAACAATCATAATGATCGTTGCTTTTACTACAACCATGAGCCTTATATTTTATTATGTATATCTGTGCAGAGGCGAGCCGCTTCAGTTCATTGACATTTTCAGCTTCACAACGGCAATGGAGGTTGCAGGCGCATATTCCTTCAAATTTACGAGATGGGTTACAGTTATGCTGACAGTTGCACTTTGCCTGATCGCAATAATAATGCACATCAAGAAGGATTACCAATGGGCAGGAAAGCTGAAGACAAAGCTTGTGTCAAGAGCAGCGGCTATTGTAAGTATGGCAGTGCTGTTCCAGCTGTATTTAAATGTAAACTGGAACGGAGCACTCGGAATAGTTACCGATCTCTGGGCACCGCATGACACATACGAAGAGGTCGGAACAAATATGGGCTTCTTCTGTGTAGCCAAATTTATGAGAAATACGCCGCCGGACGGATATTCGGTTGAAAAGGCAAATGAGGTAGCCGAGCAAAGCAAAAAGGATTTTGAGGACAGCAACTATACAGAAAAGGATGTAACGACAAAGCCTGTAAATATCATTGCCATAATGAATGAGGCCTGGGCCGATTACAGTGTGTTTGATAAATTCAAAACCAATGAGAACTATCAGCCGTTTTATTATTCAATGAACGAAAATACGATAAAGGGGCACACTCTTGTATGTATAAGCGGAGGAGGAACAGCTAAGACGGAATACGAGTTTTTAACAGGAAATTCTGTTAAGCAGTATCCCGGAATGGTTCCGTATGTAAGCTATTATACTCATGATCAGTATTCTCTTGTAAGTACACTTAAGGCGCAGGGCTACGAAACAGCGGCGATGCATCCGAACAAGGGAACTAACTGGAACAGAACCACAGCCTATAGATTTTTAGGCTTTGATAACTTTTATACCATAGACGATTTTTCTTCATCTGCCGAGCGTTATCGAAATATGATAACCGACATGGAGAATTACAAGAAGATCATAGAGGTCATCGAAAGCAAGGATGATCCGTCACAGCCTTTCTTTTTGTTCGATGTAACAATGCAGGATCATGGCGGATACGGAACGGATAATTTCCCGACCGATATACAGGTAGAAGGATATAATGACAGCGCATGGAACAGATATCTTTCACTTGTAAAGAAAAGTGACGATGCACTTCAGTATCTAATAGAATATTTTGAAGACTGTGACGAACCGACAATGATAGTTATGTTCGGAGATCATTTCCCGAGCCAGGATTCAAAGGTTGAGGAATACTTATCTGGAAAGAAGCGAGATGAGCTTGACATAAAGGAAATGGAGGATTACTATCAGACTCCGTTCTTTATCTGGACCAACTATGATATGGAGTCCGAGCAGGACGTTATTACCAGTACCAATTATCTCGGAACTCTTATGATGGAGCAGACGGGACTTAAGATGACAGACTATGAGCATTATCAGATAATGCTTATGGATAACGAAATGAAGGCATTTAACCATAAGGGATATGTAGACACCGAAGGAGGATATCATTTATGGAAGGATGCACCGGAGGATGTAATAAATAGTGAGCTGGAGTATGAATATCTCCAGTATAATAACCTTGTTGAAAGCGGAAACAGATTGGATTCATTTTTTACTGTACAGGAGGATAATTGATGATTGCCGCAAACAATATTACTTTAAGACTTGGAAAAAAAGCACTGTTTGAGGATGTTAACATAAAATTTTCAGAGGGAAACTGCTATGGCGTAATAGGTGCCAACGGAGCAGGAAAATCCACATTTTTAAAGATACTCTCAGGACAGCTTGAGCCTACAAGCGGAGAGGTTACTATGTCTCCGGGTGAGAGACTGTCATTTCTTGAGCAGGATCATTTCAAATACGACCAAAATACAGTAATAGATACTGTAATAATGGGAAATCCGAGGCTTTACGAAATAATGCAGGAAAAGGATGCTCTTTATGCCAAGGAGGATTTTACGGATGAGGACGGCATCAGAGCAAGTGAGCTTGAGGGCGAGTTTGCCGAGATGAACGGCTGGGAGGCCGAATCGGATGCGGAAAACCTTTTAAACGGACTTGGAATCGATACAGAATATCATTATTCACTTGTAGGCGAGCTGACAGGACCTCAGAAGGTGAAGATACTTCTTGCACGTGCACTTTTCGGAAATCCGGATATCCTTCTTCTCGATGAGCCGACAAACCACCTTGACCTTGATGCTATTGCCTGGCTTGAGGAATTCCTTATTAACTTCGAAAATACGGTTATAGTCGTTTCTCACGACAGATATTTCCTCAATAAGGTATGTACACAGATTGCAGATATAGATTATGGCAAAATACAGCTTTATGCAGGAAACTATGATTTCTGGTTTGAATCAAGTCAGCTTATAGTAAAGCAGATGAAGGAAGCGAATAAGAAGAAGGAAGAGAAGATAAAGGAGCTGCAGGAATTTATTTCAAGATTCTCGGCAAATGCTTCCAAATCTAAGCAGGCAACATCGAGAAAAAGAGCACTTGAAAAAATTCAGCTCGATGAGATGAAGCCATCAAGCCGTAAATATCCTTATATAGATTTCAGACCTAACAGATCGATAGGAAATGAGGTCCTTCACGTTGAAAATATTTCAAAGACTGTAGACGGAGTAAAAATCCTTGATAATATTTCGTTTACCTTGGGTCGTGAGGACAAGGTTGCGCTTGTTGGCGGAAACGAGCAGGCAATTACAATGCTTTTCAAAATAATTGCAGGTGTTGAGGAGCCGGATGAGGGCTTCTATAAATGGGGAGTAACTACAAGCCAGGCGTATTTTCCAAAGGATTACAATGCTGAATTTGATTCGGATCTCAATATAGCCGAGTGGCTGACACAGTATTCGGAGGAAAAGGATGTAACCTATGTACGTGGCTTTCTTGGCAGAATGCTTTTTGCCGGAGAGGATGGAGTGAAAAAGGTTAAGGTGCTCTCGGGAGGAGAGAAGGTTCGTTGTCTGCTGTCTAAAATGATGATATCAGGAGCAAATGTGCTGATCCTCGATGAGCCTACAAACCACCTCGATATGGAATCTATAACGGCACTCAATAACGGGCTTATTAAATTCCCGGGTGTTGTAATGTTCTGCTGCCATGATCATCAGTTTGTTCAGACAACTGCAAACAGAATCATGGAAATAACCACGGACGGACAGCTTATAGATAAGATCACTACCTATGATGAATATCTTGAAGCCGACGAGGCTGCAAGAAAGAGACAGGTATTTAAGCTCAACGAATCAGATGAGGAAGATAACTAATGAAAAAACCGATTTTAGTTGTAATGGCTGCCGGAATGGGCAGCCGTTACGGTGGATTAAAGCAGATGGACCCTATCGATGAAAAGGGAAGAGTAATACTCGATTATTCGGTTTATGATGCGATAGATGCAGGCTTTGAGGATGTTATATTTGTAATTAAGCCGGAAATGAAATCTGCATTCGAGGAAACCGTCGGAGATAGGATTGCAGGGAAAATAAATTATAGATTTGCATTCCAGAGGTTGGATGACATTCCAAAGGGCTTTGAAATTCCTGATGGCAGAGTTAAACCATGGGGAACGGGACATGCGGTTCGTGCGGTCAGGGATATGACAGATGACAGTCCGATTGTGGTTATCAATGCAGACGATTTTTACGGAAAAGAAGCCTTTAAGCTGATTTTTGATTTTCTTACTAAGGAACAAAACGGCACTAAGCCCGAGTATGCATGTGTTGCCTATATGATTGAAAATACAGTAACGGATAATGGCTCTGTTGCAAGAGGAGTCTGCAAAACAGATGAAAATGGATATCTTACGGAGATAACAGAGCGTACAAATATCGAAAAAAGGCCAAACGGTGCGGCATTTAGCGAGGACAACGGAAAAACCTGGATGTCACTACCCAAAGGTACGCCTGTTTCTATGAATTTCTGGGGCTTTACGCCTGATTTTATGACAGAGCTTGACAAAAGATTTCCGGCATTTTTAGAAAAGGGACTTAAGGAAAATCCTTTGAAATGCGAGTATTTTCTTCCGTTTGTAGTAGATGAGGTCAGAAAAGAAGGAACAGCAGATGTAAAGGTGTTGTATACGCATGATAAATGGCATGGGGTTACATATAAAGAGGACAAGCCGGATATCGTAAAAGCATTAAAGGAATTGTGTAAAAACAGATATTAAACAGAAAAGTGTGTAAAATTTGATATAAATATAAATTATTTGAGTTGCGTTTACAAAGAGTACATGATATTCTAAGTACACGGTAACTTTATAAAATATTTATAAAGTCGAATATTGTAAAAAGGAGAATTTATCTATGACAAAGAAAAGCACTTTATTAACGGTTGTTTCAATAATTATGATCGTTATTGCAGCAATTGGTCTTTTTGTAGTTGTAGCAGGCGTGGGATCGGTATTTTCTCTAGCAGGCGACAAGGCAACACTGGACGCAGTAATGTTATATGCGGGAATTGACGCATCACTTTTTTATTTTGAAGTATTTTTTGCTATCATTGCATGTATTATAATGCTTGTGGCAGGAATACTTGGACTTGCCGCAAAGAAAAAGAAAATATTTGTTATAATGGGTATTATAACATTGCTTCTTGAAGTGGTTTCACTGATTTTCGCCGGTGTTACGGGAGTGTTAAGCCCACTGAATTTTATATCACTTGTACTTCCGATACTTTATTATATCGGAGCAACACAATGTATAGATTGATTTAAAGAGCTTTTAAAGGGATGTGCAACCGTACATCTCTTTTTTTAAACTTTTTGTTGTCGTTGACCAACTGCGATTTTGAATATATACTTTTTGAGTATTAAAGAGAGAGAAGAGAAAATTAAATATGACATTTTTGTTTTTATTGAACAGTGTACTTTTTGGCATCGGACTTGCAATGGATGCATTTTCGGTATCTATCGCAAATGGGCTTCTTGAGCCCTGTATGTCAAAAAAAAGAGCCGCATGCATCGCAGGAGTATATGGCATATTTCAGTTTGCAATGCCGATGATCGGATGGGTCTGTGTACATACTATTACAAGAGTTTTTTCTGCATTTGAAAGTGCAATTCCGTGGATCGCACTTGTTCTTCTGGCATATCTTGGAATTAAGATGCTTATAGAGGGTATAAAAGGAGAAGAAGCAGAGGAGACCAAGAAGCTTACGGGAGCAGTTCTTCTGGTACAGGGAATAGCTACCTCTATAGATGCGTTATCCGTTGGATTTACCATAGCGGATTATGAATGGAATATGGCGTTTATCGAATCACTGATAATTGCTGCGGTTACATTCGTTATATGCCTTACGGCGCTCAAGATAGGAAGGGTAATAGGAAATAAATGGTCCTCAAAGGCTACAATATTCGGAGGATGTATTTTGATAGGTATCGGAATTGAGATTTTTATAACAGGTATATTCTTTTAACTTGTACTTTTGACTGCATTATGTTAGTATAATGATTCGAGGACGCCTAGTTAGCTCAGTTGGTAGAGCAGGGGACTGAAAATCCCCGTGTCTCTGGTTCGATTCCGGAACTAGGCATTTAACATGCCAATAAAAAAAGGGTTGTCACTCATGTAATGACAGCTCTTTTTGTGTTTTAACTGCTTTTAATGATATTAGGGTTATGGCTGCAAAGAGAACAAAAGAGATACTTTCAAGATTGGATGAGCGTTACGGAACAGAATATATCTGCTATCTTGAGCATAAAAATGCCCAGGAGCTCCTTATTGCGACAATACTGAGTGCACAATGTACAGATGCACGTGTAAATATAGTTACAAGGGAGCTTTTTGTAAAATATCCGGATATAAGAGCATTTGCATCGGCAAATTTAGAGGAGCTCGAAAATGATATAAGGTCAACAGGCTTTTATCATAATAAAGCAAGGAATATTATAGCCTGTGCAAAATTATTGTGCGAAAAATATAACGGCGAGGTTCCGTCGGATATAAATCAGCTTACCAAGCTGCCCGGTGTAGGCAGGAAAACAGCAAATGTTATAAGAGGAAATATTTATCATATCCCGAGTATAGTTGTGGATACTCATGTAAAAAGAATATCAAACAGACTCGGACTTACAAGTGAAACCGATCCCGAAAAAATAGAGCTGGAGCTTATGAAGGTACTGCCTAAGGATCATTGGATATTATACAACATCCAGATAATAACCTTTGGAAGATCGATTTGTCTTGCAAGAAGCCCTAAATGCAGTGAATGCTTTCTTACCGGATTTTGTAAGGAGGCAAGGGTTTAATATTAAAAATCATAAGCAGGAATGTTTTAACATAATGAGGTTGACATAAAATGAAGATAACTAAGGATCTTTATAAAATATTGCTTATAGCAGCAGCTTCAATTATCTTTTTGATTTTTTCTGACAGTGTCAAAGCCGATGACACACTGATTGCTGCAGACAATATATATATAGAAAATACAAGTGTTGCCGGTATGAACGAAGAGCAAATAAATGAAGTTATTCAGAACAAAATGGATGAATATTTGCAAAGTACGGTAACCATAAATGTAGGAAGCAAATCCGTAGATGTAGCTGTATCGGAATTTGGACTTTATCAGACAAATACCGATCTGACATCTAAGATACTTAATATAGGAAAAAAAGGCAGTATCTGGAAGCGATACAAGATAGAAAATCAGCTTGACGAAAACCAAGGAGAAATATTTGATCTGAAATTTGCCGTATTACAGGATGATGTAAGAAGTGTAGTTGAGAATAAATGTGTTCAGTTAAATGTAGAACGTGTAGACATGGGACTTGTAATGTCCGATGACGGCAGCTTTGTTGCAACTGATAAAACAGACGGTGTTTCGGTTGATGTAGACAGTACAGTAGCTGCAATCTGTGATTATATGAACAATGACTGGCACGGAGGAGTCGCCGAGATAAATGCTGTTACTACCACGGATAAGGCACTTGGAGATACCGACAGCCTTGCACTTGTAAAGGATGTGCTTGGAGAAGGCACTACTACATATGAGACAGATGGCGACAAGGCAACAAGAGCAGCCAATATTGCCGTCGGAACAAGCAAGATAAACGGAGCGGTTATATATCCGGGAGAGGAATTTTCGGCAGAAAGCTATCTTGTACCTTTTACGGCTGAAGCGGGATATCTTGAGGCAGGAACATACCTTAACGGAGAGACTGTCGATGACTTCGGCGGTGGTATCTGCCAGGTTACATCAACGCTTTACAGAGCAGTTCTTGAATCAGAGCTTGATGTAACAGAAAGATGTGAGCATTCTATGGTTGTCGGCTATGTAGAGCCTTCGATGGACGCTGCTGTTGCAGAGGGTATCAAGGATCTTAAATTCGTAAATAATACAGATGCCCCTATTTATATAGAGGGAACAGCAGCTGACGGAACGGTCACATTTAGGATATACGGTCACGAAACAAGAGATCCGGCAAGAACAATTAGCTTTGAAAGTAAGGTTCTTACACAGACGACAGATGTAGAAACTGTTATAGAGCTTGATCCGTCAATGGATTTTGGTGAGGTGGAGAGCTCTCAGGGTCATATTGGAATGACTGCAGTAGCATATAAGATCGTATATATGAATGGCGAGCAGATTTCAAAAGAGCAGATTAATTCCAGCGAATATAAGGAAAGCGACCAGACCTATACAATAGGAACGAAGGGTGCGACAGCATCTCAGCTTTCAGATCTACAGACAGCAGTCGACAACAAAAATATGGCTGCAGTTTATTCAATAACCGGAGCGAGCGATGCGTCATCTTAATAAGAGAGAGAGCTTTATAAAAATAGAAGGGGAGCCTGCAATTCTGGTAACCAAATGGATTGCACTAAAAGGCACAGCCCTGATAACAAGACAAAAAAAAGAGCAGCTTAAAGACTATTTTTATAATGATATGTTAAAGGCTGCCGATGGATTTGATGAGCTTACAGATACCAAGGCGGAGCTTGAGCTTATAGATAGAGTGAACCCGCCGTTTGCCATGGAAATCGGAGATGGCGGAATCCTTGCAGCACTTTGGGAGCTTGGAAGATGTACAGGAATGGGCTTTGAGATTGATATCAGAAGGGTACCTGTGAGACAGGAAAGCATAGAAATATGCGAATATTTCGGAATCAATCCTTATGAGCTTTTATCCAAGGGTTCATTTCTTATTGTGACCGAAAATTATATGAAGACCTGTGAATTATTTGAAAAAGAGGGAATCAACATCACATGCATCGGACATATGACACAGGATCGGAATCTTCATATCAAATGTCAGGACAGGATCAGCTGTCTTAACAGACCAAAGCCGGACAGCCTAAGCTTGATATAAAAGGAGCAGATATGCCGTTAAATATAGTTTTGCATGAGCCTGAAATCCCGGCCAATACAGGAAATATCGGAAGAACCTGTGTTGCAACAGGAGCCAGGCTGCATCTGATAGAGCCTTTGGGCTTCAGATTAAATGAAAAAGCAATTAAAAGAGCAGGGATGGATTACTGGGAAAAGCTCGATGTAACAACCTATTTGAATTACGAAGAGTTCCTTAAAAAAAATCCGGGAGCGCGGATATATTATGCCAGCACTAAAGCGCCTAAGGCTTATACAGACGTAAAGTATGAGGATGATTGCTATATAATGTTCGGAAAGGAAAGTGCAGGCATACCGGAGAATATACTGGTGAATAATCCTGATACAACGGTACGTATACCTATGAAGGGAGATATTCGTTCACTGAATCTTAGCAACAGTGTAGCAATTGTTCTGTACGAGGCCTTAAGGCAGCAGGGCTTTAAGAATATGACGGAGACAGGTCATTTGAGAAATTATGACTGGTAGGGGAGAAGCAGGATTTGAATAGAAGGGTAAATGAGGTTTTAAAAGAAAATTTAGAGCTAAATCCTCCGGAGCTTATGTCTTCATTAAAGGAAGTAAAGCTAACGCTTCAGAAGGGTCAGCAGTATCAGGATTCGTTTAGAATCGGAACAACAGAGGAATTAAAGATAAGAGGCTTTGTATATTCCGATGACCACAGAATCGTTTTTGCATCAGAGGAGTTTAAGGGTTCCTCGTGCAAAATCGTATATGGCATAGACACATGCGGTCTGGATGAAAATGAAAAGATAAACGGAAATATCTATATTATATCCGATATAGGAGAGCTTTGTATTCCGGTAGATATAACAATTGAGGACAGGATGCCGGAGCCGTTTGAAAAAATACAGACACTTGATAACTTTGCGAAAATGGCAATGAATGATTTTCGCAGAGCTTTTTTGCTGTATACAAATGAGAAATTCACAAGTCTTCTAAAGGCTAAAAATACCAAATATATTCCTCTGTACAGAGGCCTTTCTCAAAATCCCGTAACATATCAGCATCTTGAGGAATTTCTTATTGCAACCGGAAAAAAGGAAGCTATCGAAATTTCAGTCGATAAACAGGAAAAGCTATCATATATATTAAACAGCTCCATAAAGGATACAATGTATATTTACAAGAGTACATGGGGCTATACGCATATAGATATTACTGTCCAGGGCGATTTCATAGAGATTGGCAAGAAAATCATTACGTCGGATGATTTTATCGGAAGAGTCTATGGACTAGAAATTGTTTTAAACAGAGATAAGCTTCACGGAAGACGCTGCAGAGGAAGAATAATATTAAGCACGGTTTATCAGACTCTTGAATTTGAAATAACAGCGGCGCCGTATTCTGATATGGAGCTTGTTTCATCAAAATACAGAAAAATAAGAATACTTAAGCTTTTCAGGGAATATCTCGGACTTCAGCTTAAGAGAGTGGATTACAGAAGCTGGTATGAAAAATCGAAGGAATGGATAAGCGAGATTAAGGAAGAAACAGAGGATTTCTTTACGCTTTATGCAGAGGCTTATCTGGCAGCCTGTCAGGAGGAAAAGGCAAAGCTGGCAGAGCTTTTGTGGCCTATAAAAACAGGAGAAATTTCACCCGCAAAGCCATGGGAAAGGGCAGTATATCTCTATCTTGCAAAGGAAGCGGGTATCCTTCCAAAGGAGGAGTTAAATATAGCACCTAAGCTGTACGAATTATACAAGCAGGCTCCTCAGGATTTTCTTATACTTGAGCTTTATCTAAGAGAGCTCGAAGCGCATGGCTACAATTCGCCGTGGGGACTTTCGGAGCTTGAAAAGGTTTATGAGCTCGGATGCAGGAGCCCGTTTTTGTATTTGAGAGCATGGAAGCTTTTAAGTGCACAGGAATCACTTTTGAGAAGGCTTTCGCCGTTCCTTATAAGAGTTTTGATATTTGCTCAAAAGGAAGGAATCATCACAGAGGGTCTTCTTTTAAGAGCGGCATTTTTAAGTGAAAATGTAAAGATATTTTATCCTACGTTATACAGCCTGCTTACAAACGGATATGAAAAGTATGGAAAAAAAGAAATACTCGAAGCTATATGCAGGCATATAATGAACGACAATCCTACAGATCCGATTTATTACAGATGGTATGCAAGGGCGGTTGAGGAGGATGTAAGAATCACAAGGCTCTTTGAATATTATATTGAAACAAGAGCTGAAAGCGATACGACACCGCTTCCTGCAGCAATAAAGCTTTATTTTTCATATAATTTCGGAATAGGTGATCGAAAAAAGGCTTATTTATATGCGTCGATCATAAAGGATAAGGAGAATGATCCTATTTCATATGAAAATTATGAAAAAATTGCAAGGGAATTTGCAGCGGCAGCATTGAAAAAGGGACGTATAAATGAATACTATGCCGTGCTTTATGGGGAATTTTATCCTGAATGCATAAGTGTAGAGGATGCCGGATATTTATCTGATATTTTATTTAAGCATAAGCTTACAGTCAATGACAGTAAGATCAGAAATGTAATAGTTTGTCATCCGGCGCTTAGAGATATGAAAATTTATCCTGTAAGAGAAAGGACGGCGTATCCCGATATATACAGCGAGGATGCCTGTATTTTATTTGAGGATGAAAAAAAACGCCGATTTGCGGCTACTGTAGATTATAAGCTTGATCAGCTTATGGATATAAAGAGCCTTGCCAAAAGCTGCATGTATTTCGGAATGTGGGATACCGGAATGCAGCTCTATGTATGCCACGAAAAGGTATGGCAGGTTGAGATAAACAGCAAAAATCTTATGAGCTTCTGGAAAGCAGCCGAGAATCTTTATTTTACAAGAGAATACAGAGATCGGACAAGACACAAGCTTATCACCTACTTCAGCAGGCACAGTGACGAGTGGCATCTTATCAGATATGCTGAAAGCATGAAGGAGCTTACCTATGGACAGCTCGATAAGGAAAATACATTTAAATTCCTGATCCAATTCGGACAATATGACAAGGCATTTAATCTTGTTAACAGCCTGGGCTATGAAGGGATAAGTCCGGCACTTCTTATAAAGCTTGCAATACATAAGATCAAATCAAATCAAGATGAGGCAGATGAGGAGACGCTTGATATTGCATATCATATTTATAAAACCGGAGTATATACGGAGGAGATTCTGGAATACATCGGGAAATATGCAGTTCTCGGAACTAGGGAGTTGGAGAGTTTTATAAAGGATATGGCAAGCTTTGGACTTGATACATATGGAATAGAGGAAAGATATCTTCTCGTATCGATGTTTGCTATGAGAACATCCTCAAATGGAGAGGAAATATTTGAGGATTATTCTAAAAAAAGCGGAAAGCCGCATATAAGAGCCGCGTATCTTACATTCCTGGCTATGCTGTTTATTTTAAAAAACAGAATGATAGCGGATAAAACAGCGCAAAGACTTAAAAGCTTCTGTGAGGAATATGAAAATAAAAGCATATTCTGCAATTTGGCATGGCTGAAATACAAAGCCGCAAAAAAAGAATTTACAGACGAGGAAAAGCTGTTTATCAAAAAGCTTATAGCAAATTGTGACAAAAAGGGTGTAAGGCTCGGCTTCTTTAAGGAATTTCCCGAGGACATAACCGAGGGCTATCAGCTGGAGGACAAGGTATTTGCCGAGGCGAATTTAAGAAGCGGCGAAAAGGCATCGATTTATTTCAGGCTCAGAAGTGATACAAATAAGGAGCCCGAATGGAGAAGCGAGCCGGTAGAGGAATGTGTGAAGGGACTCTATTCAAGAGAATTTCTCCTGTTTTTCGGAGAGGAGCTCGATTATTATTTCGCAGCTGATACAAAGGACGGAATACAAAAAACAGATATAAGGCAGCTTGAGATAGAGGAAAGCAAAACAAAAGGCAGAACCAAATACCAGCTGCTGAACAGGATATTAATGGCAAAAAAGCTTGGGGCATCTGACAAGATGCACCTGGCAGTCAAGCAGTATCTTAAAAGCAAGAAATTTGCCGAGGAAATGTTTGAAATACTTGATTAAATAGGGAGGACGCATGGCTGAGACACATTTTGTAGGGCTCGAGCTAAATAGCAGAGAGGTCAGACTATGCATATATGATGCATCAGAAAAGGATGCGGTTACGGTTATGGTAACAGCCGGAGGAAGCCATGCGGAATGTCCGGCACATATGGCATATGTAGAAGGAAATGCACAGTGGAAATACGGAATAGAAGCTGATTATTTTGCCAACAGGGAGGGCTGTATCCTCTTTGACAATGTATATGAGACATTATTATCGGGAAGAAGCTTTGAAGCAAACGGCAGAACGTTTGAACCGGAGATAGTGCTTACTGAGCTTATAAAGCAGGCAATAGCCTTTGCAGGGATTAAGAGGCCGAAGGAGCAGATAAACGTTTTGATGCTTACGGTGCCAAGGATAACAAAGGCATTTACCCAAACAGCGGAAAAGGCATTCAGGCGCCTGGAGCTCGGAACGGGACAGGCGGCTATGCAAAGCTTTGATGAGAGCTTTTATTATCATACATACTACCAAAGACATGAGATATACAGCCGCAGAGTCGGTATGTTTTACTTTCATGATGAAAGTAACGTGGAATTCAGGATCCTTAATACAGACAGGACTACAAAGCCGGCAACTGTTACGGTAATATCGGGCGGACAGACAGAGCTTTCGTATAATATAAAGGAAAAGGATATACAGTTTGCCAAATTTATAAAGGAAAAAACAGAGGGACTGGATTTTTCCAGCTTTTTCCTTGTAGGAAGAGGCTTTAACAGACGCTGGGCAACGGAATCACTGAATATATTATGTCGTGCACAGAGAAAGGTATTTTACGGAGACAATCTGTTTTCGAAGGGTGCATGCTTTGCGGCAAGGGAAAAAAGCTCACAGGCGCAGATTACAGGAAGCATCTTTCTTGGAAATGATTTGGTACGGAAAAATATCGGAATGGATATAATGACATCGGGTCTTCCTACATATTATCCGCTTATTACAGCAGGGAAGCATTGGTATGAGTCGGAAAGTGAATGTGAGATCATTCTTAATAATGAAAGAAATCTTGTGTTTCGTGTGAGCCGAATGGAAAACGGCAAAAGAGCGAAATATTCAATGCCGCTTGATGGACTGCCGCAAAGGCCTCCGAAAACAACCAGACTGAAAGTCAAGCTAAGGTTCGAATCACCGGAGAAATGTGTTGTAACCGTAAAGGATATGGGATTCGGAGAGCTTTTTCCGTCGTCTAAGCTGACATGGAGTGATTCATTATAGGTTAATCTAAAAATGCGGAGGTAATATGGGAAATTATCTGCTTTGCAGGCATAAGCTTGCGGATATTCCGTTTTATATAGAAAATGTACATTTAAACGTTTATTCAGTAGAGGAGCTTTGCTATTTTTTAAGCAACAATCTCGCGCTTGCAGATGAAGTGACAGATGCACCGGCTCTTGATGTATGGCTAAAGAGGGAGTGCAATCTTAAGGTAAAGGATCTGTATGACCTTTTTGTAAAGAGTCATTATTTTACCGAAGGTGAATTAAGAAAATTAAAGATTAAAATGGATGCCCTTAATCTGATGACAGAGGTTGAAAGACAGAAAAAAAAGGGAGATACGCTTATAAGATTCGGCAAATACAAAAGATGCATAGAGCTGTATGAGAATACGCTCAAAATGCCGGAGATAAAGGAGCTGCCATCTTATTTTACTGCAAGCATATACAACAATATGGGCTGTGCGTATGCAAGACTGTTTCAGACAACAAAGGCACTTGAATGCTTCAAAAAGGCACATATAACGGATCCGTCAACGGTATTTTTCAAGGCATATATGAAGGCGATATATTTTGACGGCGGAATCGAGGCCTTGGAGGATTTTGAGAGAAAAATGGAAATACCGCCTGACAGGTGCGATGAGATTTCAAGAGAAATAGAATCAGTGAAAATCGATAAAATACCGAATGATATTGACAATAGCCTTGATGAATGGATAAAGGAATATCATTCAAGCGTGGATCAGTAGAAAAGGACATATTAAATATGCTTGATATATGTTTGTTGGGAACAGGAGGGATGAT
This sequence comes from Faecalibacterium sp. CAG:74, assembly GCA_963595425.1. Classification (GTDB taxonomy): domain Bacteria; phylum Bacillota; class Clostridia; order Lachnospirales; family Lachnospiraceae; genus Alectryocaccobium. The sequence continues at coordinate 3,373 of CAVBHN010000014.1, read as the reverse complement.
GCCGCTTTCATACAGGTGGCTTACATCTCTTATGACAAGATATAACGGAAGCAGTATGCTTGTGGATTGCGGCGAGGGAACACAGATTGCAATCCAGAAGGTAGGCTGGAGAGTTAAGCAGATCGATACTATTTGCTTTACACATTACCATGCCGATCACATAAGCGGTCTGCCCGGAATACTTCTTGCAATGGCGAATTCCGAAAGGACAGAGCCCTTAAGGATAATAGGACCGAAAGGTCTTGAAAGAGTGGTAGCGGGACTCAGAGTAATTGCTCCCGAGCTGCCCTTTGAGCTGGAATTGACAGAAATTACCGAAGCTGAAGAGCATTTCAGCATAAACGGATACAATATAACGGCATTTAAGGTCAGACACAATACGATATGCTACGGATATACGATCGAGATCCACAGAATCGGAAGGTTTGATGTTGAAAAGGCAAAAAATGCCGGTATACCTCTTAAATATTGGAATATGCTGCAAAAGGGCAATACAATCGAGGAAAACGGAATTATATATACACCTGATATGGTGCTTGGCGAAAGCAGGAAGGGACTTAAGGTCACTTATACCACAGATACCCGGCCTACAGAGTCGATTGCCGAGCATGCAGCAGGTTCGGATATTTTTATTTGTGAGGGTATGTACGGAGATAAGGACAAGCTCTCAAAGGCTAAGGAATATAAGCACATGATGATGCAGGAGGCTGCAAAGCTTGCACTTGCAGCAAACGTAGGTGAAATGTGGCTCACACATTATTCGCCGGTTAATATACATCCCGAATGGTACATAAAGGAGATAAAGGAAATATTCCCGGCGGCAAGACTTGGCAAAGACGGAATGTGTGCCGAACTAAAATTTGAAGATGAAGAGGAATAAAATGAGTGATTGTCTTATACTTGGAATAGAAAGCTCATGTGATGAAACAGCGGCTGCGGTTGTAAAAAACGGTCGGGAGGTTTTGTCTAATGTTATATCATCACAGATAGATATACATACTCTGTATGGCGGAGTAGTTCCTGAAATAGCATCAAGAAAGCATATAGAGCGAATAAATCAGGTGATCAGGCAGGCACTGTCAGATGCCAACGTAACCTTAAATGACATAACAGCTATAGGCGTTACATATGGTCCGGGGCTTGTCGGAGCGCTGCTGGTAGGTGTCGCAGAGGCTAAAGCACTTGCATTTGCGGCAGGTCTTCCTTTGGTGGGAGTTCATCATATTGAGGGACATATTTCGGCAAATTATATTCAAAGTCCAAAGCTTGAACCTCCGTTTATGTGTGAAATAATATCTGGAGGCCATACGCATCTTGTAATAGTGAAGGATTACGGAGAATTTGAAATACTTGGACGAACAAGGGATGATGCGGCAGGAGAAGCCTTTGACAAGGTGGCTCGTGCGATAGGACTCGGATATCCGGGAGGACCCAAGATCGAAAGAAAGGCAAAGGAGGGAAATCCCTTTGCGATAGATTTTCCGAGGGCACATGTAGCACAGGCACAATATGATTTCAGCTTCAGCGGTCTGAAATCAGCAGTGCTTAATTATATAAATAAGGCAAATATGACCGGCGAGAAAATCAATGAAGCAGATATAGCGGCTTCGTTTCAGCAGGCAGTAGCAGATGTACTGGTAGGCAATGCAATGGCAGCGGTAAAGGATTATTCGATGGATAAGCTTGCGCTTGCGGGCGGAGTTGCTTCAAATAAAACGCTCAGAGCGGAATTTGAAAAAGCATGCAGAAAAAACAATGTAAGCTTATACTGCCCTGATCCTATTTTGTGTACCGATAATGCGGCTATGATAGGTGCGGCTGCATATTATGAATACAAAAAAGGCAATCTGGCCGGATGGGATTTGAATGCAGTTCCCAATCTGAAATTAGGTGAAAGATAATAAAGGAGATATGCTGTTATGACGCAGGAGAAGAAATTTTGCAGTGCGGTTGTGGTGGCAGCCGGAAAGGGACAAAGATACGGCTCTGATATACCGAAACAGTTTCTCGAGCTTAATGGCAAGCCGGTGCTGTATTATTCGCTTAAGGCACTGTCCGAGTCTGATAAAATAGATGAAATAATAATAGTAACATCCGAGGAATGGATTGAATATTGTGCCGATGAAATAGTAAAAAAATATAATATGGAAAAGGTTGAAGCCATAGTTGCAGGCGGCAGGGAAAGATACGATTCTGTATTTGCCGGGCTTATGGCTGTCGATATCTCTGCGGATTATGTATTTATTCAGGATGGGGCAAGACCTATGCTTACGTGCGATATAATTGACAGAGGCTATGAGACCGTGCTTAAGCATGATGCTGCAGTGGCGGCTGTATTGACATCCGATACAATCAAGGTGACCGATGATGAAAATATAGTTACGGATACCCCTGACAGAGCACATACATGGCTTATTCAGACTCCGCAGATATTTGCATATAAGCTGATTTTAAAGGCATATTTTGCACTGACTGATGAGGACAAGAAGGGTATTACCGATGATGCCATGGTTGTTGAAAGAAAGACGAATACGAGGGTTCATTTGTTTAAGGGCTCATATGACAACATCAAGATAACAAATCCGGGAGATATAAAAAGAGCGGAAGAGATTACTAATGCATTAAATGAGGTAAAGTAAAATGAAAAGGAGATTTGCGCTGGCAGCTTGTTTATGCGCTGCGGCAATTTCAATGACTGCCTGCGGAGCATCGAATGAAAATACAGCAGCATCGACAGCAAAAGAGACATCAGGTGATCAGGTTACGAATGACGCCCTGGTATGCAGTATAGATCAGGATGGCACAAAAATTGAAATGCATGCAGATGCACAGGATGATAGGATTACATCTATTACAAAGATAACAACTGTTGATACAAGTCAGTATACTGACGAGGAAAAAAAGAAGATGGATGATATAGTGAGCGATGCAAAGGAAAATATGGGAAAGGTTGACGGAGTTGAATACAGCTTCAACGAAGCAGACGGAATATATACAGAAACCATAAAAATGGACACAAAGGATCATCTCAAGGAAATTGTAGCTGCAGAGCTTCTTCAGGTAAAGGCGGTCAACAGCGGGGAAGAGGTTGAATATTTATCGTTGTCAAGTATCAGGGACAGCGTTAAAGAGGCAGGCTGGACGATAGAGCAGTAAATTAATATAGGGAGATGTAAAACAAGAGAGTGTGCAGGCTCATCGGACTTACATAAGTGAAAAAATAAATAAGAAAAAAAGTTGCAAAAAAATTTAAAAAAGTTGTTGACATATGAAATGTCGGGTGGTATTCTATAAAAGCTGTCGGCGAGAGATACTTAAAAACAGCAAAGAACATTGACAATTAAACAGTAAAACACATCCTCGAACGTTCAAA